>NZ_CP064655.1:1892500-2261943 GCF_018141525.1 Miltoncostaea marina
TGGCCCGCGTCCTGGAACTCGCGCAGCTTGACCAGCGGGACGGCGTGCCCGAGATGGATGTCGGGGGCCGTGGGGTCGACGCCGAACTTGACCCGCAGCGGCCGGCCGAGGGCCAGCTTGGCCTCGAGCCCGCCGGGCGGGACGAGGTCGACCGCGCGCTCGCCCAGGCCGCTCATGCGCGCGGGAGGGGCCGCGACAGGTACGGCGAGCCGGCCAGGCAGAAGCGCCACGGCCGCTCGACCGCCTTCGAGATGCCGATCCGCGGGCCGGCGGCCACCTCGACCGGGGCGGTGCGCGCGTGCACGGCGACCCTCGACCCGGGGCCGACCGCCGACGCGCCGTCGAGCGCGGCGTCGACGCCGAGCGCCGCGCAGAGGCGGCCGGGCCCGGCGGCCAGCAGGCGGTCGTCCAGCACGCCGCGCCGCGCGCGCATGGCGGCCAGGCCGATCTCGGGCGCGATCGCGCGGATCAGGACCGCCGCCCCGCGCCCCGGCTCCTCGCAGACCAGGTTCATGCAGTGGTGGATGCGTAGGAGCGGTAGACGTAGACGTCGCCCGGCGGGCCGAACATGACCGCCGCCCGACCACGCGGGCCGCGGAAGGAGTGCGAGGCGGGGTCGTCCTGCTGGTAGCGCTCGGTCTCGACGATCGTGCCGCCCACGCCGTCCACCAGCAGCACGCAGCCGACCAGCGCGGGCGCCACCTCGGCGACCGGCCGGCCGAAGAACGCGGCGCCGAGGCGCTCCCCGAGCGCGGCCGGCGGCGCGGCGCTCACCACGCGCCCACCCGCGCCCGCGCCGCCGCCAGCTGCTCCGCCACCGCCGCGCGCGCCGTGCCGCCGGGCGCCCGCTTGGCCTCGACCGAGGCCTCGGCCGTGAGCTCCGGCATGTCGACGTCGGCGAGGCCCGCCGCCGCCACGTCGTCGGGGACGGCGTCCTCCAGCCCGACCCCGCGCTCGAGGCAGGCCCGCACCAGGCGCCCGACGGCCTCGTGGGCGCGGCGGAACGGCCAGCCGGCGCGCACCAGGTGGTCCGCCAGGTCGGTGGCCGCCAGGAAGCCGCCCTCGGTCGCCGCCCGCATGCGGTCGACCCGGAACGTCGCGCCGGCGAGCATCCCGGTCATGGCCGGCAGCAGCAGGTCGACCGTGTCGAGGGCGTCGAACAGGTACGCCTTGTCCTCCTGCAGGTCCTTGTTGTAGGCGAGCGGCAGGCCGGCCATCGTGCCGAGCAGCCCCGCCAGGTCGGCGGCCAGGCGCGGCGCCTTGGCCCGCGCCAGCTCGGCCGCGTCGGGGTTCTTCTTCTGGGGCAGCATCGACGAGCCGGAGGTGAAGGCGTCGCTCAGCTCCACGAAGCCGGCCTCGTCGCCCGCCCATGCCACGATCTCGGCGCCGAGGCGCGAGAGGTGCACGCCGAGCTGGGCGGCGAAGTGCAGGTAGTCGATCAGCGCGTCGCGGCTGCCGACGGCGTCGAGGCTGTTGGGCGAGGGCCGCTCGAAGCCCAGCTCGCGCGCCGTCATCTCGCGGTCGATCGGGAAGCCGACCCCCGACAGGGCCCCCGAGCCGAGCGGGCAGTCGGCCGTCGCGGCGATCGCGTGACCCAGCCGGGTGCGGTCGCGGTCGAGCATCCAGACGTAGGCGAGCAGGTGGTGCGCCAGCCGCACCGGCTGGGCGCGCTGGCTGTGGGTGTAGCCGGGCAGGAGCGTGTCGACGTGGGCCTCGGCCTGGGCGAGCAGCGCCTCGGCGAGCTCGCGGAGCAGGCCCGCCTGCGCCTCGCAGCGCTCGCGCAGATGCAGGAGCGTGTCGGTGATGACCTGGTCGTTGCGGCTGCGCGCCGTGTGCAGCCGCCGCCCGGCGTCGCCGACGAGCTCGGTGAGCCGGCGCTCCACGGCGGTGTGGATGTCCTCGTCGCCGGGGACGAACGGGAACTCGCCCCGCTCCAGCTCGCCGGCGATGCGCTCGAGGCCGTCGTCGATCGCGGCGGCGTCCTCCGCGGGGATGATCCCCTGCGCCCCGAGCATGCGCGCGTGGGCGCGGGAGGCCCTGAGGTCCTGCGGCCACAGCCGCCGGTCGACCTCCAGCGAGGAGTTGAGCCGGTCGAACGCCTCGGCCGAGCCCGCGCCGAAGCGGCCGCCCCAGAGGCGCCCGCCGCCCGTCATGCCCTCGCCGTCGCCCCCGGCCGGCCGGCGCGCCGCGCGGCCACGACCGCGGCGAGCGCCTCGCAGACCCGGTCGACCTGCGCCTCGGTCATCTCCGGGAAGAACGGCAGCGCGATCGTCGAGGCGCTGATCGCCTCGGTGACCGGGAACTCGCCCGGGCCGTGCCCGTGCTCGGCCCGGTAGTAGGGCTGCAGGTGGATGCACGGCAGGTAGGGCTTGGCCGAGACGCCCAGCGCGTCGAGGTCGCCGATGACCTCATCGCGCACCAGGTCGGGCTCGAGGCGCGGCGCGTAGACGAACCACGAGCGCCGCTGGGGGCCCTCGTACATGGGGGTGACGCCGTCCATCGCGCGCACCCGCTCCTGGTACCAGCCGGCCACCCGGGCCCGGCCGGCCTGCAGGTCGTCGAGCCGCTCCACCTGGGCCACGCCGATCGCGGCGTGGACGTCGGAGAGTCGGTAGTTGAAGCCGAGCCGCGAGTGGACGAGCCAGGCGCCGTCGTCGGAGCGGCCCTGGTTGCGCAGGCTGGACAGCACCCGGGCGAGCTCGTCGTCGTCGGTCAGCACGAGGCCGCCCTCGGCCGTGGTCATCTGCTTGTTGGCGTAGAAGCCGTAGACCGCCGGGTGGCCGAAGGTGCCGAGCTTGCGGCCGTCGTGGTCGCCGTCGATGGACTGGCAGGCGTCCTCGACCACGCCCAGGCCGTGGCGGCGGGCGATGTCGACCAGCGCGGGCACCTCGGCGGGGTAGCCGAAGATGTCGACGATGAGGATCGCCTTCGTGCGCGGCGTGATGGCCGCCTCGACGGCCGCCGGGTCCATGTTGAACGTGAGCGGGTCGACCTCGGCGAAGACCGGGGTCGCGCCGGTGAAGACGATCGCGTTGGCCGAGGCGACGAACGAGAACGACGACGTGATGACCTCGTCGCCCGGCCCCAGGCCCAGCGCGTGCAGGCACAGGTGCAGCCCGGCCGTGCCGCTCGAGACGGCGACCGCGTGCCGCGTGCCCGCGCGCTCGGCCCACATGCGCTCGAAGCGCGGCACCATCGGGCCCAACGAGAGCTGGCCCGAGCGCAGCACCTCGTCCACGAGCTCCCGCTCGCGCTCGCCGATGACGGGCCTGGCGAGCGGGATGCGCTCCGGCGCCCCGCTCACCCGGCTGCCGTCGCCCGTGCCCGCGCGACCCGGCGGACGCCGTGCTCGAGGCTGTCGAGGAGGGCCTCCCAGGAGGCCTCGATCACGTTCTCGCTCACCCCGATCGCGCCCCAGGTCTCGTGGCCGTCGCTCGAGTCGAGCAGCACGCGGGTGGCCGCGCCGGTGCCCTTCGCCTCGTCGAGGATGCGCACCTTGAAGTTGACGAGGCCGATCTCGCGCAGCTCCGGCACGCGCGGCTCGAGCGCGCGGCGCAGGGCCGCGTCGAGCGCGTTGACCGGGCCGTTGCCCTCGGCCGTCGCCACCAGCCGCTCGCCGTCGTGGAAGAGCTTGACCGTGGCCTCCGTCTCCACCCGGCCGTCGGCGCGCTTCTCGGTGATGACGCGGAAGCTCTCGAGCGTGAAGAGCGGCTCGTAGACGCCGGTCTCGCGCTCCAGCAGCAGCTCGAACGATCCGTCGGCCACCTCGAAGTGGTAGCCGCGGTGCTCGAGCTCCTTGAGTCGGGCGAGGATGGCCGGCACGCGCTCGGGGTCGTCCTCGAGGTCGACGCCCAGCTCGCGCGACTTGGCCAGGATCGTGCCCCGGCCGGAGAGCTCGGAGACCAGCACCCGCCGCTCGTTGCCGACGGCGGCCGGGTCGATGTGCTCATAGGTGCGGGCGTCGGCGTTCATGCCCTGCTGGTGCATGCCGCCCTTGTGGGCGAACGCGTTGCGGCCGACGTACGGCGCCCACGCGTCGGGCTGCAGGTTGGCCGTCTCGGCGACGAAGTGGCTCAGCGCGGTGAGCTCGGCGAGCCGGTCGGCGTCCAGCACCTCGTAGCCCATCTTGAAGGCCAGCGCCGGGATGATCGAGCAGAGGTTGGCGTTGCCGCAGCGCTCGCCGTAGCCGTTGACGGTGCCCTGCACCAGGCGCGCGCCCTCGTCGACCGCGGCGAGGCTGGTGGCCACGCCGCACTCGGCGTCGTTGTGGGTGTGGATGCCGAGGCGCACGCCCGGCAGCGCCGCGCGCACCTCCCGCACCACCGTGCCCAGGCGCCCCGGCAGGGTGGCGCCGTTGGTGTCGCAGGGCGTGATCCACGACGCTCCGCCCGCCTCCGCGGCCCGCAGGCAGTCGAGGGCGTAGCCCGGGTGGGCGGCGTACGCGTCGAAGAAGTGCTCGGCGTCGTAGACCACCTCCTTCCCCCGGCCCACGAGGAAGGCCACCGACTCCTCGATCATGCGCAGGTTCTCCTCGCGCGTGACCCGGGTGACCTTCTCGATGTGCAGGTCCCACGTCTTGCCGACGATCGTGACCACGGGGGCGAAGCTCTCGGCCAGGCCGCGCATCGCCGGGTCGGCGTCGGCGGTCGTGCCGCGCCGGCGCGTCATGCCGAAGGCGGCCAGGCGGGTGTCCCCCAGGTCCTCGCGCTCCAGCAGGCCGAACAGCTCGCCGTACTTCGGGTTGCTGGCCGGGAAGCCGGCCTCCAGGTACTCCACTCCGAACGCGGCGATGTGCAGCGCCACCTGCAGCTGCTCGCCCACGGACAGCGACAGGCCCTCGCGCTGCATGCCGTCGCGCAGCGTGGTGTCGTAGATGAGGACCCGCTCGGCCATGCGCCCGCGCGTCACACGGTCGGCGCCGGGGCGCCGACGTGGTCGAGCCACTCCCCGGACCGGGGGTCGCGCCCCTCGGTCGCGGCGAAGAACCGGTTCTGCAGGCGGCGCGTGACCGGCCCGGGGGTGCCGAGCGCGTGGTCGTCGACCTCGATCACCGGGCAGACCTCGGCCGCGGTGCCGGTGATGAAGACCTCGTCGGCCGTGTAGAGCTCGGCGCGGGCGACCTCGCGCTCCAGCACCGGGATGCCCTCGTCGGCGGCCAGGGTGATGATGCTCGCGCGGGTGATCCCCTCGAGGATCGACGCCTGCACCGGCGGGGTGATGAGGACGCCGTCGCGGACGATGAACAGGTTCTCGCCCGAGCCGTCGGCCACGTAGCCGGCCTCGTTGAGCAGGATCGCCTCCTGGTAGCCCGCCTTGTGGGTCTCGATCTTGGCGAGGATCGAGTTGAGGTACTGGCCGCCGGCCTTCGCGGTGGCCGGGATCGTGTTGGTGCCGATGCGCCGCCAGCTCGAGATCTTCGCCCGGATGCCGGTGCGCAGGCCGTCCTCGCCGAGGTAGGCGCCCCACTGCCAGGCGGCCACGGCCACGTCGACCGGCGCCTCGAGCGGGAACAGCCCCATCGTGCCGTAGCCCCGCAGCACGATCGGCCGGATGTAGCAGGCCCCGAGGCCGTTGGCCGCGAGCACCGCGTGCACCGCCGCGCGCATCTCCTCGCGCGTGTACGGCACGGGCATGTGGTACATCGCCGCCGAGCGCTCCAGGCGGGCCAGGTGGTCGTCGAGGCGGAAGACCGCGGTGCCGCCCTCGGCGTCGTACGCGCGGATGCCCTCGAAGACCGTCGTGCCGTAGTGCAGGCCGTGCGACAGGACGTGCACGCGCGCGTCCGGCCAGTCGACCAGCTCCCCGTTCATCCAGATCTTCTCGGCTTCCTGCATGCTGATGATCCCCTCGGCGACGGCGGCCGGCGCCCCCCGTGGGACCGGCCGATCGCACAAGGTTACCGGGCCGGGCCACCCGGCTGGGGGCGCGGACGGCGGCCGGCCGGGCCGTGGCCGCGCCGGTAGACCATCAGCGTGCGGGTGAAGGTGATGACCACGACGCCGTCCTGGTTGCTGCCGGTCGTCCGCACGGTGACGATCCCCACCTCCGGCCGCGACCGCGAGGGGCGGACGGCCAGCACCTCGCTCTCCGAGTAGATCGTGTCGCCCTCGAAGACGGGGGCCGGCAGGCGCACCTCGTCCCAGCCGAGGTTCGCCATCACGTTCTGCGAGACGTCCGGCACGCTCTGGCCGGTCACGAGGGCCAGCGTGAACGTGGAGTCCACCAGCGGCCGGCCCCACTCGGTGCCGGCCGCGTAGTGGCGGTCGACGTGGATCGGGGCGGTGTTCTGCGTGAGCAGGGTGAACCAGGCGTTGTCGACCGGCAGGACGGTCCGGCCCAGGCGGTGCACGTAGACGTCGCCGACGACGAAGTCCTCGAACCAGCGCCCCTCCCAGCCGGGGACCTCCGCCACGGTCCTACCCCGCGAGCTGCGCCAGGATGAGGTCGCCCACCTCGCGCGTGCCGAGCGCGCCGCCCAGGTCGGGCGTGCGGTGGCCGGCGCCGAGCACGGCGTCGACCGCGCCCTCCAGGCGGTCGGCCGCCTCCGGCGCGCCCAGCGAGTAGCGCAGCATCATCGCCGCCGACAGCACCGTGGCCACCGGGTTGGCGACGCCGCGGCCGGCGATGTCGGGCGCGGAGCCGTGCACCGGCTCGTAGAGCCCCAGCGAGCCGGCCGCCAGGCTGGCCGACGGCAGCATCCCGATGGAGCCGGTGATCATCGCGGCCTCGTCCGAGAGCACGTCGCCGAACAGGTTCTCGGTGATGATCACGTCGAAGTCGGCCGGGCGGCTGACGAGCTGCATCGCGGCGTTGTCGACCAGCATGTGCTCGAGCGCCACCCCGGGGTGCCCCTCGGCCACCCGCACGACCTCCTCGCGCCAGAGGCGCGAGGTCTCCAGCACGTTGGCCTTGTCGACCGAGGTCACCCTCCCCCGCCGCCCGGCGGCGGCCCGGAAGCCCCACTCGGCCAGCCGGCGCACCTCCTCGCGGGTGTAGACGCAGGTGTCGAAGGCCCGGTCGGGCTCGCGGCCGCGCTCGCCGAAGTAGAGGCCGCCGGTCAGCTCGCGCACCACCAGCAGGTCGGTGCCCTCGATGCGCTCGCGCCGCAGCGGGCTGGCCTCGTAGAGGGCCGGCCAGGGGCGCACCGGGCGCAGGTTGGCGAACAGGCCCAGGCCCGAGCGCAGCCCGAGCAGGCCCTGCTCCGGCCGCGGCTCGTCCGGGTCGGTGGTGTCCCAGTTCGGCCCGCCGACGGCGCCGAGCAGGACGGCGTCCGAGCCGGCGCAGGCCTCCAGCACGTCGTCGGTGAGGGCGGTGCCGTGCGCGTCGATCGACGCGCCGCCGACCAGGTGCTCGTGCCAGCCGATGGACAGGCCGTGGTCCGGCGCGATGGCGTCCACCACCCGCCGCGCCTCCGCGACCACCTCCGGGCCGATGCCGTCCCCCGGCAGCAGCGCTACAGACACCTCCGGCACACGAGCCCCCTCGATCGACCTGCGGACCGGCGGAGGCTACCTCAGGCCGGCGCGGCGCTCCCGGCCCGGGCGTGCCGCGGGGCGGCGGCGCGCGGCCGCGGCGCCGGCACGGCGAGCCAGAAGCGGCTGCCGGCGCCCTCCCGGCTCTCGGCCCAGACGCGGCCGCCGAGCTGCCCCGCGATCTGCCGGCAGATCGCGAGGCCCAGCCCCGTGCCGCCCACCCGGCGGGCGTCGGAGGAGTCGACCTGCTGGAAGCGCTCGAACACCCGCTCGATCATCTCGGCCGGGATGCCGCGGCCCTCGTCGGCGACCACGAAGCGCACCTCGGCGTCGGTCCGCACCACCGCCACCCGGATGCGGCTGCCCTCGGGCGAGAACTTCACCGCGTTGGCGATGTAGTTGCGCAGCACCTGCTGCACCTTGCCCGCGTCGGTGACCAGCGGGCAGGCCTCGGGCGCCGCATCGATCGCCATGCCGGCGCGGTCGGCCATCGCGCGCATGGCGTCCGCCGCCTCCACCGCGAGCTCGCCCGCGTCGCACGGCGCGGGCGCCAGCACGTCGCGGCCCGAGGCGATGCGCTCGATGTCGAGGATGTCGTCGACCAGCTCGGCGAGCCGCTCGCTGTTGGAGGCGGCGATGCGCAGCATGCGGTCGCGCTGGGCCGGCGGCAGGTCGTCGCCCTCCTCGTCGAGGATCGCGAGCGCGCCGCGCACGGAGGTGAGCGGCGTGCGCAGCTCGTGGCTCACCACGGAGACGAACTCGTCCTTCACCCGCTCCACCTCGCGCCGCTCGCTGATGTCGGTGGCGATCGAGCAGACCGCGTAGGCGCGGCCGTCGCGGTCGAGGATCGGCGACCGGGCGACGAGCAGGGCGCGCTCGCGCCCCGACGGGTCGGTCAGCGTCTCCTCGTGGCGCACCGGGCGGCCGGAGGCGATCGCCTCGGCGCGGCGGCGGTCCTCGCCGTCGGCGAACTCCGGCGGCAGCACCTCGTGCACGGTGCGGCCCACGCAGCGCGGCCCGACCAGCCCATCGAAGGCGCTGTTGACCAGCACGAAGCGGCCCTCCGGGTCGGTGACCCAGACGATCGCCGGCAGCCCGTCGAGGATGGTCGAGAGCTCGGCGCTGCGCCGCTCGAGCGCCGCCCGGCTCTCGCTGCGGCTCACGGCCAGGCCCACGAGCGACGCGAAGCGCACCAGGCCGGCGCCGGCGCCCTCGACGGGCGCGCCCCCCGGCCGGGTGAGCAGATCCAGGCGGCCCCAGCGCCGTCCGTCCACCAGCACCGGCGCCGTCGCGGCGGGGGCGCCGCCGGCCGGCGCGTCGCCCCACGCGCCCACGCGCTCGGCCGCGCCGCGCACCACCACCGCGCCGGCCCCCTCGTACAGGCCCGCGACCTCGCGTGCCACGGCGGCGGCGACGGCGGCCGGCCCGGCGCCGGCGGCGACGTCGCGCGACACCCGCACGAGGGCGGCGCGCTCGGCCTCCGCGCGCTCGCTTTCGGTGACGTCGCGGGCGATGACGAGGAAGCCCACCAGCGCACCGGATCGGTCGGTCTGGGGCGTGACGGTGACGGCGGCGCGCAGGGTCGAGCCGTCGGCGCGCACGTACGTCCACGCCCCGGTGTCGGCCGCGCCGCGCCGGGCGAGGACCACGAGCGTCCCGAAGCCGGCCGCCACCCCGAGCTCGCGGGCGCGCCCCTCCAGCTCGCCGGGCTCGTGGAACGCGGCGGGCGTGAGGCGGCCGACGACGGCCTCCGGGGCGTAACCGAGCATGCGCTCCGCGCCGGCGTTGAACACGGTGACGAGCCCGTCGGCGTCGGTGCCAACGACCGCGAACTCGGTGGCCCCGCGGAGCACGTCCTCGAGCCGGTCGCTCGTCGCCGCCAGTCGGGCCTCGGCCAGCCGGCGCTCCGTCATCACGGCGCCCAGCACCAGGACGAGCACCGCCGCCACGGCGAGGAAGCCCTGCAGCGCCTGGACGCGCTCGATGGCGCCGAGGTCGGCGCGCGCGAAGGGGCCGCGGCCGTTGAGCGTGGCGAGCGAGGCGATGCCGGCCAGCGCCAGCATCGCCATGCCGCGGCCACGCGGACCCACCCGGATGGCCGTCCACAGCAGCACCGGGAGCACGGCGTAGGAGAACGAGAAGTAGACGACCTCGCCCGGCGCGACCGCGAAGGCGACGACCGCGGCCGCCGCCGTGACGGCGACCCAGGCGACGTCGGGGCGGTCGATGGCCCGCCGGCCGCCGACGCCCGCGAGCGACAGCACGACCGGCGCCACCGCGAGCACGCCGAGCCCGTCCGAGCACCACCACTGGACGGCCGCCGTCGCGGGCGGGGCGCCGGCGCCCACCGCGAGGACGGCCGCGCCGGCGACCGCCGCCGGGACCGTGCCGGCGATCGCCGCGGCCACCAGCCCGGCGGCCCCGCGCACCGAGTCGAGCCCCACGGGCGGCGGGCGCCGCAGGGTCCACAGCAGCACCGCCGCCGCGAGCAGGGGCCCGCCGGCGTTGACGAGCGCGAGCGCGGTGTCCATCGGCGCGTCGTCGCGCACGGACGACTGCGCCGCGAAGCTCCCCGCGGCCGCCGCCCCCGCGAGGGCCGGCCAGAGCCGGGGCGCGGTGAGCGCCGCCGCAGCCATCAGGAGCCCGCTGGCGGGCCAGATCACGGCGACCCGCGACCCCTCGGACACGAGCACGAGCCCCAGGCGGGCGACCACGAAGTAGGCGAGCGCGAAGCCCGCCACCCCGAGCACCGTCGCGCCGCGCGGGCGCGGGGGCAGGCGGGTCACCGGGCCTCGCCGGCCGCCGCGGCGGCCGGCGCCTCGGACGGCGCGACCGCGAACCCGGCCCGGGTCATCGGCCCCCACACGGCCGGCCGCCGGCGCAGGAAGGCGACGAGCCCCTGCAGGCGCCACAGCGCGTGGAGCTGGCGGAAGCCGAGGTTCTCGAGCACCGCCGCGGCGAGGTAGGCGGCCAGGTCGCGCCAGCGGCCGTACCGGTGGAAGCTGAACTCCTCCGACACCGCGGCCGCCACCGAGACGAGCACGCCCAGCCCGACCGCCGCCAGGGCGACGAGCCCGGCGTCCGCCGGCGAGACGACGCCGGCCGCCAGCCCGGCGCCGACGGCGAGGAGCCCGGCAAGCTCGACGACCGGCGTCAGCAGCTCGAAGACCAGGAAGTAGGGCAGCGCGAGCACGCCGACCGTCCCGTGGCGCGGGTTGAGCATCATGGCGCGGTGGGCCCAGAGCACCTCGGCGAGCCCGCGCGACCAGCGGCGGCGCTGGCGCGCCAGCGCGCCGAGGTCCTTCGGGACCTCCGTCCAGCACACCGGCTCGGGCACGAACACGACGCGATGGTCGCGGCCGGCCTCGCGCATGCGCCGGTGGATGCGGGCCACGAGCTCGGCGTCCTCGCCGACGGTGCGGCGGTCGTAGCCGCCCACCGCCACGAGCACGTCGCGCCGGAAGAGGCCGAACGCGCCGGAGATGATCAGCAGCCCCCCGAGCCGCGACCAGCCGGTGCGCCCGAGCAGGAAGGCGCGCAGGTACTCCACCACCTGGATGCGCGCCGCCCAGCCGCGCGGCATGCGGGGCGCCAGGACGCGCCCGCGCTCCACGACGCAGCCGTTCGCCGCACGGATCGTGCCGCCGGTGGCCACGACGCGGTCGGGGTCGTCGATGAAGGGCCGCGCGATGCGCAGCAGCGCGCCGTCGTCCAGCACCGAGTCGCCGTCGACCGCGCACACCAGCTCGTGCCGGGCGGCGTTGATGCCGACGTTGACCGGGTCGGAACGCCGGCCGGCGTTCTCCTTGCGCACCACGACGAGGTCGCCGCCGCGCCGCGGCGCGTGCACGGACTGCACCCTGCCGATCGTCGGCACGTCTGCCGGGATCACCCGCTCGACCGGGACGAGGTCGAAGGCGGCGGCCAGGCGGCCGAAGGTGCCGTCGGTCGAGCCGTCGTCCACGACGATCACCTCGTGGAGCGGATAGCGCAGGTCGAGCAGCCCCCGCACCGCCTCGACGATCGTGGCCTCCTCGTCGAACGCGGGGACGACCACCGAGACGCCGGGGGTGAGCGGGTTGGCGAAGACGTCCTCGTGGCCGGCGACCGAGGCCCGCCGCGTGGCGCGGGCGAGGTCCGTGCCGGCCAGCCCGATCAGCAGCAGCTGCACGCCGTTCAGCAGCAGGAAGTAGACGAGCACCAGCCCGTCCACGGCCCCGAGGGCCTCGCGCACCGCCCCGGTCATCGTGCGGCCCCGGCGGGCGCGGCGGCCAGCGCCTCGCGGGCCTCCGGCGCCCCGGGCCCGGCCGCGTCGGCGATGCCGGCGAGCAGGGCGCGCGCCGCGTCGCCGCCGGCCGCCAGCGCGGTGGCGGCCGCGCGGGCCACCCGGTGCGGCCCGTCGCGCAGGGCGTCGGCGAGCGCGGCGTCGGCCGACGCCGCGCCGGTCGCCGCGAGGGCGTCGGCGGCCGCGGCGCGGAGGCGCTCCGGCGAGGCGGACGACAGGCAGCCGGTGAGCGCGGCGACGGCGCGGGGCGAGCCGATGCGGCCGAGCGCGCCGGCGGCCCGCACGCGCACCTCGGGCGAGCGGTCCTCGACCAGGGCCCGGGTCAGCTCGCCGACCGCGGGCACCGCCTCCAGCACGCCGAGCAGCTCGGCGGCGGTCACGCGGGCGGCCGTCGAGGGCGACGCGAGAGCCGCCCGCAGCGGGCCCACCGCGGGCACCCCGAGACGGGCCAGCGCCATCGACACGACGCTGGCGGGCACCGGCCGGCGCGCGTCGAGCGTGGCGAGCAGCGGCGCGGCGGCGTGCGGGTCGGCCAGCCTGCCGGCCGCCCGGGCGGCGGCGGCGCGCACGCCGGGGTCGCGGTCGCCGAGCAGCCGCAGCAGGTCGGGCAGCGCCCGGTCGATCGCCGCGGCGCCGAGCAGCTCGGCGGCGCGGGCCCGGCCCACGGCGCCGGGCCGGCGGGTGCGGCGCAGCGCGCGCTCGATCGCGCCCTGCGACTCGAGCAGCGCCACCAGGCAGCGGCGGTCGTCGCCGCGCAGCTTGGGCAGGAGGCCGGTCGCGGCCTCGCGCACGGCGCGGCGGGCCCGCCGGTCGCCGGGCGCGCCGCCGGCGCCGGCGGCGCCGGCCACCATGCGCAGCACGGCGGGGCGCGCCTGCGCCGCCCGCGCCAGGCGGCGGCGACCCGCGGCGTCGCGGAGCGCCTTGCGGACGGCCGCCGCGGCGAGCAGCAGGACGGCCGCCGCCGTCAGGGCGACGAGGGCCGCGCCCGGCTCGGTGACCGCGGTCACGTCAGCCCAGGACCATCGAGCGGGCGAGCACGGCGCCGACGCGGCTCGCGAGCTCGCGCGGCGAGAACGGCTTGGGGATGAAGTCATCGGCCCCCATGGCGAAGCCGCGCTGGACGTCGGCCTCCTGCGCCTTCGCGGTGAGGAAGATGACCGGCATCCG
This sequence comes from Miltoncostaea marina, assembly GCF_018141525.1. Classification (GTDB taxonomy): domain Bacteria; phylum Actinomycetota; class Thermoleophilia; order Miltoncostaeales; family Miltoncostaeaceae; genus Miltoncostaea; species Miltoncostaea marina. The sequence continues at coordinate 1,905,425 of NZ_CP064655.1, forward strand.
CTCGCCCCGCGGGTCGGCCCGCAGCTCCTGGCAGACCTCGAGGCCGCTCATGCGCGGCATCATCCAGTCGAGCAGCACCAGATCGGGCGGCTCGGCGAGCGCCGCCGCCAGGCCCGCCCGGCCGTCGGCCTCGGCGCGCACCACGTGCCCCTCGCGCTCGAGCTTGAAGGCGATCAGCTCGGCGATGTCGGGGTCGTCTTCGACGACGAGGATGCGGGCCATGTGTCCACCTCTCCGGTCTCGCGTGGTCCGTCGGCGGACCCCTCCCGCCGGCTCGCCCCCGCTCTCGGATCGGCCGGCGCGTTCCTTTACGCGCGGGGGCCGCGGATCCGCCGCCCCCGGTTCTCAGGCGACCACGAGCACCGCGGCGCCGTCCACCTCGCCCGAGCGCAGCCGCGCGAGGGCGGCGTTGGCGGCGGTCAGCGGGTGGGTCTCGAACCGCGTCCGCACGGGGATCTCGTGCGCCAGCGCGAGGAACGCCGCGGCGTCGGCGCGGGTGACGTTGGCGACGCTCCGCAGGGAGCGCTCCCACCAGAGCAGCTCGTACGGGAACTCCGGCACGCGGTCGAGGTGGATGGCGTTGACCGCCACCGTGCCGCCGCGGTCGAGGGCCCGCAGCGCCGCGACCACCACGTCGCCGGCGGGGGCGAACGTCACGGCGGCGTCGAGCGGCCGCGCCGGGTCGTCGTAGCCGCCGGCCGAGGCCGCCCCGAGCTCGAGCGCGCGCGCCTGCTCACGCGGCGAGCGCGTGCGCACGTGCACCTCGCACCCCATGTGGACGGCGACCTGGATCGCGCACAGCGCCGAGGCCCCGAAGCCGAACAGCCCCAGGCGGCCGCCCGGCCGGATCCCGCTCACCCGCAGGGAGCGGTGGCCGATGACCCCGCCGCACAGCAGCGGCGCGGTCGCGACCGGGTCGACGTCGTCCGGCAGCCGGGCCGCCGTGTCGGCGCGCACCACGAGGCGCTCCGCGAAGCCGCCGTCGCGGTCCCAGCCGGTGAACTCGGCGCGCTCGCAGAGGTTCTCCCGGCCGGCGCGGCAGCGCGCGCAGCGGCCGCAGGAGCGCCACAGCCAGTACGCGCCCGCGCGGTCGCCCTCGCGCCAGCCCGGCGCGTCAGGGCCGACCGCCGCCACCCTCCCGACCGCCTGGTGCCCCGGCACGACGGGCAGGCGGCGCGGCGCCAGGTCGCCCTCGGCGAGCTGCAGATCGGTGCGGCAGACCGCGCAGGCCTCCACCGCCAGGACCAGCTCGCCGGGCCCCGGCGCGGGCTCCGGCAGCTCGACCGCCTCCAGCGGGCCCTCCCCCGTCGCGGGCCCCGGCCGGGCGAGCAGCATGGCCAGCACCGCGGGCCCCTCAGCCGATCAGTCGCTCCACCAGCCGGGCGCCATCTCGGAGCCGGCGTGGGGGTCGTCCATCTGGGGGGCGCCGACCGCGACGAACGCGATGCCGCCGGGCCCCGCCTCGAAGCAGCGCCACGTGCGCGGCGGCACCCGGACGGCGTCCCAGGTCGCGAGCTCGACGACCTCCTCATCCAGCTTCACGCGGCCGGAGCCCTCCACCACCACGTAGACCTCCTCCTGGGAGGCGTGCCGGTGGCCGAAGGGCTGGCGGACCCCCGGCTCCAGGCGGTGGAGGCTGATCGCCGCCGCGCTGAGCCCCAGGTCGCGGGTCGGGAAGCGCGCGTCCATCCCCTCCATGCCGTTCATCGCGGCCATGTCCGGGACGTCGCGGCGCAGGTTGACGTGCGTGTAGTCGGCCATGCCCCCAACCTAGCGGGGTCGCCCGACGCTCTGGCGCCTCGCGGTGCGGCGGCCCCCGTCGCCGGGCCGGCCGGTCGCTGGGCGGGTGGTCGTGGGCCGGGTGGTGCTGGGCCGTCCTCGACCACCCCGTCCGCGGCCAGGTCGTCAGCGGACGGGGTGGTCGTGGGGCGCCCCCCGGCGAGGTCGCCGGCTGACGGGGTCGGCCGGGGCGGATCCATTGTGCGGGGCGGGACCCGGCCCTGCGGGCCGTCCTCGGCGAGCCCGTCCAGACAGCGGGGGTCGGCTGGGGCCGATTCATGGCGCGGGCGGATCCGGCCCTGCGTTGACGACGTCGTCGAGAGACGGGCTCGGCTGGGGACGATTCATGGCGCGGGCGGGACCCGGCCCCTCCTGTGACGAGGTCGTCGACGGACCGGGTCGGCTGGGGCCGATCCTGAGCGCGGGCGGGACCCGGCCCTGGCGGGCCGGCTCGCGCTGGGCGGGTGGTCGCGGTGCGGATTCGGCTGGGGCCGATCCTCTGCGCGGGCGGGATCCGGCCCTCGCGGGCCGGCTCGCGCTGGGCACGTTGTCGACGGCCGTGCCCCTCACGCGGGGACCCGGCCTCTTTCGGGCCGGGTCACGCGGCAAATCGCCCCTGGCCGGGGCGATTTGCACACCGGCGCACCGCCTTCGGCGGGGCGGGCGCCGGAAACCCCACCGACGTGAGCGTCCGTGGTGCGCGTGGGGTGTGCCCGGCGCGCTCGTGGCCGGTTTGTGCACGCTCCCGCCTTCGGCGGTCGTGTCTACGACCACGTCGAAGTTCGATCAGGTCGTCCGGGACGGATCGCGACCGGTTCGCCGCGCGGCGCGCCCCGGCGGCGCGTCAGCGTCGACGGAGCCGCGCGGTTGGGGGGCACATTGCCGGAATGGCGCGCCCCGGCCGCCAGGCCGGAGCCGATTCGGCCGGCGCGCCAGCAAGCGTTCCTCGCTTCGACGCAGCCCAGGCCGCCCGGCGGAGCCGGGCGGCCTGGGCGGAGCCCCATGGCTCGCCGCCGCGCGCCAGGGGCGCGACTCAGCCCGACGCAGCCCGGGCGGAGTCCCTACGCGAAGGGGGTCGTGACGGGGCCCTCGCGCTCGTGGTCGCGCTCGTAGGCCGCGATGTCGTCCTCGTGCGCCAGCGTGAGGGCGATGTCGTCCCAGCCGTTGAGGAGCCGCTCGCGCACGACGGGGTCGATCTCGAACGGGAACTCGCGCCCGTCGGCGGCGACGACCACCAGCCGCTCGAGGTCGACGGTCGCCGTGGCGCCCGGCTCGCCCTCGGCCTGCTCCATGAGCGCGCGCACCTGGTCCTCCGGCAGCTGCACCGGGAGCAGGCCGATCTTCGTGCAGTTGGTGCGGAAGATGTCGGCGAAGCTCGGGGCGATCACGGCCCGGAAGCCGAAGTCCTCGAGCGCCCAGGGGGCGTGCTCGCGCGACGAGCCGCAGCCGAAGTTGCGCCCCGCCACCAGGATCGGCGCGCCGGCGTACTCCGGGCGGTCGAGCGGGAAGCCCTCCTCGCCCCGCCAGTCCCAGAACAGGAACTCGCCGAAGCCGGTGCGCTCGATGCGCTTCAGGAACTGCTTGGGGATGATCTGGTCGGTGTCGACGTCGGCCCGGTCCAGCGGGCAGACGACGCCCTCGACCTTGCGGAACGGCTCCATCAGGCCACCGCCTCGACGGCCTCGGGGCTGAACGAGCGCACGTCCACCAGGTGGCCGGTGATCGCCGCGGCGGCGGCCATCGGCGGGCTGACGAGGTGGGTGCGGCCACCCTTGCCCTGGCGCCCCTCAAAGTTGCGGTTGCTCGTGGAGGCGCAGCGCTCGCCCGGCTGGAGCACGTCGTCGTTCATCGCGAGGCACATGGAGCAGCCGGCGTCGCGCCACTCGAAGCCCGCCTCGGTGAAGACCCGGTCGAGGCCCTCGGCCTCGGCCTCGGCCTTCACCTGCATCGAGCCCGGCACCACGATCGCCCGCAGTCCCTCGCGCACCTTGTGGCCGCGCAGCACCTCGGCGGCGGCGCGCAGGTCGGCGAGGCGGCCGTTGGTGCAGGAGCCGATGAAGACGGTGTCGAGGGCGATGTCCTCCATCGCCTCGCCGCCCCGCAGGCCCATGTAGTCGAGCGCGCGGCGCACGCCCTCACGGTCGGCCGGGTCGTCGTACTCCTCCGGCGTGGGGACGCGTCCGGTGATCGGCGCGACCATGCCGGGCGTCGTGCCCCAGGTGACCTGGGGCGCGAGGGACGCGGCGTCGACGTGCACCTCGCGGTCGAAGCGGGCGTCCCAGTCGCTCGGCAGCTCGCGCCAGCGCTCGACGGCCGCCGCGAAGTCGCGCGGTGCGCCGGGCCGGCCCTCGAGCCAGGCGAAGGTGGTCTCGTCGGGGGCGATCATGCCCGCGCGGCCGCCGCCCTCGATCGACATGTTGCAGACCGTCATGCGGCCCTCCATCGAGAGCGCGCGGATCGCGGAGCCCGCGTACTCGATGACGTGGCCCTGCGCCCCGGCCACGCCGATCTGGCCGATGGTGCCGAGGATCAGGTCCTTGGCGCCCACGCCCACGCCGGCGTCGCCCTCGATGTTGATGCGCATCGTGCGCGGCGGCGCCTGGGTGAGGGTCTGCGTGGCGAGCACGTGCTCGACCTCGCTGGTGCCGATGCCGAACGCCAGCGCGCCGAACGCCCCGTGGGTGGACGTGTGGCTGTCGCCGCAGACGATCGTCATGCCGGGCTGGGTGACCCCGAGCTCCGGGCCGATGATGTGCACGATCCCCTGCCGGTTGCTGCGGATGGAGAAGAGCGGCACGCCGAACTCGGCGCAGTTGCGCTCCAGCGCCTCGATCTGCGCCCGCGAGAGCGGGTCGGCGATGCCGGCCTCGCGCCCGATCGTGGGCACGTTGTGGTCGACGGTCGCCAGCGTGCGGTCCGGCCGGCGCACCCTGCGCCCGGCCAGGCGCAGGCCGTCGAAGGCCTGCGGCGAGGTGACCTCGTGCACCAGGTGCAGGTCGACGAACAGGATCGCCGGACCGGTTGCGTCGGCCGCCCGCACCTGGTGGGCGTCCCAGACCTTCTGGAACAGGGTCCTCCCCATCACACTCCTCCCGTCGCGACCCGCTCGCCGTGCTCGGCGTGGCGGCTGGCGTTCACCGCGCGGACGTATGCCGTCGCGCTCGCCTCCAACACATCGGTCGAGACCCCCTGGCCGGCGAACCGCCGCCCGTCGATCTCGCAGACCACCCGCGCCTCGCCGAGGGCGTCCTTGCCGCCCGTCACGGCCGAGACCGCGTACTCCAGCAGCGTGCCCTCGGTGCCCGCCGCGCGGTCGATCGCCTTCATCAACGCGTCGACCGGCCCGTCGCCGTCGGCCTCTGCCTCGCGCCGCGAGCCGTCGGCCTCGCGCACCACCACGCGGGCGTGCGGGGTGCCGCCGGTCCCGCCGGCGAAGTGCAGCTCATCCAGCGCGAGCCCGTCGGCGGCGCCCTCCACCCGCATCTCGTCGCCGACGATCGCCTCGAGGTCGGCAGCCGAGATGCGGCCCTTGCGGTCGGCGAGGTCCTTGAAGCGCGCGAAGGCCTGGTCGAGCTCGTCCCTGTCGAGCTCGTAGCCCATCTCCACGAGCGCGTTGCGCAGCGCGTGGCGGCCGGAGTGCTTGCCGAGCACGATCTCGCTCTGGGCGAGCCCCACCGAGGCGTAGTCCATGATCTCGTAGGTCAGCGGGTTGCTGAGCACGCCGTGCTGGTGGATGCCGGCCTCGTGGGCGAACGCGTTGCGGCCCACGATCGCCTTGTTGGGCTGCACGACGTAGCCGGTCATGCGGCTGACCATCCGGCTGGTGCGCGTGATCTCGGTGGTGGTGAGGCCCGACCACAGGCCGCCGAGCGCGTCGGCCCGGGTGCGCAGGATCATGGCCAGCTCCTCCAGCGAGGCGTTGCCGGCGCGCTCGCCGATGCCGTTGATGCAGCCCTCCACCTGGCGCGCGCCCACCTGGACGCCCGCCAGCGAGTTGGCCACGGCCAGCCCCAGGTCGTCGTGGCAGTGCACGGAGAGCACCACGCCGCGCAGCTCGGGGCAGCGGTCGTAGAGCTCGAGCAGGAAGCCCTGGAACTCGGTGGGCGTGGTGTAGCCGACCGTGTCGGGGATGTTGATCGTCCCCGCCCCCTCGGCGATGGCCGCGCCCACGACCTCGGCGACGAAGGCCGGCTCGGAGCGGGTGGCGTCCTCGCAGGAGAACTCCACGTCGTCCACGATCGAGCGGGCCAGCCGCACGGCCTCCGTGGCGGCGGTCAGCACCTGCTCGCGGCTCATCTTGAGCTTGTACGTGAGGTGGATGTCGCTCGTGGCGATGAAGGTGTGGATGCGCGGCCGCTCGGCGTCGCGCACGGCCTCCCCGGCGGTGGTGACGTCGCGCGGGTTGGCGCGCGCGAGCCCGGCCACGATCACGCCCGGCACCTCGGCCGCGACGGCGCGCACGCCCTCGAAGTCGCCCGGTGACGAGATCGGGAAGCCCGCCTCGATCACATCCACGCCGAGGCGCGCGAGCTGGTGCGCGATCTCGACCTTCTCCCGGGTGTTGAGGGTGATCCCGGGGGCCTGCTCACCGTCCCGGAGGGTGGTGTCGAAGAAGGTGATTCGCTTCGCGGGGTCCTGCGGTGCTGCGGTCTGCTCGTCGGCGGTCACGGAAGGGTCTCCTCACGAGGGCTTCGAGGGATTCGTGGCCCGGCGCATCCGGGCGTGGGTGTCGGCAAGCTCCCCCTACCGGGGGAGGAGCCCACGAAGCCCCAGGAGGCCGCGCGACCGGGAGATGGTGATGTGCGCGGCGTCCACGAGCATGCGGGGCAGGATAGCCCCTCCGGCGCCCGCCCGGCAAACGCGGCCATTGACACGACCGCCGGCGAGGGCGCAGGCTCGCGCCATGCGCAGCGCCCCCTCACGCCCCCGCCGCCTCGCGCCGCTGCTCGCCGGCGCGGCGCTGGCCGCCGGCCTGGCCCTCCCGACGGCCGCCGTGGGCGCCCTGCGGGCGACCGACGTCACGCTCTCGGGCAACGCGTCCGTCGCGCGGGCCGTCGTCGCCGTCGACGGCGGCACGCTGAGCGGCCTGGAGCGGCAGGTCGACGCGCTCGACCCCTCCCCCGCCGACGGCCGCGCCGTGGTGCGGATCAACGCGGCCGGCATCCGCACGACCGCCGGCGAGGCCACCCGCGACGGCGTCCGGGTGCGGGTGCGCGGGCGGCCGGGCAACCTGGTCGTGCTGCTCGACGCGGCCCCCGGCCGCTTCAAGTTCGTGTCGTACCGCGTGCCCGGCTCGCGCGACCGCCTGGTGATCGACCTGTGGCGCGCCACCACCGCCCGCGCGGCCCAGCGGCTGGACGACGGCTGCCTGCGCCTCGTGTCGTGGCGGGGCGGGGCGGCGCCCCGGGTGCGCGGCCTGGAGCTCGAGCCGCTCTTCGAGCACACCGTCGTGACGTCCCTGCGCGCCGAGGGCGCCGGCGGGTCCACGATCTCGCTCCGCCCGCGCACCGCGGTCGGCGGGGTGTTCCTGCCGGACTTCTCGGGCTACCGCACGCCCGGCCGCTGGGGCGGGCCGCTGCCGCACAGCCTGCCGGCCGAGCAGCGGGCGATGCTCGAGGCGTGGTCGACCTCGGCGAAGGACGGCTCCCTGGACTGCCTCGTGCAGGTGCCGGTGGTGCTCACGCCGTAGGTCGCCGGGCGCCCCGCCGCGGGGGGCGGGGCGCCCGCGGACCGCCGGCCCGGTCGATCGCCGGGCCGGCCCCGCTAGGCCGAGTCGACCTCCAGGGCGGCGAACCACACCCTGTCGAAGCCCTCGACGTGCTGGATGGCCCGCACGGTCTCCGGCGGGACCGGCGAGTCGACGGTCACCGCCATCACGGCGAGCCCCTCGGCCCGCGAGCGCGACACCGCCATGGAGGCGATGTTCACGTGGGCGAGGCCCAGGATGGTGCCGACCCGGCCGATCTGGCCGGGGATGTCGAGGTAGCGGAAGAGGCCGATGTGCGGGGCGAGCTCGATGTCGATGTCCTGGCCGAACGCCTCCACCAGGCGCGGCCGCGCCGCGGTGCCGACGGTCGTGCCGCTGATCGCGACGTCGCCCGCCCGCAGCGAGAGGCGGTTGGTGTAGTCGCGGGCCCGCGGGATCGTGATCTCCGACCACTCGATGCCGCGCTCCTCGGCGAGGCTCGTGGCGTTGACCACGTTGACCGGCTCCTCGATGCGGCCGTGCAGCACGCCCTCGAGCACCGCGGAGGTGAGCAGGCGGGTGTCGAGGCTGGCGAGCTGGCCCTCGTAGGAGATCTCGACGGGGGCCGGGCCGCCGACGAGCACCGCCAGCAGCTGGCCGAGCAGCTTCGCGAGCGGCAGGAAGGGGCCGAGCACCTCGAGTGCCTCGGGGCCGACGGCCGGGATGTTCACCGCGGAGGTGACCACCCCGCCGGTGAGCGCCGCCGCCACCTGCTCGGCCACGACGATGCCGGCGCGGTCCTGGGCCTCCTCGGTGGAGGCGCCGAGGTGCGGCGTCACCACCACGCCCGGCAGCCCGAACAGCGGGCTCTCGACCGTCGGCTCCTTCGGGAAGACGTCGATGCCGGCGCCCCCGAGGTGCCCGCTCCTGAGCGCCTCGACGAGGGCGTCCTGGTCCACCACGTCGCCGCGCGCGGCGTTGATCAGGCGGGCGCCCGGCTTCATGGCGGCGAACGCCGCGGCGTCGACGAAGCCCCGGGTCTCCGGCGTCGAGGCCAGGTGCAGGGTGACGAAGTCGGCGACGGCGTAGAGGTCGGCCGGGGTGTCGGCCTTGTCGACGCCCAGCTCGCGGTAGCGGCCCTCGGCGACGAGCGGGTCGTACGCGACCACGTGCATGCCGAGGCCCTTCGCCCGCTCCGCGACCATCTGGCCGATGCGGCCGAAGCCGAGCACGCCGAGCGTCTTGCCGGTCACCTCGATGCCGCCGAAGCGCGAGCGCTCCCACCTGCCGGCCACGAGGCTCGAGTGCGCCTGGGGGATGTTCCGCGCCTGGGCGAGCATCAGCGCGATGGCGTGCTCGGCCGCCGACAGGGCGTTGGAGCCCGCGGCGTTGCAGACCACGATGCCGCGCCGGGTGGCGGCGGGCACGTCGACGTTGTCGACCCCGGTCCCGGCCCGGCCGACCACCTTCAGGCGCTCGGCGCGCGCGATGAGGTCGCCGGTGACCTTCGTCGCGCTGCGCACCACGATCGCGTCGTACGCGCCGATGCGCTCCTCGAGCTCCTCCTTCGACCAGTCCAGGCCGAGGTCGACCGAGAACAGGTTGGAGAGGTGCTCGACCCCGGCGTCGGCGATGCGCTCGCAGACGAGCACCCGCAGGTCGGCGCGCGCCAGCGTGCCCATCAGGCGGCCGCCCCGAGCGCCTCGCTCGCGACGCCCTGCGCCGCGCGCAGGCCGGCCCCGAGCTCGACCGGGTGGCCGAGGCCGTCCAGCACGATCTCGAGCGCGCCGATCGTGGTGACGATGTCGCGGTAGTCGTAGTAGCCGCAGTGGCCGATGCGGGCGATCCGGCCCGACAGCTTGCCCTGGCCGCCGGCGATCGTGATGCCGAAGCGCGCCTTCATCCCGGCGGGGATCGCCTTGCCGTCGACCCCCTCGGGCACGCGGAACGCGGTGACCACGTTGGCCTCGGGGTTCTCGGGCCCGAGCAGCTCGAGGCCCATCGCCTTGACCGCCGCCCGGCACATGCGGCCGAGCACCCGGTGGCGGGCGAACACGTTCTGCAGCCCCTCGGCGTCGATCAGCTCGAGCGCGGCCTGCAGCTGGCAGACGAGCGTGACCGGCGGGGTGAACGGGCTGCGCGAGCCGCCCTTGCGGGTGCGCTCCCAGTCGAGGTAGAAGCCGCCCGGGCCGAGGCCGGCCGAGCGGGCGATGGCGCGCTCGTTGGCCGCGACGAAGGCCAGGCCGGGGGGCGTCATGAGCCCCTTCTGCGACCCGGAGACGACCACGTCGACGCCCCAGCGGTCCATCGGCAGGTCCACCACGCCGAGGCCGGACACGGCGTCGGCCACCAGGATGCGGTCGCCCACGGCGGCGCGCAGCGCGGGCAGGTCGTTGACCACGCCGGTCGAGGTCTCGCTCTGGGTGGTGAAGACGACCTCGATCCCCGGCTCGCGCTCGAGGGCCTCGGCCACGGCGGCCGGGTCGACCGGCGTCCCCCACTCGAACTCGAGCAGGGTGGCCTCGACGCCCTCGTCGGCGCAGATCTTGGCCCAGCGGTCGCCGAAGTTGCCGCACGAGGCCACCAGCACCTTCTCGCCGCGGGCGGCGAGGTTGGCGACGGCCGACGACATCGCCCCGGTGCCCGACGCCCCGAAGACGAGCACGTCGCCCTCGGTCTGGAAGACCGTGCCGAGCCGCCGCACGACGTCCTCCCAGACGGCGACGAACTCGGGCGAGCGCGAGTAGAGGATCGGGCGCGCCCCGGCCTCGACGACCTCGGGGGGCAGGGCGGTGGGCCCCGGCACCATCAGGGTGCGCTTGAGGTTCCCGACGGTCGCCGGCGCGCCGACGGGGGCGGATGTCGCGGCGGTCATCTCAGAACTCCGTGTCGATCCAGGACATCATCCCGCGCAGGCGCTTGCCGACCTCCTCGACCGGGTGCTCGGCGTCGCGTCGCTCGAGGGCGGTGAACTGCGGGCGGCCGACCTGGTTCTCGGTGAGCCACTCCTTCGCGAACTGGCCGGTCTGGATCTCGCTCAGGATGCGCCGCATCTCGGCGCGGGTCTCGTCGGTGATGATGCGCCGGCCGCGCGTCAGGTCGCCGTACTCGGCGGTGTTCGAGATCGAGTAGCGCATCCCCGAGATGCCCTTCTCGTACATCAGGTCGACGATCAGCTTGAGCTCGTGCAGGCACTCGAAGTACGCGAGGTCGGGGTTGTACCCGGCCTCGGTCAGCGTGTCGAAGCCCGCGCGCACCAGCTCGGAGAGGCCGCCGCACAGCACCACCTGCTCGCCGAACAGGTCGGTCTCGGTCTCCTCGGCGAACGTGGTCTGGATGACGCCCGCCCGGGTGCAGCCGATGCCCTTCGCGTAGGCGAGCGCGGTCTGCATCGCGCGGCCGCTCGCGTCCTGGGCCACGGCCACGAGGCCCGGGGTGCCGGCGCCCTCGGCGTAGGTGCGGCGCACGAGGTGGCCGGGGCCCTTCGGGGCGCACATCACCACGTCGACGCCCTCCGGCGGCACGACCTGGCCGAAGTGGATGGCGAAGCCGTGCGCGAACAGCAGCGTGTCGCCGGCGTTGAGGCCGGGGCGGATCTCGTCGCGGAAGATCTGCGCCTGCAGCTCGTCCAGCGTGAGGATCATGACGAGGTCGCCCTTCGCGGCCGCCTCGGCCGGCGGCAGCACCTCGAGCCCCTCCTCGCGGGCCGCGGCCACCGACGACGAGTCGGGCCGCAGGCCCACCACCACCGACACCCCCGAGTCGCGCAGGTTGAGCGCGTGGGCGTGGCCCTGGCTGCCGTAGCCGATCACGGCCACGGTCCTGCCGCTCAGCAGGTCGAGATCGGCGTCGTCGTCATAGAACATCGGCACGGTGCGGACTCCGGGTGCTTGGGATGGGCCGGATGCCGGGCGCCCGGCGGAGCGTGGGCGCTCGGGGCTAGGTGACCGACGGGCCGCGCCCGAGGGCGACCACACCGGTCTTGACCAGCTCGATGAGCCCGAACGGGCGCACGAGCTGCTCGAAGTTGAGGAGCTGATCGGTCTCCCCCGTCACCTGGATCGTCAGCGACTCGGGGGTCACGTCGAGGATCTGCGCCTCGAAGATCTCGACGAGCTGGATCACCTCGCTGCGCGTGCTCGCGTCGGCCTTCACCTTCATCAGCGCGAGCTCGCGCGAGACCGTGTTCTCCGGGTCCATGTCCCGGATCTTGATCACGTTGACGAGCTTGTCGAGCTGCTTCGTCATCTGCTCGACGGGGAAGCGGCTCGTGTCGACGGTGATCGTCATGCGCGACCGGTCGGCGTCCTCGGTCGGGCTCACGGCCAGCGAGTCGATGTTGTAGCCGCGGCGGGTGAACAGGCCCGCGACACGCGAGAGGACGCCCGGCTTGTTCTCGACCAGGACGGAGAGGGTGTGCTTCACGGGCGGGCAGCATACCCGACGGGCCCCCCGGGCCGGGGCGCCCGCCGGGCGGGCGCTCAGCCCGCCGCGACCTTCTCGCGCACGAGCTCGCCCACGCGGGCGGGATCGGCGCGGCCGCCGGTGGCCTTCATCGCCTGCCCCACGAAGAAGCCGACCACCTTGTCCTTGCCGCCGCGCAGCTGCTCCGCCTGGGCCGGGTTGTCGGCCAGCAGGCGCTCCACGAGGGCCACGAGCTCGCCTTCGTCGGAGATCTGGCCGAGGCCCTTCTCCTCCACCACCCGCGCGGGCGGGGCGCCGGTGCGCACGACCTCGGCGAGCACCTCCTTGGCGAGCGGCACCGACAGCGTGCGGTCGCCGAGCAGGGCGAGCAGCTCCGCCATGCGCGCCGGGGTGACGGCGCTCTCCCAGGGCTCCTGGCCGAGCTCGCGCAGCTGGGCGCGCAGCTCGCCGCGGATCCAGTTGGCGGCCGCCTTGGGATCGGCGCCGGTCGCGACGACCGCCTCGAAGTACGCGGCCAGCTCGGCGGGCTCCGAGAGCACCTCCGCGTCCTCGAAGGTCAGGCCCAGGTCGTCGGTCCAGCGCCGCCGGGTGACCGCGGGCAGCGCGGGCAGGCCGGCGCGGAGCTCCTCCACCCAGGCCCGGTCCGGCACCACCGGCACCAGGTCGGGCTCGGGGAAGTAGCGGTAGTCGTGCGCCTCCTCCTTCGAGCGCAGGGAGTGGATCTCGTTGAGCTCCGGGTCGTAGTGGAGCGTCTCCTGCGTCACCCGGCCGCCGGCCTCGATGATCCCGATCTGGCGCGCGATCTCGGCCTCCATGCCGCGCTCGAGGAAGCGGAAGCTGTTCATGTTCTTGAGCTCGGTCTTGGTGCCGAGCCCCGCGCTGCCGGCGGGCCGCACGCTGACGTTGGCGTCCGCGCGCATGGAGCCCTCCTCCATGTTGCAGTCGCTCACGCCGAGGCGCCGCAGCGTGGCGCGCAGCTGGCGCAGGAAGGCGCCCGCCTGGGCGGGCGTGCGCAGGTCCGGCTCGGTGACGATCTCGAGCAGCGGCGTGCCGCCCCGGTTGAAGTCGACGCCGGAGGCCTCGGCCCCCGCCCGCCGCCCGCCGCCGCCCACGTGCACGAGCTTGGCGGCGTCCTCCTCGAGGTGCGCGCGCGTGATGCCGACCTCGAACGAGCCCTCGGGCGTCAGCACCTCCACCCGGCCGCCGATGCAGATCGGCTCGTCGTACTGGGAGATCTGGTACGCCTTCGAGAGGTCGGGATAGAAGTAGTTCTTGCGGTGGAACTGCGAGCGCGGGGCGATCTCGCAGCCGAGCGCGAGGCCGGTGATGATCGCCAGCCGGACCGCCTCGCGGTTGACCACCGGCAGCACCCCGGGGTGCGCCAGGCAGACCGGGCAGGTGTGCGTGTTGGGCGGGTCGCCGAAGCGCAGCTCGCAGCCGCAGAACATCTTGGTGCGGGTGGCGAGCTGGACGTGGATCTCAACGCCGATCACCGCCTCCCAGCCGGTCGCGGCCGTCGTCATGCGACCCCCGGCGGGGCGGGCGCGAAGGCCAGCGCGCCCTCGAGCGCGTGGGCCACGTCGAGCAGGCGGTTCTCGCTGAAGGCCGGGCCGGCGATCTGCAGGCCCACCGGCAGGCCCTCGGAGAGGCCGCACGGGATGGAGATCGCCGGCAGGCCGGCGAGGCTCACGGGGATCGTGCAGACGTCGGAGAGGTACATGGAGAGCGGGTCCTCGATGCGCTCGCCGAAGCGGAACGCCACCGTCGGCGATGTCGGCGACAGCAGGAAGTCCGTCTCCGCGAACGCGGCGTCGAAGTCGCGCCGGATGAGGGTGCGGACCTTCTGCGCGCGCAGGTAGTACGCGTCGTAGTAGCCCGAGGCGAGCGCGAAGGTGCCGAGCATCACCCGCCGCTTGACCTCCGGCCCGAAGCCGTCGCCGCGCGTGCGCTCGTAGTGCTCGAGCAGGTCGGCGGCGTCCTCGTGGCGGGGCCCGTAGCGGATGCCGTCGAAGCGGGCGAGGTTGGCCGAGCACTCGGCGGGCGCGATGAGGTAGTAGGTCGAGACGCCGTATGCGCTCGAGGGCAGGCTCACCTCGCGCACGCTGCCGCCGAGCTCCTCCACCCGGGCGACGGCGGCCTCCACCGCCGCCCGCACGCCCGGCTCGACGCCCTCGCCCATCAGCTCGCCGACCACGCCGAACGTCAGGCCGCGCAGGTCCTCGGCCGAGGGCACGGCGACCGGCTCGGGCCAGTCGAGCGACGTCGAGTCGCGCTCGTCCCGGCCCACGATGTGCGACAGCAGCAGGGCGGCGTCGCCGACGGTGCGGGTGAACGGGCCCACCTGGTCGAGCGACGAGGCGAAGGCGATGAGCCCGTAGCGCGACACCGCGCCGTAGGTCGGCTTCATGCCCACGATGCCGCACAGGGCGGCGGGCTGGCGGATGGATCCGCCCGTGTCGCTGCCGAGCGCCCACGGCGCCTGGAAGGCCGCCACGGCGGCGGCCGACCCGCCGCTCGAGCCGCCCGGCACGCGGCCGGGGTCCCAGGGGTTGCGCGTGGGCTGGAAGGCCGAGTTCTCGGTGCTCGACCCCATGGCGAACTCGTCCATGTTGGTCTTGCCGATCACGATCGCCCCGGCCCGCTCGAGCCGCTCGACGCACGTCGCCGTGTAGAGCGGCCGGAAGCCCTCGAGGATGCGCGACCCCGCGGTCGTGGTGAGGTCGCGCGTGGAGAGCGCGTCCTTGATCGCGATCGGCACGCCCCCCAACGGCGGGCGCTCCGGCATCGCGTCGATCTCGGCGGCCCGTGCCCGCGCCCGCTCGGCGTCGATCGCCAGGAAGGAGCCCCACCGGTCGTCCTCGGCGCGCGCCAGGTGCGCGTCGACCAGCTCGGCCGCGCCCACCTCGCCCGCGTGCAGGGCGCGCACGAGGTCGCGCGCGGTGCGCTCGTGCAGGGCGGTCACGGCTCGAACCGCGGGACGGCGAAGCGCTGCTCGACCACCTCGGGGGCCTCCCGCAGCGCCTCGTCCGCGGAGAGGCTCGGGTGCGGGACGTCGTCGCGCATGACGTTCTCCAGTGCGAGGACGTGGGTGGTGGGCGGCACGTCGTCCAGGTCGAGCGCCTGGATGGCGTCGACGTGGTCGAGGATGGTGGAGAGCTCCTCCTTCATGCGGTGCTCCTCGTCGTCGTCGAGGTGCAGCCGCGCGAGGCGGGCGACATGGCGGACGGTGGCGTCATCGATCACAGCGGGGAGCGTATCGGAGCGATACGGGTCGACGGCCGTGCGACAAGGCGTACGGGCGCCCTCTTGCGGGGCGCCCGGGACGCGCAGATGGCGCCTGGCCGGCGCCATCTGCAAACGGCGGCACCGCCTTCGGCGGGACGGGCCGCCTTGCGCGCAGGCCGCCCGGATCGACCGGGCGGCCTGCGCCGGTCGCGGGCGGCGACCGGCGGAGCGGCGCGTTCCCGGGCCTCCTACACAGGCGGTGGGAGGCTCACCAGCACGGCCACGCTCACGAGCAGCGCCGCCGCGACGATGAGCTCGGCGCGGACGCTCGTCCGCAGGGCGGCGCCCGCGCCGCGGTCGTCGGGGTCCAGCCCGAGGGCGGCCCGCTCCAGGCGCGGGTGGACGATCATCCGGTTGTAGGCGCCGCCCACGAGCAGCACGGCGAACAGCGCCAGCTTCACGACGAGCGCGCGGCCGTAGCCGGTGTCGAGCAGGTCCGCGAGCGAGGCCTCCGCCAGCGCCCGGTAGACGCCGGTCACGACCAGGGTCGCCACGGCCGCCATCGCGATCGCCGAGAAGCGCACGACCACGCCCGCCGCCAGGCGCACCCGGTCGGCCTCACCCAGCGCGGCGACGGCGGGCAGGGCGAGCGTCACCAGCCCGAGCAGGCCGCCGATCCAGAGCGCGGTGGCGCCGTTGTGCAGGGCGTCGATCACGATGTTCGCCGTGCGGTCGCCCCCCGACGACGCGTGCCCCGACCAGGAGAGCACGGCGAGGGCGACGGCCGGTGGCGCGCCCAGCGCGATCGCCCAGCCGGCGCTCGCGGGGGTGCGCCCCCGCCCGCGCGAGCGCAGCGCGAGGCCCGCCAGCGCGGCGAGCGCCAGGCACGCGACGCCGGCCCACCAGGCGGCGCCGGCGCGGGTGCCGACGAGCAGGTCGCCCAGGGCGCGCGGCCCCTCCCGCAGCTCGCGCAGGGTCGCGACGGGCGCCAGCAGCAGGCCGGCCGCGCCCGCCGCCACGAGCGCCCACCAGGCGCGCCACCAGCCGGCCGCCGCGCCCGCTAGCGCCGCCGCCGCGGCCTCGCGGAAGCGCGTCGCCTCCGCGCGCGGCTCGCCGGGCGCCACCACGCCGCCCGCGCGCACGGCGGGCGCCGCCACGGCCGCCGCCAGCCCCACGAGGCCGAGCAGGCCGAGCGGCGCCCCCAGCACGAGCAGGCGCGCAAGGAGCGTCAGCGGGCCCCGCCCGGAGCGCGCCGGCACGACCGCCTCGCCGGGTTCGGGCGCCGCGGCGCCGGCGCCCAGCCCGAAGGCGCCCCCGGTCACGTGCCCGTCGCGCGCCAGCGCCCGCCACCGGACCACCAGCGGGCCGCGCGCGCCCTCGCGCACCGGCGCCACGATCACCCGCGAGCTGCCGGGCGCCCGCCGCACGGGGCCCGACACCACGTCGCCGCGGCGGTCGGTCACCTCCAGCAGCAGGAACTCGTCCTCCACCGGCGCCGAGAGCACCAGGCGCACGTCGCCGGGCGGGCCGGGCAGCCGCTCCCCGGCGGCTGGGTCGGCGGAGCGGAGGCTCGCGTGGGCGAGCGCCGTCGCCGGCAGGAGGGCGATGAGCAGGGCCGCCGCGAGCGGGCCGGCGAGCCACGGGGGGACGCGCACGGCGGCGACGCTACCAGCCGCGGGCGTCGCCCCGGACGGGGCGCCGGGCTACCTCAGGAGCACGTGGACGAGGACGATCGCGAACGCGGTGGCGACGAAGCTGGTGGCGGCCAGGCGGAACTCGCGGACGACCATCGGGGACTCCGGGGCGGCGTGGGCTCTGCCACCCCTGTCGGCACCCCGGGCGCCGCACCTGAGCGCGGCGGCGCGTGGGTCAGCGCGGCGCCGGGCCCGCCGCGAGGTCGTAGAGCGAGGCCCGCGAGATGCCGACCGCCGAGATCACCGTGGTCGAGCCGCCCTCGGTCCAGGCGACGACCACGCGGCCGCGCACGTCCAGCGAGCGCAGCAGCAGGCCGTTGCGGCCGGAGCGGCGCGCGTCGTCGGGCACCCGCACGGGCGCGCCCGCGATGCGGCTGTGGCCGATGCGCCGGCCCGAGCGCTGCCAGACGACCGTCTCGACCCGGCGCCCCTCCAGCACGTCGCTACGGGCGCCGATCGGCACCCACCCCGCCCGCAGCGCCCAGCGCGCGAACCCCGACGGCCGGTCGCCGAGCGGCGGCGTGCCGGCCTCCACGGCGCCGTCGTGCAGGGCCGCCACCTCCTGCACGATCCGGTGCGGGGCGTCGGCGCGGGAGGCCCCGAAGACGAGCGCCAGCCCGGCCGCCAGCACCGCGATCGCCGCCCCCACGCCGGAGCCGAGCGCACTGCCGCCCGGGTCGTCGGTCGCCGCCATCGGGTGATCTTGACACCACCGCCGCGGCGCTCGCCGGGGCTACCATGGGGCGCCATGGCCCTCCTCCGAAGCGCCCGCACGCCGGCCGGGTTTGCGTGGATCACCCTCGTGGCGCTGGCCATGCTGTGGATCATCGTGCCGAGCGGCGCGATCGTGCGGCTGACCGACTCGGGCCTCGGCTGCCCCGACTGGCCGCTCTGCGAGGGGCGCGTCGTGTCGGCCTCGGCCCACCACGCGCTGATCGAGTCGACCAACCGGGTGCTCTCGGGCATCGTCGGGGTGGTCGCCGTGGTCACCTTCCTCGCGGCGCTGTGGCTGCCGGGCGCACCGCGCGGCCTGCGGGCGCTGGCCGGCGGGCTGGCGCTCGCCACCGCCCTCCAGATCCCGCTCGGCGCGATCACCGTCGCCTCGGGCCTGCACCCGATGGCGGTGGGCGCGCACTTCCTGCTCTCGATGGTCGCCCTCGCCCTGGCCACGCTGCTCGCCATCCGGGCGCGCGACCACCGCGACGGCCGCGCGCGCCGCTGGGAGCCCCGGCGGGGCGTGATGGCGGCGTTCGTGGCGGCCGCCGCCCTCACGGTGCTCGTGACCGGCGTCGTGGTGACGGCGGCGGGGCCCCACTCGGGCGACGACGACGTCACAGAGCGCTTCGGCGATCTCGTCGTCGCCGCCGACGTCCACGTGAAGGCGGCGTTCGGGTTCACCGCGCTGGCGCTCGTGCTGGTGGCGTGGCTCTGGCGCGAGGGCGGGGTCGACCGGCTGACCCGCCGGGCGGCGGTCGCGGCGGTGCCGCTCGTCGCGCTGCAGATCGGCCTGGGCGAGTACCAGTACCGCAACGGGCTGCCGTGGGAGGTCGTCGTGCTGCACGTGACCAACGCGGGGCTGGTCTGGGCGGCGATCGTCGCGCTCTGCTGGGGCGTCGCGCGCCCCGCGGGCGCGCCGGGTCACCTGCGGCGGGAGGCCACCCGCTGGCAGGGGACGCAGCGCACCGAGTCGGGCAGCACGCGCAACCGCCCCTCAGGGATCTCCGAGCCGCAGTCGACGCAGATCCCGTAGGTCCCGGCGTCGATCGCGGCGAGGGCGGCCTGCAGGCGGGCCTCCCGCTCGCGCCAGCGCAGCTGCTGGCGCAGGTCCCGCTCGCGCAGGTCGGCGTCCGTGGCGGCCTCGGCCGGGTGGTGATGGCCGTCGCCGCGCTCCTCGCCGTCGTCGGCCAGGTCGCGGCGGCGCAGCGCCGCGGTCACCTCGGCGCGCAGCCGCTCCAGCCGCTGGGCATGGTCCTCGTGTGGTGCGCCGTCGCCGGCCATGCGGCGGATGGTACCCGCCGCCGCGGCGGCGGCCTCAGGAGGTCCGGCGCTGCCAGGAGCGCAGCACGAACCAGGCGACCACGAACACCGCGAAGATCAGCGCCGCCACCTCCAGCGCCCCCAGCGCGAGCGCCACGATCTGCGCCACGAACAGGCCCAGCGCGGCCCCCACGAGGATGAGCCCGATGCGCCGCCGCCGCGCGTCGTCGTGTCCGGTCGCCATGGCGGCGCCAGGGTCGCACATCGCGGCGGGACCGGGGGCCGGTGGCCCCGCGCGGGGCTCGTCTACACTGCCCGCCGATGCGCGCACGCCACCTGCTCGCGGCCCTCGCCGGGTCGGCCCTCCTCGCGTGCGCCGTCCCGCAGGCGGCGCTCCCCCAGGGGGGCGTCGAGCGGCACATGACGTGCGTCGCGCCGTCCGACGCGGGGGCGATCGACGCCATGCTCGAGCGCGCGGGCAGCCCGCTGGCCGGCGAGGGCGCGACCTTCGTGCGCGCCGCCACGCGGGCCGGCCTCGACCCGCGGGCCCTCGTGGCGATCGCCGCCCACGAGACGATCCTCGAGACCTACGCGCCGGCGCAGGCGATCCGCAACCCGTTCGGGCTCGGGCCCGGCATCGCGTTCACCAGCGAGCGCGCCGCCATCGAGCGGGCCGCCGAGGTGCTCGGCCGCTACTACCTGGCCGAGGGGCGCACCACGCTGGCGGCCATCGGCGCGAAGTGGGCGCCGGTCGGCGCGGCGAACGACCCCTCGGGCCTCAACCGCCACTGGACCTCGGGCGTCGGCACCTACCACGCCGCGCTCGGCGGCGACCCCGACCAGCCGGTGCTGCTGGCCGACCAGGCCGCGCTGCCAGGCTGCGCCGGCGCGCCGGCCGCGCCGGACGGCCCGCGCCCGGACGGCCCGCCCGTCGTGACCGCCTGGGGCGGCGCGCCGCCCGCGCCGTCGCGCCACGGCGCCGACCCGGCCACCGGCCGGCCCGCCGTCGTGGAGGGCTTCGTCTTCCCGCTCGCCCTGCCCGAGGGCGCCCCCGCCGCCTACCGCGACGCGTTCGCCGAGCCCGGCGCGACGGAGTGCGCCGGCGCCCGCCGCCAGTGCGCGGTGACGGTCGCCGCCGAGCCGGGCGACCCGGCGGTGGCGATGGCCGCCGGCACCCTGCGCGCCGCGTCGGCGCCCGAGCAGGAGGCCGGCGTCGCGTTCTGGATCGAGACGCCCGCGGGCGACCGGCTCGGGTACGGGCCGCTGGCCGCCTACGAGGGCGGCGTGGCCGACGGCCGGCCGGTGGCCGCGGGGCAGCACCTCGGCGCCATCGCCGGCTGGGTGCGGATCGCCTGGGAGCGCGACGGCGCCCGCATCGACCCCTTCCCCATGCTCGCGGCCACCCGGCCGCCCGCCGGGGGCTGACGCCGGGGCCGGTGGGCGCGGCGGCCGGCGAGGTGCGCGCCGCCCTGACGCGCTTCGCCGCGCGCTACGCCGACGGCCGCTTCTTCGACGCCCACGAGGAGCTCGAGACCGTCTGGCGCCGCTCGCCCGAGCTGCCCATGCGCTTCCTGCAGGGTCTCATCCAGTGGGCCGTCGCCTTCGAGCACCACCGGCGCGGCAACGCACACGGCGCGCGGGCCCTGCTCGACCGCGCGCTCGCCAACCTCGCGATCGTCCCGCCGGGGTACCTGGGCGTCGACATCGGCGCCTGGCGGGCCGCCGCGCCGGGGCTGCGGGCCGCCTTCCTCGCCTGGGAGCGCGGCGGGCCGCGCCCCGACGCGCCGGCACCCCGCTTCGTGCCCCCCGCGGGCCCGACGTAGGCTTCGGCCGACGCCCCCGACCGGAGGTCCACGTGAACGCCGTCGTCCTCACCGAGACCGGCCCGCCCGAGGTGCTGCGCCCGGGCACGGCGCCCGACCCGTCCGCGGGCCCGGGCGAGGTGGTGGTCGCGCTGCGCGCCGCCGCCCTCAACCGCCGCGACGTCTTCGTGCGCAAGGGCGTCGCCCCGAGCCCGCTGCCGGTCATCCCCGGCTCCGACGGCGCCGGCGTCGTGCACCGGACGGGCGCGGGCGTGCCCGGCGTGGCCCCCGGCGACGAGGTGATCGTGCTGCCCTCGCTCGGCTGGGGCGACCGCGAGGACGCGCCGGCGCCGGGCTTCCGCATCCTCGGCGGCCCCGACGACGGCACCTACGCCGAGCTGGTGCGCCTGCCCGCGGCCAACGTCCTCCCCAAGCCGGGACGGCTCTCGTGGGAGGCCGCCGCGGCCATCCCGCTCGCCGGGCTCACCGCGTACCGGGCGCTGGTCACCCGCGCGGGCGTGCGCCCCGGCGAGACCGTGCTGCTGCTCGGCATCGGCGGCGGCGTGGCGACGATCGCCCTCCACATCGCCCGCGCGGCCGGCTGCAGGGTGATCGTCACCTCCTCGTCGCCCGAGAAGCTCGACCGGGCGCGGGAGCTGGGCGCCGCGGCGGGCGTGCTCTACACCGAGGAGGGCTGGCCGGAGGCCGTGCGCGAGGCCTCGGGCGGCGGCGTCGACGTGGTGCTCGACTCGGTCGGCAGCACCTGGGCGGACAGCATCGCCTGCGTGCGCCCCGGCGGCCGGGTGGTCGTGTTCGGCGGGACGGGCGGCGGCCGGGTGGGGCTCACGGTGCGGCCGGTGACCATGGGACAGGTCTCGCTGCTCGGCACCACGATGGGCAGCCCGCGCGACTTCGCGAGCCTGCTGCGGCTGGTGGAGCACACCGCGTGGGAGCCGGTCATCGACTCGGTGCGCCCGCTGGCCGAGGTCGCGGCCGCGCACGCCCGCGAGGAGGCCGGGGAGCACTTCGGGAAGCTGGTCCTGTCGATCGGCTGAGCGAGCCGGCCGCCCGCGCCCTCGCGGCGGCGCGCCGCGCCACCGGCCGCCTCGCGGCCGGGGGCGGCCCGCCGCCCAGCCTGCCGGCCGAGGCGATCGCCGCCGCGCTCGAGGACGACCCGGCCGCGCGCGCGCGCTCGACGCCGCGCGCGCAGCCGCCGCCGCGACGACCCCGGCGAGGGGCCGCCCCCGCCCCCGCGCGCGCGGCGCGCCGCGCCCGCGCCGAGCGGGCGCACGCGGCGGTCGACGCGCTGCTGCTGGCCGGCGAGCTCGTGCCGGACGGCCCGGGGCGGGTGCGCCTGCCCGGCTTCGGCGCGGCCACCTGGCGCGCGGTCGCGATCCTCCGGGAGGGCGGCGGGGACCCGGCCGCGGCGCGCTGGGCGGCCGCGGTGGCCCACGAGCCGGCGGCGGACCTCGGCGCGGCGGCGCCCGCGTTCCTGCGCGACCTGCCGCCGCCCGGCGCCCTCGCGGCCCCGGCCCGGCGGCTGCTCGCGGCGGACGCCGAGCGTCAGGACCTGCGCGACGCCCTGCTGCGCGCCGGGCCCGCGGCGGCGGCGGCCCGAGCGCGAGGCCACGAGGCGGCGGCGGCGGCCGTGGAGCGGGACTGCGCCCGGATCGAGGGCTGGATCGCCGAGCTCGACCGGCGCGCGGCCGCGCGCTGGGACGAGGGCCTGCGGCTGGCCGCGGACGCCCCCCGCCCGGTCAGGCCAGCCGCTCCCTGACCCGCCCGTCGCGCACCTCCACCCGGCGGCCGACGCGCACCCGCTCCAGCATGCGCCGGTCGTGGGTGATCAGCACGAGGGCGCCCGCGTAGTCGTCGAGCGCTTCCTCGAGCTGCTCGATCGCCTCGAGGTCCAGGTGGTTGGTGGGCTCGTCGAGCACCAGGCAGGTGACCTCGCGGGCGGCGAGGATCGCCAGGAGGGCCCGGGTGCGCTCGCCCGGCGACAGGTCGGCGGGCGGGCGGGCGACGCGGTCGGCGTCCAAGGCGAACTTCGCGAGCAGCGTGCGCGCCTCCTGGCCCGTCAGGCCGGTGCGCTCGGTCACCGCGTCGAGCAGGCGCGCCGCGCCGAGCAGCCCGGTGCGCTCCTGCTCGATCTCGCCCACCACGGCGGACGGCCCCCGGCGGGACCTCCCCGCGTCGAGGGCCACCCGCCCGAGCAGCGCGTCGACGAGGGTCGTCTTGCCGGCGCCGTTCGGCCCCGTGACGGCCACCCGGTCGCCGCGGCGCACCTCGAGGTCGACCGGGCCCAGCGTGAACGCGCCGCGCCGCACCACGGCGCCCTCCAGCGCGGCGACCACGTCGCCGCCGCCGGCGCCCGGGCCCAGGCGCAGCTGCAGGCGCCAGCCCTCCCACGGCTTCTCCACCGGGGCCAGCCGCTCGAGGGCGCGCTCGGTGGCGCGCACCTTGGAGGCTTGCTGCTCGGAGCGCTCGGCCCGCATCGCGCGGCCGATGCGGTCGGGGTCGCGGGGGCGCTTCTTCTCGCGGCGCACGCCCTCCTCCGACCACGCCCGCTGGCGGCGCATGCGCTGCTCCAGGCGGCCCCGCTCCTCCCGGTAGCGGCCGTGCGCCTCGTAGGCGCGCTCCCGCTCGATCGCCTGCGCGCGGGTGTAGTCGCTCCAGCCGCCCGCGTACTCGCGCGCCTCGTGGGTGGGCTCGACGATCGCCACGATGCGCCGCGCGCAGGCGTCGAGGAAGGCCCGGTCGTGCGACACGGCCACCACGGCGCCCCGGTGGCCGTCGACGATGCGCTCGAGCAGGGCCAGCCCGTCCAGGTCGAGGTCGTTGGTGGGCTCGTCGAGCAGCAGCACGTCGAGCCGCGCGAGCAGCATCACGGCGAGGCCCACGCGCGCCGCCTGGCCGCCCGAGAGCGCCGACATGGGGACGTCCAGGCGGCCGGCCGGCAGGCCGACCTCGGCCATCGCCGCGCCGGTGCGCGCCTCGAGGTCGTCGCCGCCCAGGGCCAGGAAGCGCTCGAGCGCCTCGGAGTACTCCTCCACGACGCCCGGGTCGCGCTCCAGCGCGCGGGTGAGCGCGTCGAGGCGCTCGGCCGCGGGCCCCACGCCGGTGCGGCGGGCGATGTGCCGGGCCGCCGTCTCGGGGCCGCGCGGGCGCCCGCGCTGGTCGAGCAGGCCCACGCGCAGCGCCGGCGGCGCCAGCCGCACTGCGCCCGCGTCGGGCGCCTGCAGGCCCGCCATCACGCGCAGCAGCGTCGACTTGCCGATGCCGTTGGGGCCCACGACGCCGATCCGTGCGTCGTCGGGCACGATCAGCGACACGCCCGACAGCACCGGGCGGGGGCCGAAGGCGACCGAGACGTCCTCGAGGGCGAGCATCCGGGCAGGTTGGCAGACCGGGCCGGTAGGGTGCGCGGCCGTGGACCGGACCCTGCTCGCCGCGCTCGCCGAGGCGCACGGACCCTCCGGGCGCGAGGAGCGCGTCCGGGCGATCGTCGCGCCCGAGCTCGAGGCCCTCTGCGACCGGGTCGAGGTCGACCCGCTGGGCAACCTGTCCGGCATCCGCGACGGCGACGGGCCGCGGCTGATGCTGGCGGCCCACATGGACGAGATCTCGCTGATGGTCACCCACGTGGAGGAGCGCGGCTTCCTGCGGGTGATCCCCGTGGGCGGCTGGGACGCCCGCACGCTGGTGGGCCAGCGGGTGCGCGTGCACGGCCGCGAGGAGCTCGAGGGCGTGGTCGGCATGACGCCCGTCCACCTGCTCGACGAGAAGGACCGGGGCAAGAAAATCGAGGTGACCGACCTCGCCATCGACCTCGGGCTGCCCGGCGAGCGGGTGCGCGAGCTGGTCCGGCCGGGCGACAGCGCCACCCGCATCCGCGCCCTGCGCCCGCTCGGCGACCTGGTCACGTGCAAGGCGCTCGACGACCGGGTGGGCGTCTACGTGCTGATCGAGGCGCTGCGCGCCGCGGGCCGCTCGCCCGCGCAGGTGATCGCGACCGCGACCGTGCAGGAGGAGGTCGGCCTGCGCGGCGCGCGGGTGGCGGCGGCGCGCATGCGGCCGCACGTGGCGCTCGCCATCGACACCTGCCCGGCCGACGACGGGCCCGGCACGCCCGCGGACGGCCCCTCGACGCGCCTCGGCCGGGGCGCGGCGATCCGAGTCATGGACGCGAGCGCGATCGGCGCCCCGGCGATGGTCGACCTGCTCACCCGGATCGCCGACGAGGCCGCCATCCCCCACCAGTTCCACGTGGCAAACCGGGGCGGCACCGACACCGGCAGCCTGCAGCTGTCGGGCGACGGGGCGGTCGCCGGCTGCGTCTCGATTCCCACCCGCTACGTGCACTCGAGCGTCGAGGCCTGCCACCCGGACGACATCGACGCGGCGGTACGGCTGGTGGCCGCCTTCATCGAGCGGGTGGGCGAGCTGCCGCTCGCCCCGGGCCGCGGCTAGCGGTACGCCGCCGGAGCGGCGGGCACGCTAGGCGGCCACCGCCACGCCGACCACCACGGCGCCCACGATCAGGGCGCCGACCGTCGCCCACTCGGCGACGCCGAGCCGGCCGTAGGCCATGTGGCCGCGGCCGAAGCCCGACAGGGCGAACCCGGCCGCCGCGCCGCCCGCGATGCCGCCCAGGTGGCCGCCGATCGAGATGCCGGGCAGCACGAACGTGATCACGAGGTTCAAGAGCAGCAGCATCCCGACCGTCGAGCCGAGCAGCTGCACGCCGCGCTGGCGCTCCAGCAGGTAGAGCGCGGCCATCAGCCCGAAGACCCCGCCCGATGCCCCCACGGTCAGGGAGTCGGGCGTGAACAGCAGGGCGCCGGCGGAGCCCCAGAGCACGGCGCTGCCGTAGACCGCCAGCATGCGGCCCGCGCCGGCGTAGCGCTCCAGCGCGCCGCCGAGCATCCACAGCAGGTACATGTTGAAGGCGACGTGGATGACGCTGGCGTGCAGGAACCCGCCCGTGATCATGCGCCACCACTCGCCGTCGGCGACGGCCGGGCCGTAGACGGCGCCGTCCTGCACGAGCTGCGAGCCCCCGACGCCGCTCACGCCCACGCCCTGGGCCATCTCGCCCAGGTAGACGATCACGTTGAGGGCCACGAGCACGCCGGTGGCGACCGCCGCGCCCGTCGCCGCCCGGGGCATGTGGCGGCGCGCCGCCGCCGCCGGGCCGCGGCCGCCGCCGGCGCACTCCGGGCAGCGCACGCCGACCGGCGCCTGGGTCATGCACTGCGTGCAGATCGGCCGCTCGCAGTTGGAGCACGAGAGCAGCGTCTCGCGGTCGGGATGGCGGTAGCAGCGCATCGTGTCGGGCGCGCTGGTCTCGTGCGTCGTCGCCATTCGGCAGTCGATGGTAGCGGCTCGCCGCGCCGCGGCGACCGCCCGCGCCCCTAGCGGAGGTGCGCGCCCCAGGCGCGGCGCCCGCGGGGGGCGGCGCCGGCGTGGCCGGCGCGCTCGCGGCGCTGCCGGCGGCGCAGGGCGACCAGGCTGAAGACCCCCGCGCCGATGAGGCCGATGGCGGTGCGCGCGGGGCTGACCGCCCAGCAGGCGCCCAGCACGCCGACCGCCAGCACGACCATGAGGATGCGGGCCCGCAGCGGGGTCATCCACGGCCCGCGGGGGCGGGCGGGCGGGGCGGCGGCGTCGAGGAACCGGCCGACGGCCAGCTCCTCGTCGAGGGTGCGCGGCGCGTGGGTCTCGGGCGGCGTCGCGGGGTCGGTCCAGCCCTCGCGGGTCGCCACCCGGGCGACGACCTGCAGCTCCTCGTCGCTGATGGCGGACGACGTGCTCACGCCGCCCATGTCGGTCGTCAGGAGCGGGACTTGAGCGCGTTGATGATCTGTTGACGCCGTTCGCCGTGCCCGGTTAACTGGGGGGCCGCTGGCCGACCCCGCGCGGGTCGGCGTCAGCGTGTTCGCCGAGCCGCGACCGAGAGGCCCGCGCATGACCGTTCCGCCCGCGTTCGCCACCACGCCGCCCAGCGGCCTCCCGGACTTGATCGAGCACGATGCCTGCGCGCTCGCCGCCTTCGCCACCCGCGACGGCCGGCCGAGCAGGGAGATGGTCGGCCGGGCGCTGACCTCGCTGCAGATGATGGTCCACCGCTCGGGGAGCGTCGACGGCGAGGGCGACGGCAGCGGGCTGCTGGTCGACCTGCCCCGCCCGCAGTGGCGGCGCCGCCTGGAGGGCGCGGGCCTCGACCCCTCGTCGGCCGACGACCCGCGCTTCACGGTTGCCCACGTCTTCTTCGACACCCCCGAGGCCGCGGCCGACCAGGTGCCGCGCATCGAGGCGATCATCGCCGAGCACGGCTTCCGCGTGCTCTGGAGCGGCGAGGGCACGGTCGACCGCGGCGCCCTGGGCCCGCGGGCGTCCGAGACGCCGCCGATCTTCTGGCAGCTCGCCTGCCTCGCCGACGAGGGCACCCCGGCCTCGAAGAACTGCTACCGGGCGATGGTGCGCATCGAGCGTGACCTCGACTGCCACGTGGCCTCGTTCTCGGCCAACGACGCCGTCTACAAGGTCCAGGGCCAGCCCGAGGTGATCGCCCGGTTCTACCCGGAGATGCAGGAGGACGACTTCGCCTCCTCGCGGATCATCGCGCACAACCGCTACTCGACGAACACCTACCCCACGTTCAGCCGGGTGCAGCCGTTCTCGATCCTCGGCCACAACGGCGAGATCAACACCATCGCCCAGCTGCGCGAGCAGAGCGAGCAGCTCGGCCTGCCCACCACGCGGGGCGGCTCCGACAGCCAGGACCTCAACCGCCTGCTCGAGGGGCTCATCTTCGAGAAGGGCCTCTCGCTGCTCGAGGCCGTCGAGTTCGCCCTGCCGCCGATCCTCGGCGAGGTGCACCGCCTGCCCGCCAAGCTGCAGGACCTCTACGTCCACTACCGCGAGGCGCTCGGCCCGTACGCCCAGGGCCCCGTGGGCCTCGCCTGCCGCGCCGCCGACGAGATGGTGTTCGCGGTCGACGCGATGGGCCTGCGCCCGCTGTGGTGGATCGAGACCGGGGACATGTACGTGGTCTCGTCCGAGCCGGGCATCGTGCCGGTCTCCGAGCTGACGCGCGACCCGGCGCCGCTGGCCCCGGGCGAGAAGGTGGCCCTGCTGACCGGCCAGGACGGCGTGCCGCGGGTGCTCGACTACTGGGAGGTCCAGCGCGAGGTCTACGCCCGGGCCAAGAACCGCGGCGCGCTGCCGTCGGCCGAGACGCGCGCCCGCCTGGCGGGCGGCCTCGACCCGGTCGCCGTGGAGGAGCTGCCCGACGACGACCTGCTCGGGCCCGAGCTCGAGCTCGAGACGCTGCTCGCCTCGGCCGGCTGGATCGAGAGCGACAAGCAGCAGCTGCAGTTCCACGCCGACCGGGGCGCCGAGCCGGTGGGGTCGCTGGGCTGGGACGGGCCGCTCGGCCCGTTCACCCCGGTGCCGATGCCGCTCTCCGACTACCTGCAGGAGACGGTCGCCGTCGTCACCAACCCGGCGATCGACCGCGAGCGCGAGGTGGAGCACTTCTCGACCCGCGTCGTGCTCGGCCGCCGGCCCCCGATCGAGGGCGTGGAGCCCGAGCCCCCGCAGCGCTGCGAGCTGCGCATGCCGCTCATCCTGGGCGGCATGCGGACCGGCGCCGGCACCATGTCGCTGCCCGGGCTGCGCCGCGTGGCCGCCGGCCAGGGGATCGCCTGCATGGAGGACGTGCTGGCGGCGTGGGACCGGCGGGCCGCGCGCCTGCCGCTCGTCTTCGACCAGACGGGCAGCGTGCGCGAGCACCTGCGCGAGCTGTCCCGGGCGGCCGTCGAGGCGGTCCGCGGCGGCGCGGAGCTGATCGTGCTCCACGACCTGGGCGTGGGCCCGGGCGAGCGCGTCTGCGACCCGCACCTCGCGGTGGCCGCGGTCGACAAGGCCCTGCGCGAGGCGCGCAAGGACGACGGCTCCAGCCTGCGCCGCGACGCCAGCCTCGTGCTCCAGGCGGCCGGGATCCGCAACGTGCACGACGTGATGGTCGCGCTCGGCTTCGGCGCCCAGGCGCTGTGCCCCTACGCGATGATGGAGAAGGCGATGGACGGCTCCCCCGAGCCGTCGACCGCGGTGACCCACGTGCTCGAGGGCCTGCAGAAGGGCATGGAGAAGGTCCTCTCCACCCTCGGCATCCACGAGCTGCGCGGCTACGGCCGGCTCGTGTCGGCGATCGGCGTCACCCCCGAGGTGCTGGACCTGCTCGGCATCCCGGGCTTCGTGGCCTCGGAGGGCCGCGGCCTGGACCTGGACGCGCTCGACCGGCTCGCCGAGCAGGGCCGCCAGATCCGCGCCGGCGAGGAGAGCCCCTCCAAGGTGAAGCTGCCGCGCATGTACCCGAAGGTGTGGAAGGCCCTCGCCCGGGTCGCCACCTCGGAGCGCGGCTACGAGGAGTTCGCCGAGACGCTCGACAAGCTCGAGACCGAGCAGCCGGTGGCCCTGCGCCACGCCATGCACCCGCAGCTCGCCCCCGAGGACGAGCGCCTGCCGGGGTCGGCGGTGAGCTCGCGCATCGGCGAGCATTCGCTGCCGTTCCTGATCAGCTCGATGAGCTTCGGCAGCCAGAACGAGACGGCGTTCCGCGCCTACGCCGAGGCCGCCTGCCAGGCCGACATGCTCTGCATGAACGGCGAGGGCGGCGAGATCCCCGACATGTACGGCAAGTACCCCAAGCACCGCGGGCAGCAGATCGCCTCCGGCCGCTTCGGCGTCTCGTCGCTGCTCATCAACTCGTCGGAGTGGGTCGAGATCAAGATCGGCCAGGGCGCCAAGCCGGGCGAGGGCGGCCACCTGCCGGGCTCGAAGGTCACCCAGGCGATCGCCCGGGCCCGCAACGCCGCCGTCGGCAGCGACCTGATCAGCCCCTCCAACAACCACGACCTCTACTCGATCGAGGACCTCGCCCAGCTCATCGACGAGCTGAAGACGGCCAACCCGCACGCCAAGGTGATCGTGAAGGTGCCGGTCGTGCCGGGCATCGGCACGATCGCCATCGGCATCGCCAAGGCCGGCGCCGACGTCCTCACCCTGTCGGGCTACGACGGCGGCACCGGCGCCGCCCGCCTCCACGCGCTGCGGCGCGCGGGCCTGCCCTGCGAGCTCGGCACCGTGCTGGCGCACCACGCGCTCACGGAGGCCGGCATCCGCGACCGGGTGGAGATCTGGGCGGACGGCGGCCTGCGCAGCGCGGCCGACTGCATCAAGCTCATCTGCCTGGGCGCCAACCGGCTCGGCTTCGGCACCGCCGCGATGGTCGCCATCGGCTGCACCATCTGCCGCGGCTGCCAGCTCGACACCTGCCACGTCGGCATCGCCACCCAGATCGAGGACGAGCAGGAGGCGCGCGAGCGCGGCCTCAAGCGCTTCGTGCCGCGGGTGATGGACCCGTCGGTGGCGGCGCTCGTCCGCTACTTCACCGAGATGGGCGAGGCGCTGCGCGAGCTGGCCGGCCAGATGGGCGTCGCCGACGTCCAGGAGCTGGTGGGCCAGGCCGACCGCCTGGTGCAGGTCTCCCACCACGACCGGCTCGACCTGTCGCAGCTGCTCACCCCGGCGGAGAAGCACCTCATCACCTCCCCCGCCGGCACGCCCCGCTTCTTTCGGCCCTTCCACCCGCCGCCCCCGCACCGGGCACCGGAGGTCGCCGCCGAGCGGCTGGCCGCCGGCTCGGCGCTCGCGGTCGAGGAGGAGGCCACCACCGCGGCGGACCGCAACCTCGGCACCGACCTGGCCGGGCTGATCGCCCGCGCGACCACGGGCGTCAACAACGTCTGGGTCGGCGGCGCGCCCGCCAGGGTGGACGTCGCGCCCGTCAACGGCGACGGCGGCGGCGGCGCCGACCCCTTCGGCAACGCGGAGGGGCCCGACGTCACCAGCGCCGGCATCCCGTCGGCCCGCAACGGCCACGGCGACGCCGGCCCCGGCGCCACGATGGTCGACCTGGCCTTCACGAAGGGGGCGGCGGCCGGCAGCGGCCTGGCCGCGTTCACCCTCGACGGCGTCCGCATCCGCGTCTTCGGCGGGGCCCAGGACGGCGTCGGCAAGTGCGCGCTGGGCGGCGAGGTGCAGGTGCTGAAGGCGCGCAACACCGCCGGCGAGTGGGTCGGCGGCCACGTGGGCAAGAGCTTCGCCTACGGCGCCCAGCGCGGCCTGTTCCTGATCCAGGGCGACGCCGACGCCCGCGCGGGCATCCGCCTGTCGGGCGCCGACATGGTGCTGGGCGGCGAGCCGGACCAGCCGCTCGACGACCGCCTGGGCACGCTCGCGGCGCGGGCCAACTGCAAGGGCTTCGCCTTCGAGTACATGACCGGGGGCCGCGCGGTGGTGCTCGGCGACCCGGGACCCTGGCTCTGCTCGGGCATGACCGGGGGCGTGGTCTACATCCGCCAGAACGAGGAGTGGGGCCTCGACGAGGCGGCGGTCCGCCGGCGCCTGTCGAAGGCGGCGAAGGTCACGATCACCCCGATCTGGGAGGCGGACGCGGCCATCCTGGGCGAGCTGCTCGGCCGCTACCAGGACGCCCTCGCCGAGAGCGGCCAGGACGAGGCGGCGGCCGCGGTCCAGCCCCTCATCGACACCCCCGAGGACCACTTCCTCGCCGTCCACCCCGTCACCCAGCAGGCCGACCCGAACATCAGCACGGAGTGATCGTCCGCCGGGCGCCGCGCTTCGGCGTCGGCGCGCTCCGGGCCTCCGCCGAGGCCGCCCGGCTCCGCCGGGCGGCCTGGGCTGCGTCGAACCGAGGCACGCTGGCTGGCGCGCCGGCCGGAATGGCTCCGGCCTGGCGGCCGGGGCGCGCCATTCCGGCAATCTGCCCCTCAACCGCGCGGCTCCGTCGGCGCTGACGCGCCGCCGGGGCGCGCCGCGCGGCGAACTGGACGAGCTCCGCCCTGGACGACGGAATCGAGCTTCGACGTGGCGGGAGACACGACCGCCGAAGGCGGGAGCGTGCACAAACCGGCCACGAGGGCGCGGGGCACACCCCACGCGCCCCACGGACGCTCACGTCAGTGGGGTTTCCGGCGCCCGCCCCGCCGAAGGCGGTGCGCCGGTCCGCAAATCGCCGCGGCCAGCGGCGATTTGCCGCGTGACCCGGCCCGAAAGAGGCCGGGTCCCCGCGTGAGGGGCACGGCGGTCGACAACGTGCCCAGCGCGAGCCGGCCCGCAGGGCCGGGTCCCGCCCGCGCAGAGGATCGACCCCCACCGACCCGGTCCGTCGACGACCTCGTCAAGCGGGGGCCGGGTCCCGCCCGCGCAACGGATCGGCCCCAGCCGACCCGGTCCGTCGACGACCTCGTCACGGGACGGGCCGGGACGGGCCGGGACGGGCCGGGGTCCCGGCCGCGCCATGGATCGGCCCCAGCCGACCCGTCCGTCGACGACCTCGTCACGGGACGGGCCGGGACGGGCCGGGGTCCCGGCCGCGCCATGGATCGGCCCCAGCCGACCCCGTCCTTGGACGACCTCGTCAACGGACGGGCCGGCCCGCAGGGCCGGGTGCCGCCCGCGCCACGGATCCTCTCCAGCCGACCGCGTCCCGCGACGGCCTCGTCGGAGGACGGGCCGGCGCGCAGGGGCCGGATCCCGCCCACACCAGGGATCGGCCCCAGCCGACCCGTTCCGCCGACGACCTCGTCAACGGATGAGCCGGCCCCGGGAGCGGCCGGGTCCCCGCGTGAGGCTTGTGAGGCATCTCACCGTCCCCGGAGCCCGCGCCCGGGGCGGTGTCGGTGGCGGCCGTGCCTGGGATACCGTCGCCCCGTGAGCGCCTCTTCCGCTGAGCTCCCCGCCGGGGGCGGGGTCGCCCGTGTCCGCGCGGGGGTCGTCGAGCTCCGCGAGGTCACGAAGCGCTACGGGCGCTCGGAGCGCGCGGCCGTGGACGGGCTGTCACTCGAGGTGCCGGCCGGCGAGGTCTGCGTGCTCATCGGGCCCTCCGGGTGCGGCAAGACCACCGCCCTGAAGATGATCAACCGGCTCATCGAGCCCACCTCCGGCGAGATCCTCATCGACGGGCGCAGCGTGCGCGAACGCGACCCGGCGCGGCTGCGGCGCGAGGTCGGCTACGTCATCCAGCAGGTGGGGCTCCTCCCCCACCTCACCGTCGGGGCCAACGTCGGCACGGTGCCGCGGCTGCTCGGCTGGGACCGCTCGCGGACGACGGCGCGCACGCGGGAGCTGCTCCGGCTGGTGGGCCTCGACCCCGACGAGTACGGCGAGCGCTACCCGGCGCAGCTGTCGGGCGGCCAGCAGCAGCGCGTGGGGCTCGCGCGGGCGCTGGCCGGCGACCCGCCGGTGATGCTGATGGACGAGCCCTTCTCGGCCGTCGACCCGATCACCCGCCACCGGCTCCAGAACGACTTCCTGCGCCTGCACCGGGCGGTGCCGAAGACCGTCGTGTTCGTGAGCCACGACATCGACGAGGCGGTGAAGATGGGCGACCGCGTGGCGGTCATGCGGGAGGGCCGGCTGGTGCAGTACGCCCCGCCCGCCGAGCTACTCGCCGCGCCGGCCGACGACTTCGTGGCCGACTTCGTCGGGGCCGACCGCGCCCTCAAGAGCCTGTCGCTGACCCGGCTGGAGGACATCGAGCTGCTCGAGGCGCCGGTCGTCGCCGTGGGCGAGCCGGTCGAGGCCGTGCGCGCGCGCGTGGCGTCGGGCGCGCTGGCCCCCCTCGGCGGGGCCGTGCTGGTGACCGACGGCGACGGGCGCCCGCGCGACTGGCTGCCCGTCGACCGGCTGGGGGGCGCGGGCGTCGTACCGGACCGCCCGCCCGGCGGCGCCGAGCCGGTCATCGATCGCGTGACCACGCTGCGCGACGCGCTGTCGGCCATCCTCGGGGCCTCGTCGGGATACGGCGCCGTCGTGGACGGGGGCGGGCGCTGCGTGGGCCTCGTGGGCGCGGCCGAGATCGTCTCGGGCTTCCGCCGGGTGGCCGCGCCGGAGGGCGCCCGTGGCTGAGGTCGTGCGATGGGACTGGGTGGAGCGCCACGCCGACGACATCGTGCGCCACTCGGTCGAGCACCTGCAGCTCGTGGGCGCCTCGCTGGCCCTGGCGGTGGCCGTCGCCCTGCCGCTGGCGATCGCCGTGCGCAACCGGCGGGCGCCCTACGTGGCGGTCAACGCCCTGGCCGGCGCGCTCTACACCGTGCCGAGCCTCGCGATGTTCGCGTTCCTGCTCGCGCTGGTGGGGATCGGGTTCCAGCCGGCGGTCATCGCCCTCGCCCTCTACAGCCTGCAGATGATCATCCGCAACGCGGTCGTGGGGCTGCGCGGCGTGCCGGCGCCGGTGCGCGAGGCCGCCCGCGGCATGGGCCTGACGCCCTGGCAGACCCTCGTGCGGGTGGAGCTGCCGCTCGCGCTGCCGGCGATCATGGCGGGCGTGCGGCTGGCGGCCGTCAGCACGGTCGGCATCGCCACGATCGCCGTCTACATCGGCGGCGGCGGCCTGGGCGTGCTGATCGTCAACGACGGCATCCAGCGCGCCCTGTTCACCACGCCGATCATCGTCGGTGCCGTGGTGGCGACGGTCATGGCGATCGCCATCGACCTGCTGCTCGTGGGGCTGGAGCGCGTCCTGACGCCGTGGCAGCGCGCGCGGAGGGCCGCGTGAGCCCGGGCGAGGTCTGGGACGCCTTCCGCGAGCAGGACGGCTGGGGGCAGCTCTGGCTGCACGTGCGCATGTCGCTCGCCGCGCTCGGCCTGGCCACCGTCACCGGCCTCGTGCTGGGCGTGATCTGCGCGAAGATCGGCCGGGTCGCGTCGTTCCTCGTGGTGAGCGTGTCGAACCTCGGCCGGACGGTGCCCACCTTCGCCCTGATCGCGCTCATCCTCGCGCTCACCTCGCTGGGCTTCTGGCCGGCGGCGCTCGGCCTGTTCGCGCTGGGCGTGCCGCCGATCCTCATCAACGCCTACACCGGCGTGCGCGAGGTGGACCCCGGCGCGGTGGAGGCCAGCCGCGGCATGGGCTTCACCCCGCTGCAGGTGCTGACGCGGGTGGAGCTGCCGATGGCGCTGCCGCTCGTGTTCGCCGGCGTCCGCACCTCGGCCGTGCAGATCATCGCCACCGCGGCGCTGGCCGGGCTCGTCGGCGCCGGCGGCCTCGGGGTGATCCTCTCCAGCGGCCTCTCGAACAGCCAGGAGGACGTGATCCTGGCAGGCGCCATCCCCGTGACCCTTCTCGCGATCCTCGCCGAGCTCCTCTTCGGCGCGGCAGAGCGGCTCGTGACGCCACGCGGCCTGCGGCTCGGCCGCGGTCCGACCACCCGATAGGAGGACCAGTGACACCACGGCTCCGACGACTGACGGCGGCAGCGCTGGCCGTCCTGCTGGCCACCGCGGCCCTGGCCGCGGCCGGCTGCGGCGACGACGAGGGCGACGACGAGGCGACCGGCGCCGGCGGCGGCGCCGCCGTCACCATCGCCGACAAGGGCTTCGCCGAGAGCTTCATCGTCGCCCAGGCCTACGCCCAGGCGCTCGACGGCCAGGGCTTCGACGCCGACGTGACCAGCCTCGCGTCCACCGAGATCGCCGACCGGGCGGTCCGCGACGGCGAGATCGACGCCTACCCCGAGTACGTCGGCACCGCCTGGCAGACCGTCCTCGGCCTCGACGCCGCCGCGGCGCCGGCGACGCGCGAGGCCCAGTTCCAGCAGGTCGCCGAGCGCTACACCGGCCGCGGCCTCACCGCCCTGCCGCCCGCGCCGTTCAACAACGGCAACGCCGTGGCCTGCACCCAGGAGGCCGTCGACGCCAACGACATCACCACGCTCAGCGACCTCGGCCGCGCCTCGTCGAAGCTCGTCTACTCGGCCAACGCCGAGCACCTGACGCGCGCCGACGGCCTGCCGCTGCTGAAGCGCGAGTACGGGATCGACTTCAAGGACGTGAAGACGGTCGACATCTCGCTGCGATACAAGCCGATCGAGGACGGCCAGGCCGACTGCGTCTACGCCTTCGGCACCGACCCCAAGCTCGGCCAGCTCGACCTCGTGCTGATCGAGGACGACAAGGGCACGTACTCGGCCGGGCTGTCATACCAGACGTTCCCCGTCGTCAGCAGCGCGTTCCTCGAGGGGCTCTCGGCGGAGCAGCGCACCGCGTTCGAGGACACCCTCGGCCGGGTGAACGCGGCGCTCACCCAGGAGGCGATCATCCCGCTCATCTCGCGGGTGGAGTTCGACCAGGAGGACCCCGAGGTCATCGCCGGGGAGTTCCTCTCCGAGGCCGGGATCACCGAGGGGTGACGGCTCGGGCCCCGGGGCGGCCGCGACCGCCCCGGGGCGCCGCGCTCAGGCGCCGGCGGCCTCCGCGGCGCGCTCCCACTCGCGCATCAGCCACGAGAGCTCCTCCTGCAGGCCGCGGTGCTCCTCGCCGCGCCCGGCCACGAGCTCCCGGTCGGCGAGGGTGGCGGGGTCGGCGAGGGCCCGCTCGACCTCGGCGATCGCCTGCTCGACGCGCGTGATCTCGCGCTCGAGGCGCCGCACCTCGCGCTGCCCGCCGGCGGGCTTGCGCTGCGGCGCGCGCGGCCCGGGCCTGCGCCGGGCGGCCGCCCGCGGCGGGGCGGCGGGCGCCGCCGCGGGCGCCTCGGCCGCGGCCCGCACGCGCAGCAGGTCGGTCCAGCCGCCGGCCCGCATCACGGCCGTGCCGTGCTCGAGGGAGAGTGTGTGGGTGGCGATCGCGTCGATCAGCGCGCGGTCGTGGGAGACCATCAGCACGGTGCCGTCGAAGGCCTCCAGCGCCGCCTCGAGCGCCTCGCGGCTCTCCGTGTCGAGGTGGTTGGTGGGCTCGTCGAGCACGAGCAGGTTGCCGCCGCGGGCGATCAGCGCCACCAGCGACAGCCGGCGCCGCTCGCCGCCCGACAGGCCCTCCACGCG
The DNA here is from genome assembly GCF_018141525.1 of Miltoncostaea marina. Classification (GTDB taxonomy): domain Bacteria; phylum Actinomycetota; class Thermoleophilia; order Miltoncostaeales; family Miltoncostaeaceae; genus Miltoncostaea; species Miltoncostaea marina. Next base: position 1,941,927 of record NZ_CP064655.1, read on the forward strand.
CACGTCGGCCGCCTCGCCCCGGAAGAGGAACCCGCCGAGCAGCGTGCGGGCCTGGGTCTGGGTGAGGTCGCTCGCCGCCAGGACCGTCTCCACGACCGTGCGCGAGTCGTCGAGCTCGTCGCCCTGCTGGGAGAAGTAGGCCGGCACCACGCGGTGCCCCACGCTCACCCGGCCGCGGTCGGGCGGGCGGTTGCCGATCAGCGTCTCGACGAGCGTGGTCTTGCCGGCCCCGTTCGGGCCCACCACGGCCAGGCGCTGCCCGCGCTCCAGCGTGAAGCCGGCGCCCGTCACGAGCTCCTTGCCGGGCACGCGCACGTCCAGCCCGTCGACCTCGATCACCACCCTGCCGCTGCGCTCCGTCTTGGGGAAGCCGAAGGCGAGGTGGTCCGCCCGGCGCGGCGGCTCGATGCGCTCGATGCGGTCGAGGCGCTTCTGGCGCGAGGCGGCCTGGCGGGCCTTCGTGCCGGCGCGCCAGCGGGTGACGAACCGCTCCAGGCGCGCGATCTCGGCCGCCTGGCGCTCGGCCTCGGCGCCCTGGCGGTCGATCGCCAGCGCCCGCTCGCGCCGGAACGCCGAGTAGCCCATCGGCCACAGCCTGGCCTTCGCCCGGTCGATCTCCAGCACGCCCGTGGCCACCGACTCGAGGAACCAGCGGTCGTGCGAGACGAACAGCACGGTGGCGCCGAGGTCGGCGATCGTGCGCTCGAGCCACTCGACGGCCTCGAGGTCGAGGTGGTTGGTCGGCTCGTCGAGCAGCAGCACGTCCGGCCGCGACACCAGCGAGCGCGCCAGCGAGGCGCGCGTCAGCTCGCCGCCGGAGAAGCCGCGCAGGGGGCGCGACAGCTGGTCCTCGGCGATGCCGAGGCCGCGCAGCACCCGCTCCATCCACGAGCGCCAGGCGTAGCCGCCGGCGCGCTCGAGCGCGGCCTGGGCCCGCTCGTACTCGTCGAGCACCTCGGCGCCGTGGTCGCCGGCCGCCATGCGGGCCTCAAGCTCGGCCAGGCGCGCCTCCGCCGCGCGGGCCGCCTGCATCCCCTCGCCCACGTACTCCTCGAGCGTGCGGTCGGAGTCGTGCGGCGGGCGCTGGTCGTGCAGGGCCACCGTGGCGCCGCGGCCCATGCTGACCGTCCCCGAGTCCGCGGGCAGCCGCCCCGCCAGGATGCGCAGCAGGGTGGTCTTGCCCTCGCCGTTGCGCCCCACCACGGCCAGGCGGTCGCCGGGCGACACGCGGAAGGAGACGTCCTTCAGGACGTCGCGTGCCCCGAAGGCCTTGCTCAGCTGGATCGCCTGCACGACCCCCCAGGGTAGCTACGCTGTGGGCGGATGTCGCCGCCGAAGCCGATCATCGACCCCGCCGGGGTCGACGCCGTCGTCGCGGAGGCGCGCAGGCAGGGACGGGTCGCGCTCGACCTGGAGTTCCTCTGGGAGCGCACCTACGCGCCGGTGGCGTGCCTCGCCCAGCTCGCGCTGCCCTCCGGCGAGGTACACATCGTCGACCCGATCGACGGCGCGCCGCTCGGCCCCGTGGCCGAGCTGGTGGCCGACCCGCAGGTCGAGGTCGTGATGCACGCGCCCTCGGCCGACCTGACGCTGCTGGGCCTGGCGCACGGCGTCCGCCCGCAGCGGCTCGTGGACGTGCAGATCATCGCGGGGTTCGTCGGCCTCGGCGCCGGCCAGGGCCTCGCGACGCTGCTGCAGCGCGTGTTGAAGGTGCGCCACGACAAGGGCGAGCGCTACACCGACTGGAGCAAGCGGCCGCTGTCGGCGGCCCAGCTGCGCTACGCGGCGGGCGACGTCGACCACCTGCTGGAGCTCGCCGACGAGCTGGCCGCCCGCGGCGCCCGGCTGGGCCGCACGGACTGGATCGCCGAGGAGCACGAGCGCCGCTACGGGCCGCAGGCGCGCCTGGTGCCCGACCCCGCCACGGCGTGGCGCCGGGTGAAGGGCGGCGGACGCCTCACCCCCCAGGATCGCGCGGTGCTCGCCTCGATCGCGGCCTGGCGCGAGCGCGAGGCCGCCCGGCGCGACAAGCCGGCCTCGTGGGTGGTCCCCGACCGCACGCTCGTGGAGATGGCCCACCGCCGCCCCGCCGACCGGCAGGCCCTCGAGGGCGAGCGCGGCCTGCCCGCGCGGATGCGCGGCGACGAGGCCGACGGCCTGCTGCGGGCGATCCGCGAGGGCGCCGAGGCGCCTCCCATCAGGGGCGGCTCCCCGCCCCCGCCCGAGGTGCAGCAGCGCCTGGAGGTGCTGGGCCCGCTCGGCGCCGTGCTGGTGACCGCCCGCGCGGCCGCAGCCGACCTGGCGCCCAGCCTCGTGGCCACGCGCGACGAGATCGCGGCGTTCCTGGCCGCCGCGATCGACGGCGACCTCGACGGCCAGGGCCTGGCCAGCGGCTGGCGGCGCGACCTCGTGGGCGACGCGCTCGTCGACCTGGCCCGGGGCCGGATCGCCCTGGGGGTCGACCCCGAGCGGCCCTACCTCGCGGAGATCCCGCGCGGGGCGACCGGCGGGGGCGGGTAGCATCCCGGCCATGGCCGACCGACCCCCGCTCCAGCACGTCGCCTGCTTCATCGACGACTCCGAGGCCGCCGCCCGGGCGCTCGCCCAGGCCGCCGCCGTGCACGAGCTCGCCGGCGGGCGCCTGAGCGTGGTGCACGTGATGGCCGACCCCGGCTTCTTCGTCTCGATGGCGGCCGCCGTGGGCGGCGCGCCGCCGCACGACGTGGAGACCCAGCGCGAGGCCGCCCGGCTGTGGCTCGCCGAGGAGGCGCGCACGATCCCCGGCGCCGAGCCCGTGCTGCTGGAGGGCCAGCCCGAGGTGGCCGCCTGCGCGTGGGCACGGGAGCACGACTGCGACCTGATGGTCGCGGCCACGCACCGCACCGGGCTGGAGCGCGCCCTGCTCGGCAGCTTCGCGACCTACGTCGCGCACCACTCGCCGTGCCCGGTGCTGCTCGTCCCGCCGGCCGAACGCGGGCGCTGAGCGGGGCCGGGGGGCGGCGGACGGCGGGCGGGGTGGCCGCGCCGTCCGCAGGGGCCGTGCCCGGCGGCTACGCCGCCAGGGCCGGCGCGTCCTCCACCCGGCGCGCGCCGGCGTGGACGTGCAGGCACCCGACGACGCCGCACGCGCCCGTCGGCGCGGGGTCGAGGCGGTCGAGCAGGCCCTGCAGCGCGGCGGTCTCCGCGACGGTCAGCGTGGCGTCCATGTCGTCCTCCGGTCGTGGTCGTCGGGACGGGGGCATCCAATCGGGCGCCCGTGTCCCCACGGTTCACCCGGCATTAGGGCTCGGTGAAGCCCCCGTCGTCGACGAGCGGGGCCAGGTCGGCCATCGCCGTGACCAGCGCGACGCGGGCCACCGACGGGGCCGCCGCGGCCAGCGGCAGCACCTGCCAGGTGGTGCGCCGCAGGTACGTCCCGGCCCAGCGCCGGTGCCGGTCGCCGGTGCGCATGACGAGCGCCTGGATGCTGCGCAGGTTGTCGACCCGGTCGGCGAGCTTCAGCACGCGGGCCTCGGGCGGGGCGCTGGCCTCCAGCCGGGCGTAGTAGGCGCGCAGCTCGTCGCCGCGGCTCGGCGCCGTGAGCCAATCGACCAGGTCGGCGACCTCGGGGCCGAAGCCGGTGCGGATCTCGCCCATGGAGGTGGGCGTGTCCTCGACCGTGTCGTGCAGCAGCGCCGCCTGCAGCAGCAGGGGGTCGCTCTCGCCCCACACGTCGAGCAGCATGGCCACGCGCACCAGGTGGACCCAGTACGGCGTGTCGCTGCCGCGGCGGGTCTGGTCGCCGTGGCGGGCGCGGGCGAACGCGAGGGCGCGTTGGAGCGCCGTGCGGTGCGCCGGGTCCTCGAGCGCGGCGGCGAAGTCGGTCCAGACCCGCTCGACGGTCTCCGGCGCGTCGAAGTTGCCGGGCCAGGCGCGCGCGCGGGCGCTCGACGGCCCCTCGTCGCCGACGTCGGTGATCGTCGGCGGACGCAGCGGAGTGGGACCCATGACCTCTAGGGTAGCGCCGCCGTCACCCGGCGCGGAGCGGCGCCTGGCGGTGATCGACATGGGGTCGAACACCTTCCGCCTGGTCGTGTTCCGCTACCGGCCGGGCGGCTCCTTCCAGCTCGTGGACGAGATCCGCGACGCGGTGCGGCTCTCCGCCGGCGCCGGGCCGCAGGGGCTCCACCCCGACTCGCTCGAGCGCGCCGCGCACACCGTGCGCCTCTACGCGGCCTTCTGCGCCCACGCCGGCCTCGAGGCGGTGGACGCCGTCACCACCAGCGCGGCGCGCGACGCGGCCAACCGCGACGACGTGATGGAGGCGCTCACCGCGGGGGGCGCGCTCGGGGTGCGCGTGCTGTCGGCCGAGGAGGAGGCCTGGTACGGCTACCTCGGGGTCGTCAACTCGACCACCCTCGGCGACGGCCACGTGCTCGACCTGGGCGGCGGCAGCATCCAGATCTCGCGGGTGGTCGGCCGCGGCCTGGAGCGGGTGGTCTCGCGCCCGCTCGGCGCGGTGCGCATGACCGAGCGCTTCCTGCCCGGCGAGCGGGCCTCGCGGGGCGAGATGAAGGCGCTCCGCAAGCACGCCGCGCGCGAGCTGGGCGAGGTGGGCTGGCTGTCGGCGCTCGGCGGCCGCATGGTGGGGATCGGCGGCACCATCCGCACGCTGGCCCGCATGCACCAGCGGGCGGTGCGCTACCCGCTCGACGAGCTGCACGGCTACATGCTGCCGCGCGACGGCATCGAGGAGCTCATCGAGCGGATGGCCGCGGCGCCCGCCTCGGAGCGCAGCCGCATCGCCGGGCTCAAGCCCGACCGCGCCGACATCACGCTCGCGGGCGCGATCGTGATCTCCACGGCGATGGACTACCTCGGCGTGCAGCGCATCGAGATCTGCTCGCAGGGGCTGCGCGAGGGCCTGTTCTACGAGCGCTTCCTGGCCCCGGCCGAGCCGCCGCTCATCGCGGACGTGCGCCGCCAGAGCGTGCTCAACCTGGCCGACATCTACCGCTGCGAGATGCCGCACGCCGAGCGGGTGGCCCAGCTCGCCCTGGGCGTCTACGACGAGCTGGCCCGCCTGGGCCTGCACACGCTCGACCGCCGCGAGCGCGAGCTGCTGTGGGCCGCCGCGATCCTCCACGACGCCGGCGTGCTGGTCGACTACAACGACCACCACAAGCACGGCTTCTACCTCATCCTGAACGCCGGCCTGCCCGGCTACCGCCACCACGAGCTGGCGATGGTGGCGCTGCTGGTGCGGGCGCACCGCAAGGCGCTGCCGAGCGCCGACCCCCTGGCGGACATCGTGGGCGGCGCGGGCGCCGAGGCGCTCGGCCGCATGGCGGTCTGCCTGCGCATCGCCGAGCAGCTCGAGCGCGGCCGCGCCGGCGGCGTGCGGCGGCTATCGGCCGACGCCCGGGACGGGCTGCTGCGCCTGGAGGTCGACGCGGAGGGCGACCCCACCGTCGCGCTCTGGTCGGCGGCGCAGGAGGCCCCCGCCGTCGAGGCGGCGTTCGGCCGCCGCCTCGAGCTCGCGCTCGCGTAGCGCCGCCCGCCCCCGCGGCGTACCTTGACGCCCCGGGTGAACAGCGTTAGCCTGTGGTTGTTCGGCTAACACTGTTCACCTCGAAGGGGGACCCGATGCACACGACCGGATCGTCGAGCGCCGCCCGCCGCCTCGCCTGGCTCGCCCTGGCCGCGGCGCTCGGCACGGCCGCGGGGCTGGTGCTGGCCGGCCACGGCGGCTGGTGGTGGCTGCTCGCGTTCGGCGCGGGGCCGGACCTCGCGCTGCTCGCCGGGGCGGGCGGCGGCATGGCACAGGGCCGCCTGCACCCGCGCGCGGTGCCGCTCTACAACGCGCTGCACCGACCCGCCGTGCCGGCGGCGATGCTCGCCGCCGTCCTGGTGGCCGGCCTGGGCGCGGGCCCCGCGGTGGGGGCGCTCGCCTGGGGGATCCACATCGCCGTCGACCGGGCGGCCGGCTACGGGCTGCGCGACCGCGACGGGTTCCAGCGTGGCTGAGGGGCCCTCGCCGCGCGCGCGGCAGATCGTGGCGGCCGGTCGCGCGCTGCTCGAGGAGGAGGGCCCGGCGGGCCTGTCGATGCGCCGGGTGGCCGAGCGGGTCGGCGTGCGCGCCGCGTCGCTCTACAAGCACCTGCCGGACAAGGCGGCGCTCGAGGCCGCGATCATCTCGCAGGGGTTCGCCGAGCTCGCCGACGCGTTCGCGGCGGCGGCCGGCGGCGGGGAGCCGCTCGCGGCGATCGGCGCCGCCTACCGGCGCTTCGCCGCCGGCCACCCGCACCTCTACCGCCTCATGACCGAGCGGCCCCTCCCCCGCGAGCTGCTCGACCCGGGCGTCGAGGCGCGCGCCGCGGCGCCGCTGGTGGCGGCCGCGGGGGGCGACGCCGACCTGGCGCGCGCGGCGTGGGCGTTCGCCCACGGCATGACGATCCTCGAGCTGACCGGGCGCTTCCCGCCCGGCGCCGACCTCGACGCCGCCTGGCGGGCCGGCGTCGCCGCGCTCAGCGCGGCCGGCCCGGCGCCTCCCGCAGGCGCACCCGGCGGCCCGTCCGCGTGATGCCGGAGCGGTGGACCCGGCCCCGGACGGCATGGTCGCCACCGCCGCGGCGACGGTCAGCGCGAGCGAGACCACGACCGCCCCGGCGCCCACCGTGCCGGCCGCCACCCGCGGCGGCATCACGATGGGGGCGAACGGCGGCAGGGAGAAGGCGAGCACCACCAGGCGGCCCTCGGGGTCGGCGGCGTTGCTCGCCGCGATCAGGCAGCCCGCCAGCGGCAGGATCGCCAGCGGCGCCTCACCGACCCCACCTCCTGCCGGCGCCCCACCAGCGCGCCGAGCGCGCCGTCGGCCGAGGCGGAGAGCGCGTATCCGGCGGCGAGCCAGACCACGACCCGGCGATCGTGGGGACGGCGACGTCGGCGGGTCCACGGAGCCGATCGCGAGCGCGGCCACGAGCGCCGGCACGGCGGCCGCGAGCAGCTGCAGCAGCGAGACGGCGCCGGTCCCCGCGACCTCGCCGGTCGGCAGCTCCACCGGCCGCAGGCTGGCGAGCAGCACCTCGGACACCCGGCTGGTCTTCTCCTCGGCCACGCCGGTCGCGACGAGCGTGCCGGCGGACAGCAGCGCCACGTCGAGCGGCACCGCCGCGATGACGCCGATGCCGGTGTCGCCGGGGTCGATCGGATCCGGCCCGCCGGTGCGCACCTCGGTCGACGGCGGCGCCGGGATGCCCTCGGCCGCCGCCGGGCCCACCCCCCGCCGCGCGCGGCCCGGCCTCCGGGCGCACCTGGCCCGTCGCGCCCTGGATGATCGCGCGCAGGCGCCGGAGAGCTCCTCCTCCACCGCGACCTCGACCGGGCCGACGCCGCCATGGCCACCGCGGCGTCGACGTCGCCCGCCTCCGCCAGGCGGACGGCGCCGGCGCGCGGCCCCTCGCGCACCTCCACGCCCCTCGGCGCGGGCGGCGTCGAGCACGGCGAGCGGGTCGGCGCCCAGCGCCAGGCGGGCGTTGTCGGCGCCGGCCGAGAGCAGCCGCGCGCCGGGCAGGTCGGCGCCCCAGCGCCCGCCGCCGGGCGGCTCCGCCGCCAGCCGCAGCACCCGCTGGCGGCTCGCGGCCTTCAGGGCGTCGACCCGGCCCGCCATCACCTCCCGGCCGCGGTCGATCACGACGACCGACTCGCACGGGTCCTCGACCAGCTCGTGCTCGTGGCTCGAGAACAGCACCAGGCGGCCGGCGTCGGCGGCCTCCTGGACGGCCTCCTGCAGCCCCGCCACGGCGATCGGGTCGAGGCCCGAGAAGGGCTCGTCGAGCACCAGCGCCTCCGGCTCGTGGACGAGCGCGGTGGCCAGCCGCACCCGCTGCTGGTCGCCGAGCGACCCCCTGCAGCTCCTCGCCGGCCCGGTCGGCGATGCCGAGCGGCGCGTCGGCGCGCCGCCCCGCGGCCCGCCGGTCGACGCCGGCGAGGCGCACGAAGTGGACCAGCTGGTCGCGCACGCGCATGTCCGGGGAGAGCCCGCGCTCCTCCGGCGTGTCGCCGAAGCGCCGGCGCACCTCGGGCGTGGTCGGCGCGGCCCGGTGGCGCACCGTGCCGGCGTCGGCGTCGATGACGCCGACGACGATGCGCATCGCCGTGGCCGTGCCGGACCCGTTGGGGCCGAGCAGGCCCACGAGGGCACGGACATCGTGAGGCCGTCGAGCGCCGGCCGGTCGCCGTACCGCTTCGTCAGCCCATCGATCTCGAGCACGCGCCGCAGGCGAGCCGCCGCCCCCCCACGGCCCGTCCTCATCCGCCGGTCGGCTTCACCCGATATGCACCCCCGAGGTGCGCGATGACCTTCGCGCGCTGGTCGCCCTGGATCTCGACGACCCCGTCCTTCACCGAGCCGCCCGAGCCGCAGAGGCGCTTCAGCTCCTTGGCCACGCGGGCCACGTCGGCGGGCGGCAGCCCCGTCACGACGGTCACCGTCTTGCCCCGCCGGCCCGACGACGTGCGCCCCACGCGCACGACGCCGTCGCCCGGCCCCGACGCCGGCGGCGCCGCCGGCCGCTCATCGCGGACCCGCCCGCCCTCGCTCGACCACACGAGCCGGGTATTGTCATCGCTTATGGATCCCATGCGCACACCTTCTGGTAGCCTTGCCGCCGTGCCCCCGTCCAGCCTGTCGCTGTCCGCCGAGGAAGTCGAGCAGCTCGCCGAAGAGTTCGAGGGCCGGAGCGCCCAGGACCTCCTCGCCTGGGCGGTCGAGCGCTTCGCCGGGCGCATCGTGCTCACCTGCTCGTGGCAGCACCAGTCGTCGATCCTCATCGACATGCTGCACCAGCTCGGAGCCGACATCCGCATCGTCGAGCTCGACACGGGCCTGCTCTTCCGCGAGACGTACGAGACCCGCGACCGCCTGATCGAGCGGTACGGGATCGAGGTGGAGCGGATCGACCCGCGCCTGACCGTCGCGGAGCAGGAGCGCGAGGAGGGCCCGGAGCTCTGGCGCCGCGACCCCGACCGCTGCTGCCACCTGCGCAAGGTGGAGCCCCTCGAGCGCGCGCTCGTCGGCATGGACGCCTGGATCACCGGCATCCGCCGGGCCCAGAGCGTGACCCGGGCCAACGCCCGGATGCTCGAGCTCGACCCCCGCGGCGTGGTCAAGGTGCAGCCGCTCGCCGCCTGGAGCGATGAGGACGTGAAGGGCTACCTGTTCGCGCACGACGTGCCGTACAACCCGCTCCACGACCGGGGTTACCCGTCGATCGGGTGCACCCACTGCACCCGCCCGGTCCGCCCCGGCGAGGACTCGCGCGCCGGCCGCTGGGCGGACGCCGAGAAGACCGAGTGCGGCCTGCACCTGCCCGCGCAGCAGGCCGCCGCCGGCCGGCGCTGAGGGGCGCGCCGGCGGGCGCCCGGCCGACGACCTCGGCAGGCTTCCAGTGACGATACGATCGGGGCCCCGCCCCGGAAGGAGGGCACCAGCAGCGTGAGCGATCGCCGCGGCTTCACCCTGTGGTTCACCGGGCTCTCGGGCGCCGGCAAGTCGACCATCGCCGACCTCGTCGGCCCCGAGCTGGAGCGCCGGGGCGTCCTGGTCGACTACCTGGACGGCGACGTCGTCCGCACCCATCTGTCGAAGGGCCTCGGGTTCTCGAAGGAGGACCGCGACACGAACATCAACCGCATCGGCTGGGTCGCGAGCCGGCTCACCCGCGCCGGCGCGGTGACCCTCGTGTCGGCCATCTCGCCCTACCGCGACACCCGCGCCGACGCGCGCCGCATGGTCGAGGAGTTCGGCCCGTTCGTGGAGGTGTTCGTCGACACCTCCGTGGAGGAGTGCGCCAACCGCGACGTGAAGGGCCTCTACGCGAAGGCCTTCGCCGGCGAGATCAAGGAGTTCACGGGCGTCAGCGACCCCTACGAGGCGCCCGAGGACCCGGAGATCCACATCCGCACCGAGTCCCAGACGCCCGAGCAGAGCGCGGCCGAGGTGGTCGCCGCCCTGGAGGCGCGCGGCCTCATCGGCCAGGCGGTCGGCGCGTAGCACCGCGCCGGGCCGACCTCCACGCCCACACCGTCGCGTCCGACGGCTCGCTGGCGCCCGCGGCGCTGGTCGAGCTGGCGGCCGCGGCGGGGGTCGGCGTGCTGGCGGTCACCGACCACGACACGCTCGACGGCGTCCCCGAGGCGCTGCGCGCGGGCGCGGCGCTCGGCGTGCGCGTGGTGCCCGGCGTCGAGCTGTCGGTGCGGGCGCCGTCCGGCTCCATGCACCTGCTCGGCTACTTCGCCGACCCGGCCCCCGAGCCGCTGGCCGGGCGCCTGGCCGAGCTGCGCGCCGCCCGGGCCGACCGGGCGCGGCGCATCGTCGAGCGCCTGGCCGAGCTCGGCGCCCCCGTGCGGATGGAGGACGTCGCCGCCCGGGCGGCCGGGCCGATCGGCCGGCCGCACCTCGCCGACGCCCTCGTGGCCGCCGGCCACGCCCGCGACCGCGGCGACGCCTTCGCGCGCTACCTGGGCGACGAGGGGCCCGCGGTCGTGCCGCACGCGCGGCTCGAGCCGCGCGAGGCGATCCGGCTGGTGACCGCGTCCGGCGGCGCGGCGGTGCTCGCCCACCCGGCGTCGCTGCGCATGGGCGACCGCGAGCTGGCCGGCTGGGTGCGGCGCCTGGCCGGCTGGGGCCTGCGCGGCATCGAGGTGCACCGGCCCGAGCACACGCCGGAGCGACGCAGGCAGCTCGCCGGGCTCGCCCACCGCAACCGGCTGGTGGCGTGCGGCGGCTCGGACTTCCACCGCCCCGAGGACCCGCTGCGCCCCGGCGACACGGGCGACCCGCCGCTGCCGCCCGACGCCGTCGACCGGCTGCTGGCCGCCCGCCCGCAGGGTGATCGGCTACCGTGACCGCATGACCACAGCGACCGACACCACCCCCTCCGGCCCGCGCGCGGCCGGGGTCCACTGGGACCTCTCCCCCCTCGTCGCCGACGCCGCCCAGGCCCGCGAGCGGCTCGCCGCGGCGCTGGAGCGCTCGCGGGCGTTCGAGGCCCGCTACCGCGGCGCCCTCGCCACGATCGACGGGCCCGGCCTGGCCGAGGCGCTGGCCGAGCTGGCCGCGATCGACAACGAGCTGTCGCGGGTCGGCTCCTACGCCAACCTGCGCGAGTCCGTCGACGTGACGAGCGAGGAGAACAAGGACCTGGCGGCCGCCGTCGACCGCGGCATGGTGGAGGCGTCCAACGCGCTGCGCTTCTTCGACCTCGAGTGGCTGGCCCTCGACGAGGACCGCGCCCGCGAGCTGCACGACGCGCCCGAGGTGGCGGCCGACCGCCACTACCTGATCGCGCTGCGCCGCTTCGCGCCGCACACGCTGTCGGAGCCCGAGGAGCGGATGCTCGCCGAGCGCAGCCCCGCGGCGGTCAGCGCCTGGCAGACGCTGTTCGGCCAGATCACCTCGACGCTCGAGGTGCCGTTCGACGCCGGCGACGGCGAGGGCGAGCAGCCGCACACGATCGACCGGCTGCTGGCGCTGGTGCGCCACCCCGGGCGCGACGTGCGCCGGCGCGCCCTCGAGACGCTCTACGAGGGCCTGGCGCCGCACGCCGACACGCTGTCGCACTGCTACGACACGCTCGTGGGCGACCGCCTGGCGATGGACAAGCTGCGCGGCTACGGCGGGCCGATGGAGCCCACCCACCTGCGCAACGAGCTGCCGGGCCCGGTCGTCGAGGCGATGCTCGACGCCGTCGAGCGCCACTACGGCATCGCCCACCGCTGGTTCCGCGTCAAGGCCGGCCTGCTCGGCCTGGAGCGCCTGGAGCTGCACGACCAGTACGCGCCGATCGGCGAGGCGCGGGCCGTGGCCTACCCCGAGGCGCAGCGGCTCATCCGCGAGTCGTTCGGGCGCTTCTCGCCACGGGTCGAGGACGTGGCGCGCGGCTTCTTCGCCGAGTCGCGCATCGACGCCGAGCCGCGCGCCGGCAAGCGCGGCGGCGCCTTCTGCGCCCCGGTGGCGCAGGACGCCTCGCCGTACGTGCTGATGAACTTCACCGACAAGATGGACGACGTGATGACGCTGGCCCACGAGCTGGGCCACGGCATGCACTTCACCTTCTCGTCGGCCGCGCAGACGGCCCTGTCGATGGGCACCGGCCTGGCGCTCGCCGAGGTGCCCTCCACGTTCGCCGAGCTGCTCACCTTCGACCACCTGATGGAGACCGAGTCCGACCCGTCGACGCGCCGGTCGCTGCTGTCCGAGCGCGTCGAGGGCTCGTTCGCCACGGTCTTCCGCCAGACGGTCCTGGCCCGCTACGAGCAGCGCGCCTACGCGCTGCGCGCCGAGGGCGGCACCCTGACCGCCGACCGGCTCTCCGACATCTGGTTCGCCGAGAACGAGAAGTACTACGGCGACACGCTGCTGCTGCCACAGGGCTACCGGCTGGGCTGGTCCTACATCCCCCACTTCATCTCGACACGCTTCTACACGTACGCCTACGTGTTCGCGCACCTCGCCACGCTGGCGCTCTACGCCCGCTACCGCGAGATCGGCGCCGGGTTCGTGGACGCGTACATCGCGTTCCTGTCGGCCGGCGGGTCGGCCACGCCCGATGAGCTGCTCGGGGGGCTCGGCGTGGACCTCTCGGACCCGGGGGTCTGGGAGCCCGGGTTCCGCGAGATGGAGCGGATGGTGGAGGCGGCCGAGGCGGGCTGAGCCCACCCCGGCGCGCCCCGCGCCACCCGCGGCGATCAGCCCTTCGAGGCCTTCTTGGAGGCCTTCAGCGGGTTGAGCGCCTTCTGCACCTGCTCCGGCAGCTCGCCGATCGGGTAGAGCTGGCGCCCGCACTCGGAGCGCCGCGTCGGACGCGCGCGGCAGGTGGTGGGCTCGCTCCACACCGAGACGGTCCGGTGGCCGCGCTCGCAGAGGTAGACGCGCGCCTGGCGGCCCGCGGCGGGGCCGACCGGCTGCGGGATCGCCTCCTCGACGACCTCCTCCTCGATCGCGACGACGTCCGGGTCGTCCTGCGTGGCCTGCGCGGCGTCGGCGTCGGCCTGCTCCGGCGCGGCCACCTCGTCCGCGACGGCCTCGGCCGTCACCTCGCTCTCGCTCATGCACGCTCCTTCGACGGACTGCTGACCGGGCCAGGATAGCGCCCCGCCCCGGGCTCGTCGTCGACCCACGTGAGCCCGCGCCGGCCGCGCATGCGGGCGAAGTTGGCCATCGCCCGGTCGAAGCCGACGACCGCCGGGTCGAGCAGCGCCCGCGCCCGCCAGAGCCGGTACTCCGCGAAGTGGCCCGGGTGCACGCCCAGCACCGACGCCAGCCGCTCCATCTGCTCGGCCGTCGGCGCCGCCCCGGTGCCCGTGCAGAGCTGGTGCAGGCGCGTGCGGCTGATCGCCACGCCCTCGGCGCGCAGCAGGCTGCCGAGGCCGGAGACGGTCAGCCCGCGGCGGTCGAGCAGCCGCGACAGGGCCACGGCGAGCGGCTCCTCGCTGATGGCCGACGCGGGCCGGCTCGAGGCGATGTGCGGGGCGTTCGGCATGCGGATCGCGCACACTACGCACGCCCCGCCCCCTCCGGAAGGACCACGACCGCGCATGACCGGCCCCTCGGCGGGTTCGCACACGATCGGTGACGCCTCCGACCCGGTCGCCCGGCTGCGCCCGGTGCGCGAGCAGGTCGCGGTCGGCCCCCTGCGCCTGCGGATCGCGCGGCCGCCCTCCGCCGAGGACCTCATCGACGAGGACGACTACGCGCGCGACGAGCGCCTGCCCTACTGGGCCGAGCTGTGGCCGAGCGCCCGCGTGCTCGCCGAGCGCCTGGCGGTGGGCGGGCGCCCGGCGACCGCCGGCCGCCGGGTCGTGGAGCTCGGCTGCGGCGTCGGCGTGCCCGCCATCGTCGCCGCCCTCGCCGGCGCCGACGTGCTGGCCACCGACTGGTACGAGGAGGCGCTGGCCTTCACCCGCCACAACGCCGCCGCGAACGGCGCCCGCCTCGGCACGCTGCACGTCGACTGGAACGCCCCGCCCCCCGCCCTGCTCGACCGCCCGGCCGCCGACCTCGTGATCGGCGCCGACCTGCTCTACGAGGCCCGCAACGGCGGCGCCCTCGCCGCGCTGCTGCCGCGCATCCTGCGCCCCGGGGGCGAGGCGCTCGTCGCCGACCCGCGCCGCCCGCACGCCGACGCCCTCATCGACCCCCTCGTCGCCGCCGGCTGGCGGCACGACCTCGAGGAGGTCCGCTACGCGGGCCGGCCGGACGAGTCGGGCTCGCTCATCCGCCTCCACCGGCTGATCGCGCCGGGAGGCTGACGGCCGGGAGCCGCTCGGCTACAGTGCCGCGCGCCACCGTTCGATACAGTGGTCGCTGAGCGATCCTCGGTAGCTCAATGGTAGAGCATCCGGCTGTTAACCGGAGGGTTGCAGGTTCGAGTCCTGCCCGAGGAGCTTCCGAAAAGCCCCGCTATCGGCGGGGTTTTTCGTTGGCCGGGGTCAGGCCGGAGTCGCCAGATCCTGGTCCGTGACCCCGTCGGACCCAGGCGCCCGCGTCGCGCCACCATCCCCGGGGCCGTCCCGCGGTGGACGACCGGCGATTCAGCGGCCGGCGCCCGCCTCGGGGAGCAGCACGACCGGGATGCCCGCGCGCCCCGCGCAAGCGATCGCGTGCACCGTGCGCCCGCGGGGGCGCTCGCCGCGGTGTGCGGCCACGCAGATCGCCGCGGCCGGGCCGAGGCCGTGGCCGCCGAGCACGATGCCCCCGTTGCGGGCCAGCAGGCGCTGGTCGTCGTGGTCGCGCGGCGCGCCCCGGCCGGGGTCGGCGTCGCGGGCGAGCGCGACCCAGTCGGCGTGCAGGGCCGGGTCGAGCGCGACCACCGCCGCGCCGGGCGGGCGCGCGGCCGGCTCGAAGCCGCTCCACGGCACCACGAGCTCGACCGCCCCGCCGCCGGCGGTGGCGCCGGCGGCGTAGGCCTGATCGGCGCCCGGCGAGCCACCGGTGCGGACGGTGTGGCCGGCGCGCGCCAGCGCGGCGCCGACGCGCGCGCAGAGCTCCAGGCCGGCCGGCGACAGCTCGCGCTCGCCGACCGCCGCCACGACGGCCGGCCGCCGCAGCGCCGGGTGGGCGAGCAGGCGCTCGAGCGCGGGCCGGTCGCCCATGCCGGACACCCTACGCCGACGGGCCGCCGCGCCCGTGCGGCCGCCGCAGGGGCCGGTCAGCCCGGGGCCGGCGGCGCCTGGGATTCTCGGACTCCGACCTCCACCACCGCCAGGGCGGCCCCGGCGGGTTCATGGGCGTGGAGGAAACCTGGGCTGACGGCTTCGCCCTGGCGGCCATCGCCGGGGCGCGACCCCTGCGCCAGGTTCGGGCAGGTGGCCGGCGTGAACGAAGGGTTCCTCGACGCTACGGCTGGCGGGGCGACGCTCGTGCCATGTTCCCGCGCCTGCGCGACGACGGCACCATCCTCCTGCCCCTGCGCGCGGAGGGGCAGGACGGCGTGGCGGGGGAACGCGCGGAGGTCATCGGGCCGGACGACGCCCGGTACGAAGCCCTGGCGGCCGCGTTGCGTGAGCGGCAGGCCGCGGAGGCGCCGGAGGACTGAGCCGACCGGGGCCGGCCCACCCTGCGGGGTGTGCCGGCAGTCCTGGTGATCAGCGGGACCTACGCCGGGCGGCCGGCGCGGCTGGAGTGGTGCCCCACCTGCGCAGGCCTCGCGGGGCGCGCCGCGCTGTCGCGGAGGCCGTCGACCTGACCTCCCTCGGCGGCCGCCGCGACCAGCGCCTCGTGCCAGTTGACCAGCAGCCGGTCGCCCGCGAGGAACGCGCCCCAGACCCGCTCGCAGAGGCGCTCGACGGCCGGCCGGCGCACGGCGGCGAAGCGCGCCCAGGCGTCGCGGACGCGTGTGCGGGTCACGTCGCAGACCGCGTACCGCCGATCGAGCCCGTACGTGGACGGCACCAGCGTCCCATCGTCCTGCAGGCAGAGCACGCCGAGCGGGTGCGGCGGCCCGGCCTGCTCGTCGCGGTGGACCAGGTCGAGCTGCACCACCATCGCGCCGCGGTAGAGCACGCGCAGCGCCGCGGTCAGCACGTGGACCTGGAGCAGCACCTCGTCGTCGGGCCGCTCGCCCCCCAGCCCCTGCGTCGCCCGCCCCGCCGCCTCGAGCGCGTGCAGTTGCAGCAGGCGCGCGCCGTGGGCGTGGGCGAAGCCGGCCGCCCAGGCGACGTCGCGCCACGAGGACCGGCCGACGGTGTACACCACGCCGAAGGGCACGCCGGCGTCCCGCGCCCGGCCGATGCCCGCCTCGAGCCGGGCGAAGGCCCCGCGACCGCGGATCCGGTCGTGCAGGTCCGGCGGCCCGTCGAGGCTCACGGCCAGCACATCGACGCGCCCGGCCAGGAGGTCCAGGCGGCGGGCGTCCAGCAGCGTGCCGTTGGTGGTCACGGTGGTGCGCAGCCCCGCGGCGCGGGCGCCGTCGAGCAGCGCCGGCAGGTCGGCGAACAGCAGCGGCTCGCCGCCCGACACGGCCACGGTGCCGTAGCCCAGCGCCGCGCAGTCCTCCAGCGCCCCGACGATCGCCCGCACCGGCAGCGCCGCGCGGGCGCGTGGCCCGGACATCGAGTAGCAGTGGGCGCAGCTCAGGTTGCAGCGCAGCGAGGGGTGCACCTGCACGACGCCGGGCGGGGGCGCGGCCGACGTGCCGGCCACCGCGTCGCCCCTCGCCCGGCGCGCGCCGCCTACCGGAAGCCGATCTCCGCCTCGAGGATGTCGGGGAACGGGATGCCCTTCGGGAAGATGCGGATCTCGTCGATCTGCGGCAGCTCGCGCAGCAGGTCGACGAGCCGCCCGGCCCCCTCGAGCCCGACGATGGTCTGCACCCGCACCCCGTCCGGGATGACGATGCCCTTCGGGAAGACGCGCATGGGCCGCACGCCGGCCGCGTTCATCGCGGCGACGGCCTTGCTCATCTGCTTGAGCGCGTCGCCCTTCAGGCCCCCGGCCTGGAGGGTCCTCACCAGGTGCGACTCGAGCTCCCGTTCCGGGACCGGATCCTGCGGGAGCGAGATCCCCGCCTCGCGTGTCGCTGTCGCCATGTCGGCACTCCTGTCTCGGTGCGAGCACAGAGTCCACCGCTGACGGTGGCCTGCCGAGTGTCGTGGACGCCGCGGGCGGGGCGCCATCACCTCCTGTGGTGACGGGACCGGGTGCGCCGCCCGGTTCTCACGCTTCGGGCCCGCGCACCCGGGCGCGCGACGCCGTCGGGCGCCTGCGGTAGCGTCACCCCATGGCGGCGGAGCCCGAGCCCCTCGAGCTGGACGCGGGCGGGCGCACCGTCGCGATCAGCAACCCGGACAAGGTCATGTTCCCCGAGCACGGGGAGACGAAGGCCGACCTCGCCCGCTACTACCTGGCCGTGGCCGAGCCGCTCATGGCGACGGCCCGCGGCCGGCCCGCGCTGCTGCAGCGCTTCCCGAACGGGGCGACCGGGCAGTCGTTCTTCCAGAAGCGCATCCCCCAGTCGGCGCCGGGGTGGCTGACCACGACGACGGTGTCGACGCCCAACGGCACGACCTCGCGCGCCCTCGTGCTCGCCGACGTCGCGCACGTGCTGTGGGCGGCCAACATGGGCTGCCTCGGCTTCCACGTGTGGCCGTACCGGGCCGCGCGCCCCGATGAGGCCGACGAGCTGCGCCTCGACCTGGACCCCTCCCCCGGCGTCACCTTCCCCATGGTGCGCGAGGCGGCGACGGAGGTGCGGGCCCTCCTCGGCGAGCTCGGGATCGCGGCGTACCCCAAGACCACCGGCAACCGCGGGCTGCACCTGTACGTGCGCGTGGAGCCGGGGCGCGACTCGTTCGCGGTGCGCCAGGCCGCCGTGGCGGTGGCCCGCGAGATGGAGCGCCGGCGCCCCGACCTGATCACGGGCGCGTGGTGGAAGGAGGAGCGCGGCGCGCGGGTGTTCGTCGACTTCAACCAGAACGCGCCGCACAAGACCGTGTTCGGCGCCTGGTGCGTGCGGGCGCGGCCGGGGGCGCAGGTGTCGGCACCGTTCGCGTGGGACGAGATCGATGCGATCGAGCCGGACGAGCTCACCATGCGCACCGTGCCGGAGCGGCTCGCCCGGCTCGGCGACCCGTGGGCGGGCATGGACGACGCGCCGCAGTCGATCGAGCCGCTCGTGGAGCGGTACCGGGCCGACCTGGCCCGCGGCGTCCCGGACGCCCCGTGGCCGCCGGTCTACCCGAAGATGCCCGACGAGGCGCCGCGGGTGGCCCCGAGCCGCGCGCGCGGCGCGCGAGGGGGCGGGGGCTGAGCGCGCCCCCGCCCGCACCGGCGCCGACGCCGCCCGGCGACGCCCGCGCCGAGCGCATCCTGGCCGCGGTGCGGGCGATCCCGCGTGGCTTCGTGCGCACCTACGCCGACCTCGACCCGGCCGCGCCGCGGCTGGCGGGGCGGGTGCTCGCGACCACGGCCGAGGAGGTGCCGTGGCACCGCGTGGTGCGCGCCGACGGCACGGTGCCGAAGGGCGAGCGCCAGCTCGAGCGGCTGCGGCGCGAGCGGGTGCCCATGCGCGGCACGCGGGTCGACCTGGCCGCGGCGCGCTACCCCGCCCCGCCGCCGGACGGGGCGCCGGCGGGGCGCCGCGGCGCCGCGCTGGAGGAGGCGATCGCCGCCGTGGCGGCCGCCGACCCGGTGATGGCGGCCCTCGTGCGCGCCGCGGGGCCGGTCGAGCACCGGCCCCGCAACCCCGACGGCCACTTCGGCGCGCTCGTGCGCTCCATCGTCTTCCAGCAGCTCGCCGGGCGGGCGGCGAACGCCATCCACGGCCGGGTGCGCGCGCTGGTGGACGGGCCGCTCACCCCCGCGGCCCTCGCCGCCGTGCCGGACGACGCCCTGCGCGCCGCGGGCCTGTCGGCCGGCAAGCTGGCCTCGATCCGCGACCTGACGGCGAAGGTGCTGGACGGGACGGTGGTGCTCGAGCCGAACGAGGGCCTGGACGATGAGGAGGTCATCGCCCGCCTCGTCGCCGTGCGCGGCATCGGCCGCTGGACGGCGGAGATGTACCTGATGTTCGAGCTGCGCCGGCTGGACGTGTGGCCGGTGGACGACCTCGGCGTGCGCCAGGGCTACGGCATCGTCTGGGGCATCGACCCGCCGCCGCCGGCCGCCCGCATGGGGCGCCTGGGCGACCGCTTCCGGCCCTATCGCAGCGTGGCGGCCCGCTACTGCTGGGAGGCCGTCGCGCTGGCCCGGGCCGGCGCCGACACGAGCCTGCGCTGATGCCGCGGCGCAGCGCCGGCCTGCTGCTGCACCGCCGCGCCGGCGAGGGCGTGGAGCTGCTGATCGCCCACATGGGCGGGCCGTTCTGGGCGCGCCGCGACGAGCGCGCCTGGTCGATCCCGAAGGGCGAGTACGAGGACGGCGAGGAGCCGCTCGCCGTGGCGCTGCGCGAGTTCGCGGAGGAGCTCGGGCGGCCACCGCCGCCGGGCGAGCCGGTCGAGCTCGGCGAGTTCCGCCAGTCGGGCGGCAAGCGGGTGGTGGTCTTCGCGCTGGAGGGCGACCTCGACGTGTCGCGGGTGCGCAGCAACACCTTCACCACCGAGTGGCCGCCCGGCTCGGGCCGCCGGCGCAGCTTTCCGGAGGTGGACCGCGCCGAGTGGGCCTCGCCCGAGCGGGCCCGGGTGGCCCTCGTGGCGGGCCAGGTGCCGGCCGTGGAGGCGCTGCTGGAGCGGCTCGCCCGGGACGACCCGGCCGCCGCCCGCGCCGGCTAGCGCAGATCCACCCCGGCGGCGGCCATCTCGGCGCGCGTGCGCGCGTCGTCGCCGGGCGTCACTTCGACCGGGCGGGTCGCGTCGAGCACGACGGTCGCGGCGTAGCCGAGGCCCCGCGCGTCGATCGCCGTGGCCGTCACGCAGACGTCGCGGGCGAGGCCCACGACGACCACCCGCTCCACGGCCCGCTCCTCGAGGATCGCCCGCAGGCCGGTGGAGCGCTCCTCCCCGGTGACCTCGTCGCGGGCGTGGAAGCCGGAGTAGCCGTCCTCCCGCCCGGTGCCCTTGCGCACCACCGGCCCGTCCACCGTCAGCCCCGGGTGCAGCTCGGCGCCCCAGGTGTCGCGCACGCAGTGGACCGGCCAGGCGCCGCCCTCATCGCGGAAGTGGGGCGTCGACGGCGGGTGCCAGTCCTGGGTGTAGACGACGGGGGCGCCGGCGGCGCGGGCCGCGGCGACGAGATCGTTGACCCGCGGGACGACCTCCTCGCCGCCGGTCACGTAGAGGCTGCCGGACGGATCGGCGAAGTCGTTCTGCACGTCCACCACCACGAGCGCCGTGCGCTCGTCGAACCGGATCGGGTCGTCGTCCGCCATGGCCGCCCCCGTGGTCGCCGCCGAAGCCGAGGCTAGCGGACCGGCCCGCGCCGATCAGACGGCCGGCGCCGCCAGGGCGGGCCCGGACGCGCCGGAGGCGACCAGCAGGCGGGCGAACTCGTCGGCCGGCACGGGGCGCCCGGTGTGGAAGCCCTGCCCCACGTCGCAGCCGATGCCGCGCAGGGCATCCTGCACCTCCTGGCTCTCGATGCCCTCGGCCACCACCTGCAGCCCCAGGTTGTGCCCGAGGTCGACCGTCGAGCGCACGATGAGCTCGTCGGCCGGGTGGGCGTCCATGTTGTTGACGAAGCTGCGGTCGATCTTCAGCACGCTGATCGGCAGCCGCTTGAGCTGGTTGAGCGACGTGTAGCCGACGCCGAAGTCGTCGATCGACAGGACGACGCCGAGGCCGCCGAGGCGCAGCAGCACGTCGAGGGCCCGGGCCGGGTTCTCCATCAGGGCCGTCTCGGTCAGCTCGAGCTCGAGCCGCCCCGCGGGCACGCCGCTCCGCTCGAGGCTGTCGGCCACCAGGTCGGCGAAGCCGGTGTCCAGCAGGTTGCGCGCCGAGATGTTGACGGCCACGGGGAGGGCGCGGCCGGCCGCCTCCCAGCGACGGCAGTCGGCGAGCGCGCGGTCGAGCACGTACCGGGTCAGGGGCCGGATGAGCGCGGTGTGCTCGGCGACGGGGATGAACTCGCCCGGGGCCAGCAGCCCGCGCACGGGGTGCTGCCAGCGCACGAGCGCCTCGGCGCCGACCAGCCCGCCGGTCAGCAGGTCGACCTTGGGCTGGTAGTGGACGACGAGCTCGTCGCGCTCGATCGCCCGGCGCAGCTCGCCGACCAGCGCCAGGCGCTCCGGGCTGTACTCGTCCTGCTCGTCGCCGTAGGTGGCGTAGGGCAGCGACTCGGCCTTCGCCGTGTACATCGCGACGTCGGCGCGGCGCTGGAGGGTCGCGACGTCGGCCCCGTGGTCCGGGTAGAGCGTGATGCCGATGCTGGCCTCGGTGTCGAGCTGCAGGCCGTCGACCACGACCGGGTGGGCGATCGCCTCGCTCAGGACCGCCGCCACCCGCTCGGCGGCGCCGACGTCGGGGACGTCGGGCAGCAGCACGGCGAACTCGTCGCCCCCGAGGCGGGCGATCGTGTCGCTGTCGCGCAGCGCGCCGCGCAGCCGGCGGGCGGTCTCGTCGAGCACGACGTCGCCCGCGCGGTGGCCGAGCGTGTCGTTGACCTCCTTGAAGCGGTCGAGGTCGATCAGCATCACCGCGGCCCGGCGCCCGTGGCGGCGCGCCTGGGCGATCGCCTGCTCAACGCGGTCGTGGAAGAGGCGCCGGTTGGGCAGGCCGGTGAGCGAGTCGGTGACCGACTGGCTGATGTTCTCGCGGAAGGTGAGCCCCGCGCGCAGCACGCACACGAGGAGCGCGGCGGCCGCCATCCAGACCACGTAGCCGGGCGAGCGCGCGTAGTGGTCGAGCACCAGGGCGCCGATCGCCGTGATCACGACCCCGCCCGGCAGCACCATGAGGCTCCAGCCCTCCAGCCGCGCGGGGGTGGCGCGCGGCGCCGGCTGCCAGGCGGCGGCCGCCATGCAGACCATGCCGAGCGGCCAGAAGAAGTCGAGCCCGCCGCCCTCGACGTAGGTGCCCTCGGTGACCTGGAAGAGGTAGACCGCGTCGGCGCCGGCGAAGGTCAGAGCGCCGGCCGCCAGCAGGGCGACGTCGCGGCCCGGGCGCCAGCCGAACAGCGCCGCCAGGCCGGTCACGATCGCGAGCACGAGCGTGTCGCCGAGCGGGTAGGCCAGGTTGGTCAGCACGGCCGCCCGGGAGGCGCCCTCGGCGCCCTCCAGGATCGGCGGCATCAGCACCCCGGCGCCGACCGCCCCGACCACGAGCGCCGCCGCGACCCCGTCGAGCCACTGGCTGGCGTGGAACCGGCGCACGCGGGCGCGCACCATCAGCACGAAGCCGGCGTAGACCAGCGGGTAGAACGCCAGGTAGAGGCCGTCGGCCACCGACGGGTACGGGACCTGCTCGAGGCCGGAGAGCTCGACCACCCACCACACGTCGCCGGCCGCCCAGAGGAGCGCCCCGGCGCCGATCAGCAGCCAGGCGCCCCGCTCGGCGCGCACGAGCAGGGCGCGGGCCACGATGCCGACCGCGCCCACCACCACGAGCCCCGTGTAGACCCAGCGGTCCATGGTCGCCGCGCCGACCGGCCCGGGACGCACCCCGAGCCACAGGTGGAGGCCGTACGCGGCCAGCGCCGCGAGCACCAGCGGCCAGACGACCGCGGCCGCGACGGCGGCGGGCCGGGGGATGCGGGCGGGCAGGAGCTGCACGACCGCGCTATCGGCACCGCGCCCCGCCGATCGAGCGCCGGGGCGCGCCGCCGGTTCAGGCGCGACCGCGCAGCGCCGCGACGGCCGTCTTCTGGACCGCCGTCAGCAGGAAGTAGAGGCCCGTGACCGCGAAGCCCGTCAGCAGCCAGGCCGGCCACCCCTGCGCGATGCGCACGATGAGCGCCGCCGCGCACAGCGCCCCGCCGGCCGACAGGAGGTGCGCGTTGCCCCAGATCGAGACGTGCGTCTCGCGCGGCGAGGCGGTCGGGCGGCGGACGCCGCGGGCGAGCGCCTCCAGCAGCACGAAGGCCGCGACCGCGCCGCCCATCAGGGCGAGCGCGTCGCCCAGCACCGGCCCGCCGAGCCGGTGCGCCGCCTGGGCGATGGAGCCGCCGAGGGCGATCGTGTAGCCGTACGCGCCCGCGGCCGACGACACGGTCCCCGCGAGCTGGCGGCGCAGCTCGCGGGCGCCCTCGTCGGCCCCGGCGCCCGGAGCGTCGCCGCCGTTCACCGCCCGGCCAGGCGCTCGTGCGCCTCCCGGTACGGCGCGCGGAGCCGCTCGTCGAGGAAGCAGAACCGCGCCACGCGCACGCCCGGGTGCGCGGCCAGCGCCTCCGCGAGCGCGGCGACGGCGACCGGCGCTGCCAGCCCGACCGGGTAGCCGAAGATGCCGGTCGAGATGGCCGGGAGCGCGACGGAGGCGAAGCCGCGCTCGGCGGCGCGCGCCACGACGGCGCGGTGGCAGGCGGCGAGCAGCTCGTCCTCCCCCGCCCCGCCGCCCCGCCAGACCGGGCCGACGGCGTGGATGACGGCGCGCTGGGGCAGGCGGCCGGCCGTGGTCACGACCGCGCCGCCCACCGGGCAGCCACCGAGCTCGCGCGACTCGCGCACGAGGTCGGGACCGGCCGCCGCGGCGATCGCGCCGGCCACGCCGCCGCCGTGGGCGAGGTGCTCGTTGGCGGCGTTGACGATCGCGTCGACCTCCTGCGCCAGCAGGTCGGCGACGGCGAACTCGATGGCCATGGCCGCACGGTACCCGCACCGGCGCCCCGCCCGAACGCCCTCTACGCTCACCGCGTGGTCCTCGAGACGACGCTCCACCCGCGCGGGCCCTACTCGCTGGCCGACTCCTCGGCCGGCACGGCGGGCGGCACGCGCGTCATGCGCGGCGGCGTGCTGCGCCTGTGGGACCTCGTGGACGGCCGCCCCGCGCTCGTGCGGCTGTGGCAGCGCGCCGACGGGGCGGTGGAGGCGCGGATGGACGGCGCCGAGCCGGAGCGGGCCGCCGACCGCCTGCGCTTCCTGCTCGCCCTCGACGTCGACCACTCGCCGTTCCTGCGCATGGCCCGCCGCGACCCGCTGGCCCGCGACGTGGCGCTGCGCACGCCCGGGCTGCGGCCGATGCGCCTGGCCACGCCCGCCCACGCGCTGCTGGCCGCCGTCTGCGGGCAGCTCGTGTCGGGCCGCGAGGCGGCCCGCCTGCAGCGGGCGGTGCTGCGCATGTGCACCGGCGAGGCCGACGGCCTGCGCCTGCCGCCCGCCCAGGCCGACCTGGCGGCGCTGCACCCGCCGCGGCTGCGCGCGGCCGGGCTCGCCGAGCGGCGGGCGGCGGCCCTCGTGCGGGTGGCGCGGGGCCCGTCGCTGGAGCGGCTCGCCGGCCACCCCACGCCGGACGTCGTGGCCGCCATCCGGCGCGAGCCGCAACTCGGGCCCTGGTCGGCCGGGGTGATCGCGATGCGCGGGCTGGGCCGCTACGACCACGGGCTGATCGACGACCTCGGCCTCGTGCGGCTGTGGGCCGCCGTGCACGGGCGGCCACCGGAGCCGGGCCAGACGCAGGAGCTGCTCGCCCCCTACGGCGAGTGGGCCGGGCTGGCGAGCGAGTACCTGCTGCGCCACCCGGTGGCCGCCCTCGGCGGCGGCTGGCACCGCGCCGGGGGCCGGCGGCCGGCGGGCCGCTAGACTCCAGCGGCATGTGTGGATTCGCAGGCGAGATCCGCCGGGACGGGTCGCCCGCAGACCTCGCCGCGATCGATCGCATGTCGGCGACGATGCGCGACCGGGGCCCGGACTCCTCCGGGGCGTGGTCCCAGGGCCACGTCGCCCTGGCCCACCGCCGGCTGAAGATCATCGACCTCTCGGCCGCGAGCGGCCAGCCGCTGGTCGACCCGGCCGCCGGGCTGACGGGCGTCTTCAACGGCTGCATCTACAACTACCGCGAGCTGCGCGAGGAGCTGCGCGGCCGCGGCCACCCCTTCACCTCGCAGGGCGACACCGAGGTGGTGCTGAAGGCCTACGCCGAGTGGGGCGACCGCTTCGTCGACCGGCTGATCGGGATGTTCGCGGTCGCGATCGTGGAGCGCGACTCCGGCAGGGTCGTGCTGGCGCGCGACCGCCTCGGCATCAAGCCGCTCTACATGGCCGAGACGCTCGACGCGGTGCGGTTCGCCAGCACCCTGCCCGCGCTGGTCGCCGGTGGGGGCGTGGACACGGGCATCGACCCCGTGGCGCTGCACCACTACCTGACCTTCCACGCCGTCGTGCCGGCCCCGCGCACCATCCTGCGCGGCGTGCAGAAGCTGCCGCCCGCCACGGTGCGCACCATCCACCCCGACGGGCGCACGGAGGACCGGCTCTACTGGTCGGCGCCGTTCGCGCGCGACCCGGCGCGCGAGGGCTGGAGCGAGCGCGACTGGCAGGACGCCCTGCTCGCCTCGCTCACCACGGCGGTCGAGCGGCGCATGGTGGCCGACGTGCCGGTGGGCGTGCTGCTGTCCGGCGGGCTCGACTCGAGCCTCGTGGTGGCCCTGCTGGCCCGCGGCGGCCAGGACCACCTCACCACCTTCTCGATCGGCTTCGAGTCGGTCGGCGGCCGCGAGGGCGACGAGTTCCGCTACTCGGACGTGATCGCGCGGGAGTTCGGCACCGACCACCACCAGATCCGCATCGCCGCGGCCGACCTGCTCGACCCGCTCGAGCGCGCCGTGGCCGCGATGTCGGAGCCGATGGTCAGCCACGACTGCGTCGCCTTCTACCTGCTCAGCGAGCAGGTGGCCAAGCACCTGAAGGTCGTCCAGTCCGGGCAGGGCGCCGACGAGATCCTCGGCGGCTACCACTGGTACCCGCCACTGCTCGGCGCCGACCGCGAGGACGCGCTGTCGATCTACTCCGAGGCCTTCTTCGACCGCGACGCCGCCGACATGGCCGAGCTCGTGGGCGGCGCGTTCGCCGTGCCGGGCGACCCCCCGCGCGAGTACGTGGGCGCGCACTTCGCGGCGCCGGGCGCGCAGACCGCGGTCGATGCGGCCCTGCGCATCGACACCCACGTGATGCTCGTCGAGGACCCGGTGAAGCGGGTCGACAACATGACGATGGCCCACGGCCTCGAGGCCCGCGTGCCGTTCCTCGACCACGAGTTCGTCGAGCTGGCCGCCACCTGTCCGCCCGAGCTGAAGCTCGCCCAGGGCGGCAAGGGCGTGCTGAAGGAGATCGGCCGGCGCGTCCTGCCCCACGAGGTCATCGACCGCCCGAAGGGCTACTTCCCGGTGCCCGGAATCACCCACCTCGAGGGCAGCGTGCTGGAGCGGGTGCGCGAGGCGCTGCACGCGCCGGCCGCCCGCGAGCGCGGCCTGTTCCGCGAGGGCTACGTCGAGGCCCTCCTCGCCGACCCGAACGGCGAGCTGACGCCCCTCCGCGGCAACAAGCTCTGGCAGCTCGGCCTGCTCGAGATGTGGCTGCAGGAGCACGGCATCCGGTGAGCGAGGAGCAGCGGCCCCGCACCGAGCGCGTCGGCCCCGGCGGCGACCCCTACCCGCCGGCCCAGGGCGCGCCCGAGGGCGGGGGCGGCGACGGCCGGCTCGAGGAGGTCACCCTGGACTGCGGCTGGGGCCGGCTGGTGTTCGGCAACACCTTCCGCGACCCCTCCGACGCCGCGGACGTGCTGCGCAGCGAGGCCGACGGCGCGCGGGACATCTGCGTCTACCTGGACGACCCCCACGTGCTGGTGGCGCGCCGCCACGACGAGCTGTTCATCGACCCCTCGCACACCTATCGGCTGGCCCTGCCGGCCGGGCTCGGCGGCCGCCTGGCCTCGCTCGAGGTGCGCGAGCTGCGCGACGAGGCCGACGCCGACGCCGTCAACCGCATGTACACGGCCAACGGGATGATCACGGCGCCGGTGGAGGTGCTGGTCGCCAACTCCGGCCGGCCGGAGTTCCTGCACCTGGTGGCCGAGCACGTGCCGACGGGGGCCGTCGTCGGCACGATCACCGGCGTGGACCACGTCGCCGTCTTCGGCGACCCGGAGGGCGGCACCAGCCTGTGGTGCCTGACGGTCGACATGAACGCCGCCCCGCCCGGCACCGGCCAGGCGCTGCTCACCGAGCTGGCGGAGCGCTTCGCGGCGCGCGGCCGCCGCTTCGTGGACCTGTCCGTGCTCGCCGACAACGCCGGCGCCATCCGGCTCTACGAGCGACTCGGCTTCGAGCGCATCCCCTCCCTGTTCGTGAAGCGCAAGAACCCGATCAACGAGGACCTGTTCGTCGGGCCCAAGGTGCACGGCCTCGACGTGCTCAACCCCTACGCGCGGATCATCGCCGACGAGGCCCGCCGCCGCGGCGTGGCCGTGGAGGTGATCGACGCCGAGTGGGGCGAGATGCGCCTCACCCACGGCGGCCGCCGCCACGTGATGCGCGAGTCGCTGTCGGACCTCACCACCGCGATCGCCATGAGCCGCTGCGACGACAAGCGGATCACCCGCCGGGTGCTCGCCGACGCCGGCCTGCGGGTGCCCCGGGGGGTCACCGCCGGCGGCGGCGAGGAGGACGAGGTCTTCCTGCGCGAGGTGGGCCGGCTGGTGGTGAAGCCCGCCCGCGGCGAGCAGGGCGCGGGGATCACGGTCGGCGTCGAGACCCCGCGGGCGCTGCGCGTCGCGGTCGAGGCGGCGCGACGCCACTGCCCGGACGTGCTGCTCGAGGAGTACTGCGAGGGCATGGACCTGCGGGTGATCGTGATCGACAAGCAGGTGGTCGCCGCGGCCGTCCGCCGCCCGGCGACGATCGTGGGCGACGGCCGCAAGGACATCCGGGCGCTGATCGAGGCCCAGAGCCGGCGGCGCCAGGCGGCCACCGGTGGCGAGTCGCGCATCCCGCTCGACGCGGCCACCGAGGAGGTCGTGCGCGCCGCCGGCCACAGCCTGACCGACGTCCTGCCGGCCGGGGAGGCGCTGGAGGTGCGGCGCACCGCCAACCTCCACACCGGCGGCACCATCCACGACGTCACCGCCGAGCTGCACCCCGACATCGCCGCCGCCTGCGTGGCGGCGAGCGAGGCGATCGACATCCCGGTGACCGGGCTGGACCTGCTCGTACCCGACCCGTCCGGGTCGGAGCACGTCTTCATCGAGGCCAACGAGCGCCCCGGGCTGGCCAACCACGAGCCGCAGCCGACGGTCGAGCGCTACCTCGACCTGCTGTTCCCCGGCACCCGCGGCGTGCCGCGGCGGTGGGTGCCCGCCGAGGCCCAGGGCGACGGCGGCGAGGAGCCGTGACGGCCCGCTCCGCGCCCCGCCTGCTGCGGATCGACCGCGACTACCTCGAGCAGGTCATGCTGGAGCTGCTCGAGATCCCGAGCCCCTCCGGCCGCACCGACCACGTCATGCAGTACGTCGGCGAGCGCCTGGCGGCGATCGGCCTGCCGTTCACCATCACGCGCCGGGGGGCGCTGCTGGCGAGCCTCGACGGCAGCCGCGACGACGTCGACCGCACGGTCGTCGCCCACGCCGACACGATCGGCTGCATCGTCTCGGGCCTGAAGGACAACGGCCGGCTGGCCGTGCGCCCGGTGGGCACGCACAGCGCCCGCTTCTCCGAGGGCGCGCAGGTGCGTGTGTTCACGGACGCGCTCGAGACCGTCATCACCGGCACGATCCTGCCGCTCAAGGCGAGCGGGCACCGCTACGACGACGAGGTCGACCACCAGGGCGTCGGCTGGGAGCACGTCGAGGTGCGCATCGACGAGCCGGCCGAGGGCGTCGACGACCTCCGCCGCCTGGGGATCGACGTGGGCGACTTCGTCGCCCTCCTGTCGCAGCCGGTCATCACGCCGCACGGCTACGTCAAGGCCCGCCACCTCGACGACAAGGCGGGCGTCGCCGCCGCGCTCGCCGCCTTCAAGCAGGTCATCGACGCCGGCGTGCACGTGCCCGTCAACGCGCACCTGCTGATCACCGCGACCGAGGAGATCGGCCACGGCGCGAGCCACGGCGTCGACCCGAAGGTGGCGGAGATCGTCTCGGTCGACACGGCCGTGGTCGCCCCGGACCAGCAGTCGCGCGAGAACGTGGTCTGCGTGGGCATGGCGGACGGCGTGGGCCCGTTCGACTACCACCTGTCGCGGCGCCTGCTGACGCTGGCCGCCGAGCACGGCATCCCGGCGGTGCGCGACGTGTTCGTGCACTACCGCTCCGACCTGGCCGCCGCGCTGGAGTCGGGCGCCGACAGCCGCACCGCCCTGCTCTGCTTCGGCGTCGACGCCACCCACGGGCACGAGCGCACCCACATGGACGGCCTCGTCCACCTGGCCGAGCTCCTGACCGTCTACCTGCAGACCGACCTCGTGTTCCCCGACTGGGACCGCGAGGAGCGCGGCGATCTGCAGGGCTTCCCCTCGCTCGCGGTGCAGCCGGCCTCCGAGGAGGGCCCCCGCGAGGGGCCGATCGGGATCGGCGACTAGGCCGGCGCCCGCCCGCCCCGCCGGCGCGCGACGGCCAGCAGCGCGGCGGCGGCCGGCGCGGCGACGAGGGCCGCGACGACCGTCCAGCCGCCCAGATCCTCGGTGGCCCACGTCCCAGGCCCCGTGGAACGGCGTCGGGTGCGTGTCGCCCGAGACGATGCGGTCGCCGATGCCCACGAGCGCGGCCGCCCCGAGCAGGATCCCGAGCGAGACGAGCGCCGGGCCGCGCGGCGCGGCGCCGCCCGCGCGGAGGATCATCGCCGACGTCAGCAGCTTGGCGACCTTGGCGAGGTCGAGCACCTGCAGCATGCGGGCGGCCTGCAGGCTCGAGAGGCCCGCGCGGGGAGGCGCCCCTGGAGGATGTTCGTGGGCAGCGGGAACGTGGCGAGCAGGATCGCCAGGCCGAAGACGTGGCCGCGCGCCCAGGCGCCGCGGTCGCGCGCCACCGAGAGCATCACGACCGCCTCGACCGGGAACACCAGCCAGCTGCCCCACGCGAGGGACGCCGCGAGCAGCGACAGCCGCCCGCCGAGCGACGAGAAGTCGAGCAGCACGGCGGGGATCGCCAGCCAGGCGGCCGCCAGCACCGGCCGGCGCAGGCGCGCCTCCCAGCGCGCCCCGCGGGGGTCCCGTGTCGCGTCGATCCCGGCCACGGCGTTGCAGGAGAGAGCGCGGCGCGCCGATGACGACCGCGGGGCCGTGCAACCCCCCGGTGGTCCAGTCCGGCCCGGCGGCGCCCCGCCCTCCGCCGCGCGCAGGCCTGGTCGACCGGTGGAAGTTCGCACAAGCGCGCAATACATACTGTGTCGTGACAATTAGCCAGGACCCTGCGAAGAGGAGAGGCTTCCGCATGGCGCTGACCAGCCGCATCGTGTCGCTCGAGGACCTGGACCCAGGCGGCCTGGCCGCGTGGGCCGACCTCGCGGCGCGCGCGGCCGAGCCGAACGTCTTCTTCGAGCCCGAGGTCCTGCTGCCGGCCGCGCGCCATCTGGCCCCGCCCGGCGCGGTGCGCCTGGCCGTGGTGGAGGACGGGCGCGGGCGCTGGATGGCCTGCGCGCCCGTGCGGCGGGTGGCCGCGTGGCGGCGCCTGCGGCTGCCGTGCCTCACCATCTGGACGCACGAGTACAGCGGCCTCGAGGTGCCGCTGGTCGACGCGGGCGCCATCCGCCCGGCGATGGCGGCGCTGCTGGAGGGCGTCCGCGGCCCGCTCGGCGGCCTGTTCGTGACGTTCACCCAGCTGCCCGCCGACGGCCCCGTGCGCGCGGCGCTGCGCGACGTCGCCGACGGGGACGACATCGAGGTCGCGCGCTACGAGCGCGCCGTGCTGCGCCGGCGGCCGCGGTTCAGCTACCTCGACGGCATGAAGGGCAAGCGCCGCGGCGAGCTGGCGCGCCAGCGCCGCCGCCTGGAGGAGCGCCACGCCGGCGTGGCGACGATGGACGTGGCCGCCGACCCGGCGGCCGTGGAGTGGTTCCTCGAGCTGGAGGCCAGCGGCTGGAAGGGCCGCGAGGGCACCGCCCTGGCGAGCGACCCCCGGGTCGCCGCCTTCTTCCGCGAGGCCTGCGAGCGGCTGCGCGGCGCCGGGCGCCTGGAGCTGCTGGCCCTCATGGCCGACGGCCGTCCGATCGCCATGAAGTGCAACATGCTCGGCCATGGCCGGATGTTCGGGTTCAAGCAGGCGTTCGACGAGTCGATGGCCGCCTACGGGCCGGGCAAGCTGCTGGACATCGACACGATGCGCAGCTTCCACGAGCGCGAGGACGTCGACATGCTCGACACCATCGCCTCGGCCGAGAACGCCTCGATCAACGCGATGTGGCCCGACCGGCGCGCGCTCGCCACCGTGCTCGTGCCGACTCGCGGACCGCTCGGCCGGGTGGCCGGCTGGGCCGTCGCCCGCGTCGCGGGCCGGCGCGCGGCGGGCCAGGACGCGGCGCCGACCGACGCCGTGGCCGCGGCCGGCGTGGAGCCGCAGGAACTGGTGCCGAGCGGCCGCTGATCCGGGCGGCGGCCGCCGTCAGGCGGCGGCGAGCCAGCGCGCCGCGTGCTCCCGCCGGCGCTCCAGCTGCTCGAGCGTGGCCTCCCCCACCCGCTCGAGGCCCACGCGGCGGTTGAGCTCCGCGTTGACCTGGGCGTGCGACAGCCCCGTGATGCGCGAGATGTGGCGCACGAGGGCGGCGTTGGCGTCGCGCAGGCGGCGGCGGCGCTCGCGCGGCGAGAGGGCCCGCTCCTCCTCCGACCCCGGCGGCGCGGGCGCCACGAGCAGCGGCGCCGGGGCCAGCTCGAGCAGCAGGCCGTCGTCGTCGCGCTCGGCGGCCGCCGGCGCGGGCGCCACGGGCACGAGCGGCTCGGCCGCGCCAGTGGTCGCCACGGCCGAGATCGGGGCGAACAGCGAGAGCTGATCGTCCGGGTCGCCGGCCGGCTCCTCCGGCGGCTCCTCGGCGTCCTCCGGCGGGGCGCCCTCGCCGTCGTCGCGGCGCAGGCTGTGGCGGCGCTGCTCGGCGATCGCCGCGGCGTGGGCGCGCAGGCGCGGGTCGTCGGGGATGAACATGTGGCTCGGCTGCGCGCCGAGCCCGCGGGTCCAGCGCACGAGCCGCCCGACGGCCTGGCGGAAGAAGAGCTCGGTGGTGGTGGTGGTCGCGTAGACGCCGACCCGCAGCCGCGGGATGTCGACGCCCTCGGAGATCATCCGCACGGCGACGATCCACGGATCGGTGCCCTGCGCGAAGGCCCCGATGCGCGCCGAGGCCGCCGGATCCTCCGACACCACGACCGTCGCCTCCACCCCGACCCGCCGCCGCAGCAGCGCGGCGATGCCGCGCGCGTGCTCCTGGTCGATGGCGATCACCATGCCCCCGGCCCCGGGGTGGGTGCGGCGCACCTCCAGCAGGCGTTCGTGGGCGCGACGCAGGACGTCGGGCAGCCACTCCCCCTCCACCGACAGCGCGGTGCGCAGGCGCTGGGCCGCGCCCACGGGGTCGAGGCGGTCGGCGAAGGTGGCGCTCGCCTGGGTGCCGTCGGCCGCGATCCACTCCATGTGGCCGTCGGTGCGCGGGAAGTGCACCGGCCGTACGACCCCGCCGTCCTCGAGCGCGTCGCCGTAGCCGTACTCCACGTCGGCCTGGGCGAGGCCCTCGTCGTCGTAGCGCACGAACGGGATCGCCCGCGTGTCCGAGCGGAACGGCGTGCCGGACAGGCTGAGGCGCACGGCCGCGCCGGCGAAGGCGGCGCGCACGCCGTCACCCCAGGCGCGCTCCTCGCCCGAGTGGTGGCTCTCGTCGAGCACCACGAAGGCGCCGGCCGCGATCGGGGCCAGCGCGGCGGCGCTCCCGGCCACCTGCTGGTACGTCGTCACCATGCCGTGCACGTCGGCGGGCAGGCGGCCGTCGGCCGGCGTCCACCCCGGCTCGAGGTGCAGGTCGAGGCGCTCCGCCGCGTCGGCCCACTGGGTCTTGAGGTGCTGGGTGGGCGCGACCACCACCAGCCGCCGGCGCGGGTGCTCGGCGAGGTCCTGGCGCGCCGCCGCGAGCGCGAACGTGGTCTTGCCGGCGCCCGGGGTGGCGACGGCGAGGAAGTCGGGGCCGGACCGGGCGCGGAAGGCGTCGAGGGCGGCCTTCTGCCAGCGCCGGAGTCGGATCGAGCGAGCCATGCGAGCCGGGCACGATACCCGCCGCGGCGGACGCGCGCCGCGACCCGCCCGGCACCGGGGATAGGCTGCCCCCGATGACGGGACGGGTGCTGGTGACGGGCGGCTCCGGGGTGCTCGGCCGGGCGGCCGTCCCGCGCCTGCGCCGGCGCGGGTGCACGGTCGACGCCCCCGCCCGCGCCGACCGGGCCCTGCTCGACCCGGCCGCGGCGCGCCACGCGGTGCGGGGCGCGGCGGCCGTGCTGCACCTGGCGTCGCGCATCCCGCTGCCGGCGCGCGCCGGCGAGGCCGGCGCCTGGATGCCGGACGGGGGGCCGGTGCCGCCGCACCTGCGCTCCGCGGCCGACGCCGAGCGCGCCGTGCCGGCCCTCGAGGGGACCGCCACGCGCGGCGTGGTGCTCCGCCCGGGGCCGCTCCACGGCCCGGGCGCCTGGACCGGCACCCCCGACCCGCGCCGGGGGGCCACCCTCCGCGTCGACGCGGCCGGCGAGGCCCTCGCGCGGGCGCTCGGCTTGCCGGGCGGGGTGCACGTGGTCGCCGACCCGGCCCCCGCCGCCGGCGCTCCGGGGGCGGGGGCATGAGCCGGCCGGCCGCCGACGGGTGGCTCGAGCGCGTGCGCGCGCTGTGCCTGGCGCTGCCCGAGACGAGCGAGCGCCCCAGCCACGGCCGGCCGGCGTTCTTCGTCCGCGGCAGGCGCTGCTTCGTGATGTTCCTCGACGACCACCACGGCGACGGCCGCCTCGCGATCTGGTGCGCGGCGCCGCTCGGCGCCCAGGACGAGCTCGTCGAGACGGCGCCCGACCGCTGGTTCGTGCCGCCGTACGTCGGCCATCGCGGCTGGGTGGGGCTGCGCCTGGACCGCGACCCGGCCGGGGCGGAGGTGGCCGCGGCGGTCGAGGACGCCTACCTCGCGGTCGCGCCAGTCCGGCTGGCCGACGCGATGCGCGCCCGGCGCCCGGCCTGACCGGCCCGCTCAGCCCGCGGAGGCCGCCCCCACCTCGCGCGCCCGGCGGCGCGGCGCGATCGCGAGCGCCAGCAGCGCCGCCACGAGCGCCGCCGCGGCGCCCAGCCACAGCGAGGTGCTGAAGCCGCCCTCGGCCGGGATGTCGGTGCCGGCGATCGTGTCGCTCGCGATCAGCGTCACCGCGGCCTGCGCGCCGATGGCGCTGCCCACGGTGCGCACGACGGTGTTCATGCCGGTGGCGATGCCGGTCTCGGTGGGCTCGACCGCGTCGGCGATGAGCTTCGGCATCGCGCCGAAGGCGATCGCGACACCCACCGCGCCCACGGCGTAGCCGGTCATCAGCTGCCAGGGCTCCTCGTGCCAGCCGGCGAGCATCGCGGCGCCGAGGCCGGTCACGAGCAGGCCGATGGCCAGCGCGACGCGGAAGCCCACCTGGCGCCCCAGCACGCCGCCGTACGGGCCGGCGGGCAGCATCGCGACCGCGCCGGGCAGCAGGTAGAGCGCGGACACCGTCACGCTGGCGCCGAATCCGTAGCCGACCAGGTCCCGCATCCCCTCCGGCACCCCGCTCGGCATCTGGGCGAACGTCGGGAGCACGGTGAAGATGGCGTACATCGTGAAGCCGCAGAACAGGGCGGCGAGGTTCGTGAACAGCACGGGCCGGCGGGCGAGCATCCGCATGTCCACCAGCGGCTGGTCGGTGCGGGCCTCCACCCGGCCCCACACGACCAGCAGCACGAGGCCCGCGCCCATCAGGCCGAGCAGCCGTGGCGAGCCCCAGCCCCAGGCCTGGCTCTCGGTGAGCGCCACCAGCAGGCAGACGAGCCCCGCCGACAGCAGCAGCGCGCCCGGCACGTCGATGCTGGCCTTCGCGCGCGTCGGCGAGGGCGGCACGAAGCGCCGCACGAGCACGATGCCCGCGAGCCCGATCACCGCGCCGATCACGAACAGCAGCCGCCACGAGGCGTGGTCCACGATCAGGCCGCTCATCACCAGGCCGAGGCCGCCGCCGAGGCCGAGCATCGACGAGATCAGCCCCATCGCCACGCCCATCCGCTTGGGCGGCATCTCGTCGCGGATGATCGAGAAGCAGAGCGGGTAGACGGCGCCGCCCATCCCCTGCAGCGCCCGGAAGACGATCAGCGACCAGATGTCCCAGGCGACGATCGACAGCAGCGACCCGGCCGTGAACAGGCCCAGCGTCACGAGCAGCATGCGGTCCTTGCCGTACTGGTCGCCCAGGCGGCCGAGCAGCGGCGTCGCCACGGAGGCGCTCAGCAGGTAGATCGAGACCGTCCACGCCACCCAGCCGGTGGTCGTGCCCAGGTCGCGCTGCACCACCGAGAGCGCCGGCACGATGACCGCCTGCATGAGGGCGAAGCTGCCGCCCGCGACGGTGAGCGCGAGCAGCAG
This sequence comes from Miltoncostaea marina, assembly GCF_018141525.1. GTDB lineage: Bacteria > Actinomycetota > Thermoleophilia > Miltoncostaeales > Miltoncostaeaceae > Miltoncostaea > Miltoncostaea marina. The sequence continues at coordinate 1,977,364 of NZ_CP064655.1, forward strand.
CGGGCCGGGACGGACGGCGCTCGGCCGTGACGGTGCGGCGTGGGTCGTCACTCGGGTCCTCCTGCGGGCCGGTCGGGCGCCGCGTCGCGCCGCCTCGTGCTGAACGCAACGTATAGTAACGGCGATGGAGGAGGCCCGTCCCAGCCCGACCCCCGCCCCGGCCTCGACGCCGCGCCGGCGGGGGCGCCCGCGCTCGGAGGCGGTCGGCGAGGCGATCCTCGAGGCCGCCGCGCGCCTGCTCGGCGAGCGCGGCTACGCGGCGCTCACGATGGAGGGCATCGCGGCCGAGGCGGGCATCTCCAAGCCCACCCTCTACCTGCGCTACGGGGGCAAGGCCGAGGTCGTGGCCGCCGCCTTCGCGCGGCTGCGCATGGGCGCGGCGCCGGCGCCGGCGGGCGACCTGCGCGCCGACCTCGTGGCCCAGCTGCGCCACCTGCGCCGGGTCTACGCCACGGTCGGGATGTCGGTGCTCGGCGTCTGCCTGGCGGAGGAGGAGCACGAGCCCGACCTCATCGCGGGGCTGCGCGAGGGCAGCCTGGAGCCGGGGCGGCGGCTGATGCGCGACGCGATGGCGGCGGCGCGGGAGCGCGGCGAGATCGCCGCCGACGCCGACCTCGACACCGCGGTCGAGATGGCCGTCGGCGCCTTCTACGCGCACCACCTCGCGGGCACGGGCTTCGACGAGGGCTGGGCGGAGCGGGTGGTCGACGCGCTCCTGCGCGGGCTGCGCCCGGCGAGCTGAAGCCGGGCCCCGCGTGAACGCCGCGGGGACCGGCGCCCGAGCGCAGGCGAGCGGCGATCCGCGGCGGCGCGATCGGGCGATCCGATCCCGGGTCGGCGAGGCGATCACGCGGTGGATCGACGGCCGGGGACCGGCTCTTCCTCGGCGAGCGCCCCCGCGGCGGCCCGGCGACGGGGCCGTCGCGGGGGGCACCCCGTCATCACCTGATCACGGACACGTCGCGGTGGCCCCCGTGCCGGTCGCCTCGACGACGCACGAGTCGTCGGCCGCGATCGCCGTGTTGCCGTCACCGCCCGAGGCGAGCGCTTCGCTGCCGCTCCCACGGACGATGGCGGTGTTGTCGTTGCCGTTCAGCGCGTTGGCGGTGCTTCCGTCGCCGAGGACCGTCGCCGTGTTGCCTGTGCCGTCGCTCGCCCGGGCGGCGCTGTCGTCGCCGGTGACGGTCGCGGTGTTGTCGGCGCCCTGCGCGAAGGCCCGGCTCCGATCCCCGTGCACCGTCGCGGTGTTCGCCATGCCGAGCGCCGTGGCGACGGCGTAGTAGCCGGTCGCCGTCGCCGTGTTGCCCGTCCCGGCCGCTTCGGCCCAGCTGCCCTCGCCGGTCGCCGTGGCTACGTTCGCCTCGCCGCTCGCGAGCGCGTAGCCGCCGGCGGCCATGGCGCGGTTCTGCGTCCCGCCGACGGCGTACGCGGCGCCTCCCACGCCCCGTGCGACGGCGACGGACCCTCGGCCCTCCGCGAAGCAATTCGCGCTGCCGGCCTGGACCCGCACCTCGCCGTTCGTCGCGACGCACATGTCTGCCTGAGCAGCCGCAGGCGCAGCGGCGAGCGCGCTCCCGAGCGCGACCGCACCGCTCCCGAGGAGCGCCGCCGCGCGACACCGCAGCCTGCGTCCTGAGGTGGTCGTCATCTCCGTCCTCCAGTTCCCGGTCATGCGGACGCCGGTGCAGCGCCCGCGATCCGCCGTCCGATGCGATCCTCGCCGCGTCGACTCGCATCGGAATGCGAGGGGGCTCGGATCTGCGGCTCGGGAAACCGCCGCGCAGAGAGCGGCTCGGCCGCACCGTGCTCGGCGATGGACCCGCGACCGGTGCCGGTTCAGCCCGGGTGCCACCCGGGGTCGTGGTGACCGCTCACGACGGGCCTCCCGCGGGCGCACCGTCGCCGGCCGCGCGCACGGGGGTGGGGCGGCCCTCCTCGTCGACCGCCACCATCGTGAAGACGCCGGCCGTGCAGAGCCGCCGGGCGTGCGTCACCGGGTCCTCCTGGTGGGCCTCCACGCGCACCCGCATGCTGGTGCGGCCGACCGACTCGACGACCGCCACCAGCTCCACGAGCTCGCCCGCGTGGATCGCCACCCGGAACTCCAGGCCGTCGACCGCCGCGGTCACCACGGCCGGCGAGCCCGCGCGGCGCATCCCGGCCACGCCGGCGGCCGTGTCCATCCACGCCATGAGCGTGCCGCCGTAGAGCGTGCCCATGTGGTTGGTGTCGCCCGGCAGCACCACGTTGCACATGCGCGTCTCGGGCGGTGCGGCGCCCTCCGTCATGCCCTCGCCCCCTCCGTCGCCACGATCGCCAGGATGTCCGCCGCGTGGGCCTCCATCAGCCACGGGCCCACCCCCCACACGCGCTCCAGCTCGCGCCCGTCCGCCGGCGCCGCCTGCGCGATCGCCGACAGGGTGCGGTTGGAGGCCACCCGGAAGGCCGGCCAGCCCAGCTCCTTCGCCACCCGGCCGCGCCAGGCGCGCAGCGCCTCGAACAGCGCCCGCTGCGGCCCGGTCAGCGCCTCGCCCTGATGCGGGATGCCGGCGGCGCGCCGCCCGGGCGGCGCCTCGCCCGTGGCGACCTGCGCCAGGTCGGCCGGCATGGCGCAGCGGTCGCAGCAGCGCTCCTCGGGCGCGGGCTCGGCGGGGTCACCGAAGTGCGCCAGGAAGACCCGGCGCCGGCACCCGTCGCCGCGCACGTAGGCCACGGCCGCGTCGAGGGCGCGATGGCGGCGGCGCAGCTCGGCGGCCACCTGGCCGTCCAGCTCCTCCCGGTGCTCGGGGGACAGCCGCGCCGCGGCCAGGCGCCCGCGCCGGCCGCCGCCCGGCGCGGCCTCGACCTCCAGCGCCCCCACCCGCTCGGCCATCGCCAGCCGGAAGCCGGTCTCGTCGTCGACCTGGCCCCGCCCCAGCTCGAAGCCGCCGTCGGCCCCCGCGCGCGCCGCCAGCCGGCCGAGCAGCGCGTCGACCTGGGCCGCGTCGATGCGCGCCGCGCCGATGCGCCGGCGGATCGCCACCTCGTCGCCGGGCCCGGCCACGATCACGTGGCGCGACGGCTCGCCGTCGCGCCCCGCGCGCCCCGCCTCCTGGTAGAGCTGCTCCAGCGAGTCGGGCAGCGCCAGGTGCACCACCAGGCGCACGTCCGGCACGTTGACGCCCATCCCGAACGCGTTCGTCGCCGCCACCACCTGCGCCGCGCCGCTCGTGAAGGCCTCCTGGGTCGCGTCGCGGTCGGAGCGGCCGGCGTGGTAGGCGACCGCCGCGATGCCGTCCGCGCGCAGCGCATCGGCGGTCTCGTCGGCCAGGCGCCGGGTGCCGCAGTAGACGATCGCCTTGCCGCCGCGCGTCCCGTCGAGGGCCGCGCGCAGCGCCCGCCGCTTGCGGGCGAGCGCGCCGCGCCCCTCCGCCCAGAGGGCGTCGAAGGTGAGGTTGGGGCGGTCGAAGCCGCCGACCACCTCCACCGGCTCCTCCAGCTCCAGGCGCCGCGCGATGTCGGCGCGCACGCGGGGCGTGGCGGTCGCCGTGAGCGCCATCGTCGCGCGGGGGCGCAGCTCGCGGCGGAAGCGGCCCACCCGGCGGTAGTCCGGCCGGAACTCGTGTCCCCACTCCGACACGCAGTGCGCCTCGTCGATCACCAGCAGCTCCACCCGCGCGGCGGCCATCGCCGTCCGGAACGACGCCGAGTGGAAGCGCTCGGGCGCCACGTAGAGCAGGGCGAGCTCGCCGCGGCGGGCGCGCTCGAGGGCCGCGCGCGCCTCGTCGTCGGACAGCCCGGAGTGGAGCGCGGCCGCCGGCACGCCGGCCCGCAGCAGGCCGCCGAGCTGGTCCGTCATCAGCGCGATGAGGGGCGAGACGACCACCGTGAGGCCGCCGAGGGCGGCCGCGGGGGCCTGGTAGCAGAGCGACTTGCCCGACCCGGTCGCCATCACCACGAGCGCGTCCCGGCCGGCCAGCGCGGCGGCGATGGCGCGGTCCTGGCCCGGGCGCAGGCGGCGGACGCCGAGGCGCCCGAGCACGGCGGGCAGCGCCTCGCGCGACGGCGACGCGGCCGCGTCGCCGGCCGGCGGGCGGCGCGCGACGAGCCCGGTCACCAGGCGGCCGAGCAGGGCGCGCGCCTCGCGCCCCAGGGCGGGCCAGGCCTCGCGCAGCTCGGCGAGCAGCGCCTCGATGCGGGCGTGCGCCTCGGGTCCCTCGGCGCCGGCCCGCTCCGCGGCGCCCACCCAGCGTGCGAGCTCGGCGAGCGCGCCGAGCGGCAGCTCCGCGCCCGGGATGCCGTGGTCGGCCGTCGCCGGCCCTGCGAGCGCGCCCGTCACCCCGTCAGGGTGGCATCCCGCCCGGACGGCCCGCCCGGTGGGCTACCGTCCCCGGGCGATGGCCGAGGACCCCGTCGACGCGACCCGCCGCACCCGCCTCGCCGCCGAGCGGACCTACCTGGCCTGGCTGCGCGGGGGGCTCACCGCCCTCGCCGTGGGCATCGGCGCGGGCGCGGTGGTGCCGGACCTCGCGAACGGCCGCCACTGGCCGTTCGTCGTGCTCGGCGTCGGCTTCGCCGCGCTCGGCGTCGGGCTGGTCGCCTACGGGCTGCACCGCCACCGGGCCACCGAGCGGGCGCTCGACCGCGGCGGCTACGCGCCGCTCGGTGGCCGCGCGGTCACGGCGCTGACCCTGGCGGTGGGGCTGCTCGGTGTCGCGACCGTGGCGGTGCTGCTGCTCGAGGCCTGACGGAGGGCCCCGCGTGCAAGGAGCGGCGGAACGGGCGGCGAACCCCTCTAGGGTCCGGCGCGGAGCACGTCCGCGCGCATGTTGGAGGTCGACGCTGAGGCTCGTTCCGGGAGAGGAGTTCGGCCGGTACCGCATCGAGGCGGAGATCGGCCGCGGCGGCCAGGCCGTCGTCTATCGCGCCACCCAGGTCGAGCTCGACCGCCCCGTGGCGCTGAAGGTCTTCGACGAGGGCTACCTCGAGCGGGCGGGCGCGCTCGAGCGGTTCCGCCGCGAGGCGATCGCCGCCGGCCGGCTCGAGCACCCGCGCATCGTGCCGGTGTACGACGCCGGCGACGTGGAGGGGCGCGCCTACATGTCCATGCGCCTGGTGCCGGGCGACAGCCTGGCCGAGCGCATCGCCCGCAGCGGCGCCCTGCCCCCCGCGGAGGCGATGGCGGTGCTGTCGGACATGGCGGAGGCCATCGACTTCGCCCACGCCCGCGGCACCGTCCACCGCGACGTGAAGCCCGCCAACATCCTGCTCGACCCCGACGGCACCGCGTTCCTCAGCGACTTCGGCCTCGTGCGGCTCGACGACATGCCCGGGCTGACGCGCCGCGGCGACTGGCTCGGCACCGCCGAGTACGTGTCGCCGGAGCAGATCGAGGGCGAGGGCGCCACCACCTGCTCGGACATCTACGCGCTGGCGGTGGTCGCCTTCGAGACCCTGACCGGGCGGGCGCCGTTCGTTCGCCGCGAGCCGAGCGCCGTGCTGCTCGCGCACGTGCGCGAGCCGGTGCCCGACGCCTCATCGATCGCCACCACCCTCCCCACCGCGGTCGACGCGGTGCTGGCGCGCGGCATGGCCAAGTCGCCCGACGACCGCCACGGCTCGGCCCACGAGCTGGTCGGGGAGCTGCGCCACGCGCTGGGCAGCGGCCGGCTGCGGCCCACGCTGGTGGGCGGCGCGACGCCCGCGGCGCTCGCCGCGGACGGCGGCGGCGACGGCCCGGGGGACGCGCCCGCGCCGCCGCCCGAGCGCCCCACGCAGGCCTTCGGCGACGCCGCCCGGCGCCGCGCCATGGCGCTCGGGCGCGACGCGCTCGTCGCCGCCGCCGTCGCCGCCGCGCTGCTCATCGCCGCCGCCGGCGTGGGCGGCTGGCTGCTCGGCGCGTCGAGCGCCGATGAATCCGGCGCCGAGGCGCGCGGCTTCGAGGCCGGTCGCGCCGAGGGCTTCACGGCCGGGCGGGTGGAGGGCAAGCGCGAGGGGCTCCAGCAGGGCCGGGCCGCCGGGATGAAGGCCGGCAAGAACGAGGGCCGCAAGGTGGGCCTCGCCGCAGGCCGGGAGCAGGGCCGCGAGGAGGGCCGCCAGGAGGGCTACGCCTCCGGGCTCGCCGAGGGCCGGTCCTCCGCGCTGGGCGGGCTGGCGCCCGGCGGCTGGTACATCGTGCAGGTGGGCCAGGACGGCGACGGCGCCGTCGTGAGCTCCTCCTCGCCCGTCGCGTCCGACGCCAGCCAGTGCTACGCGGTGCGCGGCGACACGGTCCTGTCGGGCGAGTGCTGACGGTCTGTGCATGAACTCCGGCCAAGCCGCGAGCTCTGACACAGCGGCCTTCTCGGCCGTGCCCGGGGGCGGGCTTCTCGTCCGATCGCCGAGGCGTCCAGGGGTGCCATCTGGCATCGACCATCAGCATCGAGGGGTCGAGGGTACGGCCCTTCATCAGGCGCGCGATCTGGCGAAGGCGGGTGAGCAACTTCGCCTACACGCCTGCGTCGCGCCAGCGGCGGAACTGCTGCCAGACGGTGCCCCAGGCCGGGTACTCCGACGGCAGGTAGCGCCACGGTGACCCCGTTCTGGCGAGGTGGAGGATCGCGTCGGCGATCGCTCGCCGCGAGATGGCAGGCGGACGGCCCCGCCGGCCCGCTGCGGGCTCCAGCAGGTCGCAGACGACGCGCCACTCGTCGTCGGTGAGGTCGCTCGGGTAGGCCATGACGCACCGTTTCCATCGGTGCAGTGGCCGAGCTCCTCGATCGGTACCGGGATCAGTTCATACACAGGCCCTGAGCGCGTCGCCCGTCGCGGCGGCCGCCGAGGTGGAGCCGGAGCCCGGCCCGAGGCTCCCGGGGACCCCGGCCGGCGGGCGGGCGTCGTCGTGCCGGCGGGGCTGCTCGGCCGCGTCGTCGTCGGGCGACCCGCGGAGGGCGCCGCTCATGACGCGCGGGCGCTCGCCGCGCCCGCCCCCGGCTCAGCGCCGGGCCATCGCGCGCAGGTGGCTGCGCACCGCCCGGGCGACCGCGGCCGCGATCGGGTCGACCCGCCGCAGGAAGGCGTCGTCGGCGCCGGCGGCGCCCGCCTCCACGAGGACCCTGGCCGACGCCCGCGTGCGGTGGAAGCCGTGGTAGCGGGTCATGCGCGGGTTGCCGTCGCGCGGCTCCACGCCGCCCCACGGCGCGCGGGCCCCGCGGGCGGGCGTGCGCGCCGCCCGCAGCAGCGACGCGACCCGCAGGGCGAGGTCGCGTGAGCGGCGCTCCACCGCGGGGGTGACGGGCGTGGCGGGCCGGTGCGGCGCGCTGCCCGGGTACGGGTGGGGGCGGCCTGCGCCGAGCCCCTCGCCCCGGTACCAGTTCTCCCCCGTCCCGGCGATCGCGTGCCCCACGCCCGCCCGCCCGCCCGGCGCGTCGTGGTGCAGCGACACGAACGCCGCGCCGCGCGCGCCCAGCGGCGTCACGCGCCCCGGCGTGGCGCGCGCGTCGATCCCGGCGGCCCGCAGGCGCGCCACCACGCGCCCGGCCAGGCGCGTGGTGAAGCCGGTCTCGGCGCCGAACGGCCCCGCGCCGGCGCCGGTCTGCAGGCGGTAGCCGGGCTCCCGCGGGGCCGCGTGGCCGGCCTGCACCCACACGATCGGCGCGCCGGCCGGCACGGCCGCGTGCGCGGCCGGGCCGGGGGCGACGATCACGGCCCCGGCACCCCCGCGGGGTCGCTCAGGGCGGCGACGGCCTCCTCGCAGAACCGCGCGACCGCGGCGCTCGCCGCCGCGGCGTCGGGCGCCGCGTCGATGAGCCGGATGAGCTCGCTGCCCACGATGACGCCGTCGGCCAGGCGGCCGATCTCGGCCACGTGACGCGGCGTGCGGACGCCGAAGCCCACGGCGAGGGGCGCCTCGATGCGCTCGCGCGCGCGGCGCAGGAAGCCGCGCAGCTCCTCGCCCACCTCGACGTCGCGTCCCGTCACGCCGGTCATCGCGACGCAGTAGACGAACCCGTCGGCCTGGCGGCCGATCTCGGCCAGGCGGGCGTCGCCGGTGGTCGGCGCGGCCAGCGGCACCACCGAGATCCCGGCCCGGCGGGCCTGCTCGCGCAGCTCCGCGCCCTCGTCGATCGGCAGGTCCGGGATGATCACCCCGGCCACGCCGGCCCGCGCCGCCCGCTCGGCGAAGGCCCGGGGGCCCATGGCCAGCACGAGGTTGACGTACGTCATGAGGACGATCGGCGGGCCGTCGCGGTGCGCCGCGGCGAGCTCGATGACGTCCTCCAGCCGGGTGCCGCCCTCGATCGCCCGCTGCCCGGCCGCCTGGATGGTGGGGCCGTCGGCGAGCGGGTCGGAGAACGGGACGCCCAGCTCGATCAGGTCGGCGTGGGCCGCGGCGGCGGCGAGCACCTCCGCGCCGGCCGCCGGGCCGGGGTAGCCGCCCAGCACGTAGGGCATGAACAGGGGCCGGCCCGCGCCCGCGAAGGCCGCCCGGATGCGCGCGCCGCCCTCAGTCATCGAGGCCGAGCGCCGCCCCCACGGCATCGACGTCCTTGTCGCCGCGGCCGGACAGGCACACCAGCACCGGCCCGGCGGCGCCCAGCGCCGCGCCGTCGCGCTGCACGTGGGCCAGCGCGTGCGAGCTCTCGAGCGCCGGGATGATGCCCTCCGCGCGCGAGCAGGCGGCGAAGGCGGCGAGCGCCTCGGCGTCGGTCGCGCTGACGTAGCGCACCCGGCCGGTGTCGCGCAGGTGCGAGTGCTCCGGGCCGACGCCGGGATAGTCGAGGCCGGCCGAGATCGAGTGCGGCTCCGCCACCTGACCGGACGGGTCCTGCAGCAGGTACGAGTAGGTCCCGTGCAGCACGCCCGGCTGGCCGTGCCCCAGCGAGGCGCCGTGGCGGCCGCTCTCGATGCCCTCGCCGCCCGCCTCCACCCCGACCAGCGCCACGTCGGCGTCGTCGAGGAAGCCGCGGAAGATGCCGATCGCGTTGGAGCCGCCGCCCACGCAGGCGACGACGGTCGCCGGCAGGCGCCCCGCCTCGGCGAGCATCTGCTCGCGGGCCTCGGTCCCGATCACCGACTGCAGCTCGGCCACGATCTCCGGGTAGGGCGCCGGCCCGGCCGCGGTGCCGATCACGTAGTGGGTGTCGCGCACGTTGGTCACCCAGTCGCGGATCGCCTCGTTGAGCGCATCCTTCAGCGTGCCGATGCCCGAGTCGACCGGCCGCACCTCCGCGCCGAGCATCCGCATGCGGATCACGTTGAGCCGCTGGCGGGCCATGTCCACGCGCCCCATGTAGACGCAGCACTCGAGCCCCAGCAGCGCGGCGGCCGTCGCCGTCGCAACGCCGTGCTGGCCCGCGCCGGTCTCGGCGATGATCCGGCGCTTGCCCATGCGCGAGGCCAGCAGCACCTGCCCGAGGGCGTTGTTGATCTTGTGGGCGCCGGTGTGGCAGAGGTCCTCGCGCTTCAGGTAGAGCCGCTCGACCCCCCAGGCGCGCTCGAGCCCGCGCGCCCGGTAGAGCGGCGTCGGGCGCCCGACGTACGAGGCCAGCAGCCCGTCCAGCTCGGCCCGGAAGCCCGGGTCGTCCCGGTGGCGCAGGTACGCCTCCGACAGCTCGTCCAGCGCGCTGATGACCGTCTCGGGGACGTAGCGGCCCCCGAACGGCCCGTAGCGGGCGACCAGCCCCTCGTCGATGCGCGTCTCGCTCACGCGGCCCTCCGTCCGGCGTCGCCCACGGCGCCGAGGAAGGCGCGCAGGCGGTCATGGTCCTTGCGCCCCGGGGACGCCTCGACGCCGCTCGAGACGTCCACCAGCACGGGGGCGAGGCGCTCCAGCGCCTCGCCGACGGTCTCCGCGCGCAGCCCCCCGGCCAGGCCGTACGGGCGCCCGAGGCCGTCGTCCTCGAGCAGCGACCAGTCGAACGGCGTCCCGGTGCCGCCGTGCAGGCCGGGCACCGCGGCGTCGAGCAGCACCAGGTCGGCGGCGCTCGCGCGGGCGCGGTCGAGGGCGGCCGGGCCGTCCACGCGCACGCCCGCGATCACCGGCAGCCCGCTGGCGGCCCGGGCCTCGGCCGGGTCGGTGGCGCCGTGCACCTGCAGGTGGGTCAGGCCCACCCGGCCCGCCAGCGCGGCCATCTCGGCCGGGGCGGCGTCGACGAACACCCCGACGCGGGCGACGTCGTCCGGCAGCGCCGCGCACACGGCCGCGGCCGCCCGCTCGTCCACCCGCCGCGGGCTGCCGGGCGCGAACACCACGCCGACCGCCCACACGCCGAGGGCCGCGCAGGCGCGGGCGTCCTCCGGCACGGTCACGCCGCACACCTTCACGGCGGGCGGCGCCCCGGCCCGGCGGGCGGGGACGCGCTCAGGCGGCATCGATCGGCACCTCCGGCGCCGGCCCGTCCCAGCGCGGCAGGAACACCCGCACCGTCGTCCCCCGGCCCGGGGCGCTCGCGATGTCGAACGAGCCGCCCAGGATCTGGGCGCGGTCGCGCATCCCGTGCAGGCCGAAGCGCGCGAGCGGCATGCCCGGCCGGCGGCGCTGCACCGCCTCGGGGTCGAACCCGCGCCCGTCGTCGGTCACCTCCATGGTGACGCCGCGCTCGTCCTCGAGCGCGCGCACGGCCACCGCCCTGGCCTGCCCGTGCCGCTGCGCGTTGGTCAGCGTCTCCTGGAGGATCCGGTAGAGCGTGATGCGCTGGGTGATCGAGACCCCGTTGACCGGGAACTCGCCCACCCACTCCCGCGTCACCGCGCAGTCGGCCCGCGACTCGAAGGCGACGACGGCGTCCTCGAGGATGTCGACCAGGCGGCGGTCCTCGAACTGGGCCGGGCGCAGGTGGCCGATCAGCTCGCGCATCTCGTGCAGCGCGCCGCCGACGGTCTCGTAGATGCGGCCGACCGCCGGGCGCAGCGACTCCGGGGCCGGCATGCCCCCCTCGACGGCGTCGGCCAGGTCCGCCTCGAGCAGCTGCACCTCGAGCAGCGCCACGGAGAGCTGCTGGGTGGGGCCGTCGTGGATGTCGAGGCCCATGCGGCCGAGCATGCGCTCGTCGGTGGCGAGGATCTGGGCCATCGCGCGCTCGAGGTTGTCGCGCATGCGCAGCACGTCGATGAGCGTCTCGATGCGGGCCACGCCGGCGCGCAGGGCCGCCGCGCGCACCTCGTGGTCGAGCTCGGGGCCGGCGCCGGCCACCACCACGAGCCCCCGCGAGGCGGGCGCCACCGGCACCGCCACGCCGCGCGGCGTGCCGGCGGCGGCGAGCGCGGACTGCAGCGGGCCCTCCGTCGCGCCCAGGTCGGTGCGCGACGACAGCCCGTGGCGCGCGAGCGCCGCCAGGGCCGCGTCGGGCAGTGCCTCGGGCCCGGCGAGCGCGATCACCCGGCCGTCGGCCTCGCGCGGATCGTGGCTCCACACGACCACCAGGTCGGCCCGGGTCGCCCCGCGCAGCGCCTCGGCGACCTCGCCGATCGCGTCGTGGCCGCGCTCCGGGTCGGCCGCGCAGCAGCTCACCGCGATGAGGCCCGCGACGGCGTCCTGGGGGGTCGATGGGGCGAGCGACGACATGGCGGCCCATGCTAGTGGAGCGCCGGGGCGGGCAGCCAACGCTTGCGCGCGGGCGCGCGCGCGGCGCAGAATGCCTGGTGGGCCTGGACGGGATCGCCTATACCTCCTGATGCGCGGAACTACCAAGCCGTCTAGGCGACCGCGCCCATGACGGGGCGTAGGGTCCAGTCGCGGTCTCGCTCGACCGCGTCGTCGCAGGTGAAGAGGGAGGGGCTGACTCGGTGGTGGTGCGCGTGCTCTTGGCGGACGACAACGCCCGGTTCCGGGCGACCCTCCGCCGCCTGCTGGAGCGCGACCCCGACATCGTCGTCGTCGCCGAGGCCAACGACGGCGCCGAGGCGATCGAGCTCGCCGAGGAGGTGCGCCCGGACGTCGTGCTGATGGACGTCTCGATGCCGGGCCTCGACGGCCTGGAGGCCACCTACGCCCTCAAGTCGTCGCTCCCGGACGTCACCGTGTTGATGCTCTCGGTGGGCGACAAGGAGCAGGAGATCGCGGCCGGCCTGGCGGGCGGCGCCTCCGAGTACCTCGTCAAGGGCGGCCCGGCCGGCGAGATCGTCGAGGCCATCAAGCGCTACGGCCCGGTCCCCGGGACCGCCTGAGCGCCCCGGGCGGCGCCCGCGCGTTGGCGCGCGGACGCTGACCAGTTAGTCTCCCGGCACGGCTCCCTCAAGTCGGGCGCGTGGCGCGCCGATAGCGAGGTCGTGGCCACCACCGACGTGCAGAACCCGCCCTCCCCCACCACGACGCCCCTCCGGGTCGCCATCGCGGACGACCACCGGCTGATGCTGGACGGCATCAAGCGGGCGCTCGAGACCGCCCCCGACATCAAGGTCGTGGGCGAGGCGATGTCGGGCGAGGAGATGCTCAGCCTGGTGCCGCGCGTGCGGCCCGACGTGGTGATCCTCGACCTGCGCATGCCGAAGGGCGACGGGCTCACCACCCTGGCCGCGCTGCGCAAGGACTACCCGGACCTCAAGATCATCATCCTGTCGATGTTCGAGGACTCCGAGCACATCGACCAGGCGCTCCACCAGGGCGCCTCCGGGTACGTCGTCAAGTCGATCAACCCGCTCGACCTGCCCTCCACCGTGCGGCAGGTCGTCGAGGGCACCGTCTACCACCCGCGCGGCCGCGCCGGCGAGAGCGGCTCCGCCCCGGCGGCCAGCGCCGGGCACCCCGGCGGCCTGACCGACCGCGAGCTCTCGATCCTCCGCCTGGTCGCGGAGGGCCTGTCGAACCTCGACATCGCGAGCAAGCTCTACGTCACCGAGCAGACGGTGAAGTTCCACCTCTCGAACATCTACCGCAAGCTGGGCGTGGGGAACCGCACCGAGGCGACCCGCTACGCCTACCGCAACGGCATGATCGAGTAGGTCGCGGTTCCGGGCGGGGGAACCGCCGGAATCGCCGATGGGGTCGGGCTCAGGGGCGCGCCGAACTGTGCCACCGGCCAGTTGGGGCGGACCACGGCGGCGGGGCAGGATCACCGCCGTCCAGGTGCCCACCGACCCGAGGAGCCGCCAGTGCGCTCTCACCGCCCGCTCACGGCCGTCGTCGCGGCGGCCGTCGCCGCAACGCTGATCGCCACGGGGGCGACGGCCGCGACCGCCGCGCCCACGCCGGCCAAGCCGAGCTCGCAGCAGATCACGCTCGTCCGCCAGATCTCCAAGCTCGACGGGCAGTACACCTCCCTGCGCAAGCGCGTGCGCACCTGCGCCACGGCGCGCAGCGACCTGCGCGTGGCGGACCGGCAGCGGCGCGCCGCCAAGCGGTCGGCCACCGTCCGGCGCCCCGTGCGCGTGCTGCGCGCCAAGCGCGTGAAGATGGCCGCGGCCGTGCTGCGCCTCAACCGCCGCGCCCGCCTGTGCGCCACCGCCCGCCGGCCGGTGACCCCGGTCGTGCAGGCCGTGCCCGGCGCCGCCGGCACCGCCCAGCTGCGCATGCCGGACGTCGTGACGGGGGCCTCGCTGGACCTCGGGTCGATCATCGGGTCGGTGCCGCTCGGCGACGTGGTGCGGATCGTGGACGTGCTCGACCTCGACGGGGTGCTCTGCTCGACGACCGGCGTGACCTGCGTCGGCGTCGACGGCGCGCTGCTGCGCCAGGCGCTCAACCGGCTGCTCTCGCAGAACCTCGTGACCAGCCTGCTGAGCCTCGACCTGCCCGGCACGATCGCCGCGGTGCAGGCGCTGCTCGCCGGCGGCGACGTCACCTCGCTGCTGCGCGCCGAGGTGATCGACGGCTCCGTGCTGCGGCTGATCCCGCTGGGCCCGCTCGCCCAGCTGGCCGGCGTCGGCGTCATCCCGGACCTGCCGGTCGGCGCGATCCGCGTCGTCCCGTAGGACCACCGTCGCGGGGGGCGGGCGCGCGCCGCGCCGCGCCCGTCCCCCGGTGTGCCAGAATCCGCCCGTGACCGCGCTCCTCCACGCCCCCGGACGGACGGACGATGGCGAACCTCCCGAAGATCCGCAGAGGCCAGGGGCGCGCGGACGGCGCGGTGCCGGCGGGGGGCGAGCGCCCGCGGCCTGACGTCCAGCGCCTCGAGGCCCACGGCCTCACCTGGCTCAACATCGAGGCGCCGACCGAGGTCGAGACGGCCTGGCTGGCCGAGCACCACGAGTTCCACCCGCTGGACCTCGAGGACGTGCTCTCGCGCCGGCGCCAGCGCGCGAAGATCGACGAGTACGCCGACTACCTGTTCATCGTGCTGCACTTCCCGCGCTTCGACAAGCGCACCGGACGGCTGCAGGCGGCCGAGCTCAACGTGTTCGTGGCCGAGGACCTCGTGATCACGCTGCCCAACGAGCCGCTGAAGGCCCTCAACGCCTTCTGGTCGCGCTGCGAGCGCAGCGAGGCCGAGCGCGAGCGGCACATGAGCAAGGGCTCCGGCTACCTGCTCTACGAGATCGTCGACACGATGTACGACTACTGCTTCCCGATCCTCGACAAGATCGGCTTCAAGCTCGACGCCGTCGAGGACGCGATCTTCGAGGGCCGCAGCCACGAGATCGTGCGCGACATCTCGAACATCAAGCAGGAGATCATCAACTACCGCAAGATCATCAAGCCGCAGCGGCCCACCCTGCGGATGCTCGAGCGCAGCAACCAGCGCTACACCCCCCAGGACCTCGACATCTACTTCGACGACATCGTCGACAAGAGCGAGCGCATCTGGGACCTGCTGGAGAACTACAAGGAGGTGGGCGAGGCGCTCGAGGCCACCAACGAGTCGGTGCTCTCCCACCGGGTCAACGACATCCTGCGGGTGCTCACCGCGATCAGCGTGGTGGTGCTGCCGCTGACCCTCGTCGCGAGCATCTTCGGCATGAACGTCGGCCTGCCCGGCGGCGGCGACCCCGCCGGCGGCGCGTCGGTCAGCTTCTGGATCGTGATGGGCGGCATGCTCGCGCTGCTGGTCGGCATGGTCGCGTACTTCCGGCACAAGCGGTGGCTGTGACGGCGCCCGGCACCCCGCCGCGCGGGCCCGACATCATGTGGTCGCCGTGGCGGATGGCCTACATCTCGGCGGAGCACGACCACGGCTTCGAGGGCCCCTCGTGCGTCTTCTGCGCCCTGCCGGCGCGCGACGACGATGCCCGCACCTACATCCTGTACCGTGGCGTCCGCGCGTTCGTGATCATGAACCTGTACCCGTACAACAACGGGCACCTGATGATGGTCCCCTACGCGCACGTGGACTCGCTGGGCGCGCTCGACGAGGCCACGCTCACGGAGATGATGACCCTGGCCCAGCGGGCCCAGGCGGTCGTGTCGGAGGCGATGCGCCCCCAGGGCTTCAACATCGGGATCAACCAGGGGCGCGCGGCCGGGGCCGGCATCGCCGACCACGTCCACATGCACCTCGTGCCGCGCTGGGTTGGTGACACGAACTTCATGCCGGTCCTGGGAGACGTCCGCGTGATGCCGCAGCACCTCGACGAGACCTACCAGCTGCTCCGCCCGGGGTTCGCCTCGTGACGATCGACCCGGCGGTCTTCAAGGCGTACGACGTCCGCGGCCTCTACGGCACCGAGCTGGACGAGGACGGCGCCGAGGCGGTGGGCGCGGCCTTCGTCGCGGTGACCGGGGCGACGCGTGTCGCCGTGGGCCACGACACGCGCCTGTCGTCGCCCTCCATGGCCGCCCGCTTCGCCGACGGCGCGGCGGCGGCCGGCGCCGACGTGGTCGAGCTCGGGCTCTGCGCCACCGAGATGCTCTACTTCGCGGTCGCCGACGCCGGGCTCGACGCCGGCGCCTGCATCACCGCGAGCCACAACCCGCCGCAGTACACCGGCGCCAAGCTCGTCACGGCCGGCGCGCTGCCGCTGTCGGGCGACGAGGGCATCGGCGAGGTGGGCCGCGTGGCGATGGCCGGCCCGCCCCTGGCGGCCTCCCCCGGCCGGCGCGAGCGCGACGAGACGCTGCTCGAGCGCTTCGTCGACGCCTGCATGGGCTTCATCGACCCGTCGGCCGTGCGCGGCCTGCGCGTCGTGCTCGACGCGGCCAACGGCATGGCCGGCCTCTACCTGCCGCCGGCGCTCGAGCGGCTCGGCATCGACGCGGTGCCGTACTACCTCGAGCTCGACGGGCGCTTCCCCAACCACGAGCCCAACCCGCTGCTGCCGGAGAACCGCGAGTTCGTCATGGGCGCGGTGCGCGAGCAGGGCGCCGACCTCGGAATCGCCTTCGACGGCGACGCCGACCGCTGCTTCTTCATCGACGACACCGGCGCCTTCGTCGACGGCGACTTCCTCACCGCCCTGCTGGCGCGCCACCTGCTGGCGCGCAGCGGCCCGGCGACGGTCGTCTACGACCTGCGCGCCTCGTGGGCGGTGCGCGACACGATCACGGCCGCGGGCGGCACGCCCGACATGTTCCGCGTGGGCCACGCCTTCATCAAGCGGCGCATGCGCGAGGTCGACGCCCTGTTCGCCGGCGAGGTGAGCGGCCACTACTACTTCCGCGACTTCTCGTTCGCCGACAGCGGCCTCATCCCGGCGCTGCTGGTGATGGAGATGCTCGCGACCACCGGCGAGCGCATGTCCGACCTCGTCGCCGGCTTCCGCGAGCGGTACCACATCTCCGGCGAGATCAACTCCACCGTCGACGACGCCCCCGCGGCGATCCAGCGCCTGCGCGAGCGCTACGCCGACGGCCGCCAGAGCGAGATCGACGGCCTGTCGGTCGAGTACGACGACTGGCACTTCAACGTGCGCCCCTCCAACACCGAGCCGCTGCTGCGCCTCAACCTGGAGTCGCTGGCATCGGAGGCCGACATGGAGCGCCGGCGCGACGAGGTCCTCGAGGTGATCCGCACCGCGTGAGCGACCCCGTGGCCGTCGTGGAGGCCGAGGAGCTGGAGGTGCGGTACCACGGCGGCCCCGAGCCGGCCGTGCGCGGCGTCTCCCTGCGCCTCGGCCCGGGAGAGGGGCTCCTCGTGTCGGGCGCGCCCGGCGCCGGCAAGACGAGCCTGCTGCGCGGGCTGCTCGGCCTCGTCGAGCACCGCGGCGGCGCGTCGCTGCTGGGGGCGCCCGTCGGCGCGCCCGCGAACCGCGGCCGGGTGGGCTACGGGCCCGAGGGGGAGGGCTTCGCGGCGGGCCTGCGCGTGCGCGAGGCGGTGGCCGCGGTCGTGGCGCTGCGCCGCGACGCGCCGCGCGGCGCCGTCGACGACGCGCTGGAGCGCGCCGGCCTCGCCTACGTCGCCCGCTGGCGCACCGCCCGGCTCGACCTCGAGGGCCACCGCCGGCTGAGCCTCGCGCTCGCCGTGGCGGGCGACCCCGCGCTCGTCGTGCTCGACGACCCCTGGGTGCTGTCCGAGACGCTGCGCGAGATCGCCGCCGCCCGCGCCCGCGGCGGCGCCGTGCTCGTCGCCGCCGAGCGGCCCGGGGGCCTCGCGCCCGCCCTGGGGCGCCGCGCCGTCCTGCGCGACGGGGCCCTGCGGTGACGGCGACGACCGCCCTCGCCGCCCTCCAGCTGCGCCGGCTCGCCCGCCGGCGCTGGCTGCAGGTGGCGCTCAGCGCCGGCCTCGCGGCGGCGGTCGTCGTGGCCCTGGTCGCCGCCGCCGACGAGGGCCTCGCCCGTGAGGACGCCCTGCGCCGCGGCGCGGCCTCCGTCCTGCTGCTCGGCGGCCTCGCCCTCGCCGTCCTCCTCGGCTCCGCCGCGATCAACCGCGACGGCGACGCCGGCCACCTCGGCATGCTCGCCGGCGCCGGCGCCACCCGGCCTCAGCTGGTCACCGCCGCCGTCGGCGCGCGCGTCGTCGCCCTCCTCGCGGTCGTCGCCGCGTGGGCCGTCGTGGTGCAGGCCGGCTCGCTCGCGCTCGGGATGGGGCTCGACGGGCCGCTCGCCGTGCACACGCTGGCCGTGGCCGAGGGCCTGCTCCTGGCGATGATCGCCTGCGCCGCCGCGAGCGCCGTCGTGGGGCCCGTGGCCGCCGGCGCCTTCGGCGTGGCCGTCTACGTGCTCGCCCAGGCCGCCGTCAACCTCAAGACCGCCGCCGACCAGAACCTGATCGGCACCGCCGACACGCTCGTCACCGCGCTCTACCACGTCGCCCCGCGGACGGTCACCTCGCCGATGATCGCCGAGATGCAGTTGCGCGACGTCGCGGGCCCCGCCGCCCCCCGGGTGGAGATCAACGAGAACCCGGTCTTCGTCCCCGCCGCCGAGTGGGACACCGTCGTCTGGACGCTCGCCTGGTGCCTCCTGCTCGGGATCCTCTGCGCCGCCGGCCTCCGACGGCGCCCCCTCGTCTAGCGTCCCGCCGGGGCGCCGCCGCACGGTCGTCGGGGAGCTTCGATCGGGCGGCCCGCCGCGATGCTCACTCGGGCGCCGTTCTGCGGCTCGATCGGGCGGCCCGCCGCGATGCTCACTTGGGCGCCGCTCTGCGGCTCGCTCGGGCGGCCCGCCGCGATGCCCACTTGGGCGCCGCTCTGCGGCTCGATCGGGCGGCCCGCCGCGATGCTCACTTGGGCGCCGGGCCGCCGCTCGATCGGGCATGTCGCAGCCGTCCGGGCCGGCGGCGCCCCCGGCGCCGGGCGGACCACGACGGCCCGCGCGCGGCGCGGGCGGCCCTGAGGGGCTAGGCGGCCACCTCGTCGCGCTGGACGCGCTCGTAGAGCGTGCCCCGCTCGGCCGGGGTCTTGCCGCCGGCCGTGATGAGCGCGCGCATGCGGTCCTGGGACAGCCCGAGGGGCGTCTGCACGGTGGTGGCGTGGGCGATCCGCTCCTCGGTGAGCGTGCCCGAGAGGTCGTCGAGGCCGTAGCGGAGCGCCTCGGAGGTGATCTCCTCGCCCAGCATGACCCAGTGCCCCTTGATGTGGGGGAAGTTGTCGAGGAACAGGCGGCCCACGGCGATCGTGCGCAGCTTCTCCTCGCGGGTCGGGCCGGGGAGGTAGGCGAAGTCGGTGTTGCCGGGCAGGAACGGCAGCGGGATGAAGGCCTGGAAGCCGCCCGTGTCGTCCTGCAGCTCCCGCAGCCGGCGCATGTGGTCGACCTGCTCCTCGGGCGTCTCGAAGTGCCCGAAGAGGAGCGTCGCGTTGGTGCGCAGGCCCTGCGCGTGCGCCTCGCGGTGCACGGCGAGCCAGGTCTCAGCGGGGACCTTGCGGTCGGCGATGATCTTGCGGACGCGCGGCGAGAAGACCTCGGCCCCGCCACCCGGCATCGTGTCGTGGCCCGCGGCGCGCAGCCGGCGGAGGGCCTCGGCGTGGCTGACCTTGGACACCCGCGCGATGAAGTCGACCTCGACCGCGGTCAGCGCCGTCAGCGACACGTGCGGCAGCGTGGCCTTGAGCTCGGAGAAGAGCTCCTCGTAGTACGGGAGGTCGTACTCCTTCGTCATGCCGCCGACGATGTGGAGCTCGGTGATGCCGAGGTCCGAGAGCTGGACGGCCCGGTCGACGAGCTGGTCGACGCTGTAGGCGTAGGCGCGCTCGTCCTTCTCGGTCCAGACGGCGAACGCGCAGAAGCCGCACCCGACCACGCAGATGTTGGTGGGGTTGAGGTGCGCGTTGACGTTGTAGGTGATCTCGTCGCCGTAGCGGCGCCGGACCACCGCGTCGGCGGCGGCGCCGAGCTCCTCGAGCGGCGCCTCGCGGTAGAGCAGGACCGCCTCATCGGGGGTGATGCGACCGCCGTCGGCCGCGCGGGAGAGGATGGCGTCGGTCATGTGGAGCTACGTTACCAGGGGCTCCCGTCACGGTGATCGGACACCCGTCCCGCGCGAGGCTGCGGCGATGCCCGGACACGCGTCCCGCGCGAGGCTGCGGCGATGCCCGGACACGCGTCCCGCGCGAGGCTGCGGCGATGCCCGGACACGCGTCCCGCGCTAGTCTGCGGCGATGCCCGAACACGCGCTGAAGGAATGGGCCGTCGCCGTCGCGGCGCTCGCGGCCGGCGACCAGGTCCTCATCGTCCGCAAGGGCGGCATCGGGGAGAAGCGGTTCGAGCTCCCCCATCCGCGCTTCTACCTCTTCCCCACCTACGCCCACCAGCGGCCCGAGCTGGTCAAGCCGGCCGCGCGGGAGCGCTTCGGCGACCCGCTGGCCCAACGGGAGGACCCCGAGCGGCTGCCGCTGGCGGTCTACGCCGAGCTGGTCGGCGCCCACCCGATCGCCGACCCCGACGCGCTGGCGGCCATCGACCACCTGCACGTGCTGACCCCCGACTACGCGTCGGAGCGCCTGCGCTGGCGCCGCAAGCACCCGCTGTGGGCGGCGATCCTGCGCGTGTGGCGCGTGCCGGAGCCGCCGGTGCTGGCCGTGGGCCCCGAGCACGGCGGCTGCGTGAGCTGGGTGGAGCTGCCGGCGGAGATCGGCGCGCCGACGGGCCGGGTGCCGGCGCTCGACGACGAGGCCTTCGCCCGCGCCGCCGCGGACGTCGAGGCCGCGCTCGCCGCCGCCGGGGTGACCGGCTAGTGCGCGCGCACGTCCTCGTGTGCCGCGGCCCGGACTGCCGCTCGCGCGGGGCCCAGGACGTCTACACCGCGATGGCGACCGAGCTCCACGCCGCCGGCGCCTCCGACGAGGAGGTGGTGCAGACCCAGTCGGGCTGCGTCGGCCCCCTCTGCGGCAGCGGGCCCGTCGTCTGCTGCTACCCGAGCGGCGCCTGGTACGCCGGCGTGACCCCGGAGGACGTGGCCGAGATCGTGTCCGAGGACGTCGAGGGCGGGCGGATCGTGGAGCGCCTCGCCGCCCGCCGGGTGAAGGGAGCCGCATGACGCACACGGAGGCCTTCGACGAGCTGCTCGCGCAGCAGCCGTCGGACTGGGCGTTCTTCGAGGTCTACGTGACGCTCGACGACGCGCGCCGGCTGACCGACGCGCGCGTCTGGCTCGCGCGGGCCAACGCCCGCCCGGAGTACGGGCCGTCGGACCACGACTTCCAGATCACCGTGGCCAACACCCACGGC
The DNA here is from genome assembly GCF_018141525.1 of Miltoncostaea marina. Lineage (GTDB taxonomy): Bacteria > Actinomycetota > Thermoleophilia > Miltoncostaeales > Miltoncostaeaceae > Miltoncostaea > Miltoncostaea marina. The sequence continues at coordinate 1,998,299 of NZ_CP064655.1, forward strand.
CACGGCGCCGCGCCGGGCGTGGTGCGCTCGGCCCTGCGGATCCTCGACGACCGCGGCGTGACCGGCCGCACGTGGGCGGGCCAGACCCGCACGCTCATCCGCCCGGCCCCGCCGCACCGCTACGGGCCCTGAGGTGTACCGCAGCGACGACGACATCCAGCTGCTCACCGAGCTGGCCGGCGTGCTCGACCAGACAGTCGGCGCGGCCGGCCTGTCCTCGGGCTCGTACCTGATCCTGCGCGACCTCGTCGCCCACCCGGGGCCCAACGCGGTCGCCGACCTGTCGGAGCGCCTCGGGGCCGAGCCCGACGAGCTCGCGCCCCTCTGCCAGCGGCTGGTGCTGCTGCGGATGGCCGCCATGCGCCCGAACGGCATCGAGGTCACCGAGACGGGCGTCGGCAAGGCCGCCACCATCGAGCACGACGCCAACGAGGCGATGCGCGCCTACGTCACCGAGCGCCCCCACACCGCCACCGTCTACGGCCTGGTGGCCGCCATGCAGAGCGGGCGCTTCACCGTCGAGGACCTGCTGGAGTTCCTCGCCCAGGGCCCCTCGGACGCCGACGAGGGGTGACCCCGGTCAACATCCTCCCGGTCGCCCTGCTCGTGGCGATCGTCGCGCTGATCGTGGTCCTGATCGTCGTCCGCAACCGCCGCGGCCCGGGGTGACCGGCCCCTAGTAGCGGAGGGTGCTCTCCCCGAGCGCCGACCACACGTCGAGCTTCGTGCGCACGCGCTTGATGACCTCGTCGGTGAACTCGTCCATCGCCGCGCCGCCCCCGAGGTCGGCCGTGCGCACGCCGTCGCCGATCGCCTCGAGCGCGCTCTCGTAGATCGCCCGCGAGGCCACGGGGGCCTGGCCGTCGCCCATGTAGGGCAGCACGGAGGCGCCGGCCAGGATCATGGCGAGCGGGTTGGCGACGTTCTTGCCCTGGAGCGTCGGCGCCGTGCCGTGCGGGGCCTCGGCCATGACCGCCGACGCGCGGAAGTCGTCGCCGAACGCCAGCAGCTGCGACTCGGCCCCGGCGATCGACCCGAACAGCTGCAGCACCATGTCCGACAGGCAGTCGCCGTCGCGGTTGAGCGCCGGCACCACCAGCGCGTCGCCCGAGTGGCTCACGAGCGCGGCGTAGAGGGCGTCGATCAGGATCGGCCGGTAGCGCACGTCGGGGTGGCGCTCGGCGGCCGCGTCGAGCTCCTCCTTGAGCATCCCCTCGTACACCGGGGAGACCGTCCACTTGGGCCCGCCGAAGACCGTGGCGTGCATCCGCCGCGCCTGCTGGAACGAGAACTCCGCGACCGCGCGGCACGTGCGGCGGGAGATGCGCTCCACCCGCCAGGCGAGCTCATCGTCGCCGTCGTCCTCGCGGTACTCGCGCGCGTTGTAGGCGTCGTCGACCGCCATGCGCACCACGGAGATGGGGGCGTGGATGCCGCCGAGCGGCCGCACCCCCGACAGGCGCCGGCCGGTCCGGATGATCACCTTGCCGCCGATCGCCTCCCGCAGCAGCGCGTTGGGGCTGCCGACGTCGCCGGCGCCCTCGGGGGTGATGGTCGCCGCCTTCAGACCGAAGCCGTGACGCAGGGTGGCCTCGGCGGCGTCGAAGACCACCTGGTTGCGCGTGCGCCGGCGGTGCTCCAGCGACAGGTCGTAGCGCTCGAACGCGATCGGCAGGCCGGTGATGTCCGGATCGAGGACCCGCAGGGCCTCCTCGAGGAGCTCCTGGCCGGTCTGGTCCCCCTCCATGACGACCAACGTCCGCTGTTCCATCGGGCCGAGTATAGACACGGCTCCCCGTCACCCCGGCGGGCACTCCTCCATGGCGTACAGGCGCACGCGCGGCGCGGCGCCGGTGCGCGCGGCGAGCCGCTCGAGCGCCCGCGCGGCGGCGGGGCGGGCCGCGAAGCCCTCGGCGTCCCCGCGCCGGTCCCACTCGGCCAGCACCCCGTAGGCGCCGGCGGCCTCGTCGAGGAACAGCACGTGGCGGCGGCAGCCGGCGGCCGCGGCCGCCAGCTCGGCCGCGACCGCGCGGGCCTCGTCGGCCGTGCCCGGGCCGAGCTTGAAGGCCACCTCGGTGCCGAAGCCGCTCACCGGCGCCCCGCGGCCGGGTCGCGCAGCCGGGTGACGTGGGCGGCCACCATCTGGTCGGCGCCGTCCTCACAGGCGGACATCGCCGCGGCCAGGCGGTCGGCGAGGCGCTCGGCGGCGCCCGCGCGCACCGCCGCCTCCTCCACGGCGCGCAGCCCGTCGACCGTCGCCGGCTCGAGCTCGTCCTGGCGCGCCACGAGCGGCTCGGAGGCGCGCACGAAGCGGGCCCAGGCGCCCACGAGGCGCTCGTGCAGCGCGGCGCCGCGCTCGAGCTCCGGCAGCGAGGCCAGGGCGCGCAGCGGCTCGTCCCGCCACGCCGCGACCTCCAGCGCGCGGGCGCCGACCGGCTGCAGCGTGCCGAGCACGCCGCCCGGGTCGTCGCCCGCGGCCAGCAGGCGGCCGATCGCCTGCACCAGCCCGCGCAGCGCCGCCGCGTCGACGAGCGCCTCGGCCTGCTCCCACAGGAGGCTGGCCGAGGCCGCCTCGCGCGCCCGGCGCAGGTCGGCCTCGGGCGCCATTGAGGCGTCGAGGCACAGGAACGCCGGCCCGGCGAACGCGGCCACGTAGCCGCGCCGGCCGGCGGACGGCTCGACGGCGCGCACGCCGAGCGGCGGGCGGCCGGCGACGGCCTCGGCGGCCGCGCGCGCGGCGCCGAGCTGCCCGACCAGTTGCTGCACGGCCTTGGCCGCGGGGTCGTCCACGCTCACGCACGGGACTGTTGCAGACGCGGCGGCCGGGCCGCCGCGCGACGCGCGTACACTCGGCGGGTGACCCCCGCCCCGGCGCCGCACCACGATCCGTTGCCCGGCGCCGCCGAGCTGGCGGCGCTGCTCGAGGCCCGCCTGCGCGGCCGGTCGGTGGCCGAGCTGCCGGGGCCGGGCCGCCGCGCCGCCGTGCTGATCGTGCTCTACGACATCGACGATGCGCCGCACCTCATGCTCACCAAGCGCAGCGACGATCTGCCCTCCCACCCCGGCCAGATCTCGCTGCCCGGCGGGGTGATCGACCCCGGCGACCGCTCCGGCCGCGACGCCGCGCTGCGCGAGACGGAGGAGGAGGTCGGCCTGCCGCGCAGCGCCCTGCGCGTGCTGGGCGAGCTGGACGACGTCCACACGATGACCTCCGGCTTCATCATCCGGCCGTTCGTGGCCCTGCTCGAGCGCCCGGCGCGGGCGGTGCCGAGCGACGCCGAGGTGGCCCGGATCATCGACGCCCCGCTCGCCGACCTGCTGCGCGCCGACGCGGCGCTGCCGGCCGAGCCGGCGCCGCTCGCGCTGCGCTACCCGCTGGCGGGCGAGGACGTGTGGGGCGCGACCGCGCGGGTGCTGCGGATCCTGGTCCGCGTCACCCGGGAGGCGCTCAGCGCGGGCCGGGCTCCGACAGCGAGCGCCGCGGCGGCAGATCCGGGTCGGTGACGCCCGCCGCCTCGCCCTTGTAGCCGAGCGCCTCGAGGCGCTCGAGGTGGCGCGCGAGCTCCGCCTGGCGCGGGTGCCCGGGCGGCAGCGCGTCGGCGTACTGGCGCACCCGGTCGCGGATCTGGAACGCGAAGTGGGGCGTCGCGGCCCCGACGAGCTGGGCCAGCGTGTCCTCGGAGGGGATCTCGTGGACGTGCAGCGATGCGGCCATGGCGGCAGGGTACCAGCGGCCCCGGCCGTGGGTACGATGCCCCATGGACGGCGCACGGCGGGCGCTGCTGGGCCTCTGGCTGGAGATCCGGGTCATCCCCGTGCTCCAGTGGTCGTTCACCGCGATCACGCTCGGCACCGCGCTGGCCTGGCGCGACGGCGGCGGCGTGTCGGTGCCGGGCTACCTGGTGGCGGTCGCGGTCGGCGTGCTGCTGCAGGGGCTCGTGGCCCACTCGGTCAACGAGATCGTCGACTGGCGCTCGGGCACCGACCGCGACCCCGCCCCGCGGGTGATCAGCGGCGGCAGCAAGGTGATCGCCTCGGGCCTGCTCGGGCCCCGGGCCCTGGCGGGCGTGGCCTGGGCCGCGGGCCTGTCCACCGCGGCGCTCGGCGCCCTCGCCGCCGTGGCGTGGGGCTGGCCGCTCGCGCTCTACGGCGTCGCCGGGCTGGCGGGGGCGGTGCTCTACACGCTGCCCCCGGTGCGGGCGGCCTACCGGCCATACCTCGGCGAGACGATCGCCTTCGCCTGCGTCTGGGCCTGCGTGACCGGGGCCTACGTCGTGCAGCGCGGCGAGATCGGGGGCGCGCCCGCCGCCGCGGGGCTCGTCTACGCCGCCTCGTGCGTCGCGATGCTGATGATGCACCACTACCTCGACCGCGGGCCGGACAGCCGCGCGGACCCCCCGAAGCGCACCACGATCGTGGTGCTGGGCCCGGGCGGGCGGCGTTACGCGGTGCTCTGGGCGGCGGCCGCCCTGGCCGGCGCCCTCGCGCTGACGGCGGCCGTCGACGCCGCCTTCGCCCTCGCCGCCGCCGGCTTCGCGGTGGCCCTCGTCCTGCACCGCGCCGTCGACCCGGACGATCCGGCGTCGGTCACCCGCGCGGAGCTCGGCGTGATCCTCACCGGCATGGCGGGCGGCCTGGCCGCGGCGGTCGCGCTCGCCCCCGGCCTGGCCTGGGCGCTCGTGCCGGTGGTGGTGCTGGTGCCGCTCGAGCTCGCGGTGGCCGGCGCGGCGCACCGCGACCTGATGGCCGCGCGGGCGCCCGCCCCCGCCGCGGGGCGGCGCCCCTGACCGGGCGCCGACGCGGCCGCCCGGGGCGGAACGCGCCCCGGGGGACGCGGCCCTGCGGGGTCGCCTGGGCTATCATCGAGCGCCCCGGACGACCGGGGCGGACCTTCATCGCCATGGCCTCCAGAGACGACGACAAGCTGGTCCGCCAGCTCTCGCTGATCGCCTTCCTCATGTCGCAACAGCGACCGGTGACGGCCGACGAGATCCACGAGGCGGTGGAGGGCTACGGCGGCATGACCGAGCAGGCGTTCCTGCGCCGGTTCTACGCCGACCGCGCCGAGATCGAGTCGATGGGCCTGCGGCTGGCGGTCGAGCGCCCCGGCGACGACCCGTTCCAGGGCGACCTCTACGCGCTGCCGCCCGAGAACTACTACCTGCCGGAGCTCGACTTCGACGAGGCCGAGCTGTCGGCCCTCCAGACCTGCCTCTACCTGCTGGAGGGGCAGTTCGCATACGCCGAGCCGCTGCGCCTGGCGCTGCAGCACCTGACGCTCGGCCGGCCGAGCCCGCTCGACGACCGCGCCGCGCGGACCGTCTCGGTCAACCTGCTCGGCGGCGACTACTCGCCCGAGGTGGCGGCCCACCTCACCAAGATCGAGTCGGCGATCAGCCGCCGCAAGACGATCCGCTTCACCTACTACACGATCGGCCGCGACGAGCGGGCCGAGCGCGAGGTCGACCCGTACAGCCTGCTCTACAACGCGGGCAACTGGTACATGATCGGCCACTCGCACGAGCGCGACGCGATGCGCATCTTCCGCCTGTCGCGCATCGAGGGCCGCATCACGTTCAAGACGCGCGCCGAGCACGACTTCCGCGCCCCGGCCGACTTCGACCTGTCGCGCTACCGCGACCGCGCGCCGTGGCAGCTCGAGGGGCCCGAGCAGACCGCGACGATCGCCCTCACCCCCACGATCGCCTGGTGGGTGGAGGGCATGTTCGGCGCCTACGGCACGACGGCGATGGAGCCCGACGGCTCCGCGGTCTACACGACCCGCTACAGCAGCCGGCGCGAGCTGCTCGCCTGGATCCTCGGCCTCGGCGCGGACGCCCGCGTGCTCGACCCGCCCGAGCTGCGCGAGGCGGCCATCGCCGCGCTCGAGCTGGCCGCCGAGCGCCACCAGGGCGGCGGCGGCCGTCCCGCGCCGCCCGCGGCGCCCGCCGCCGGCGGCGCGCCGCCGGCGCCGGCGTCCGAGGCCGCCCCGCCCGCCGGGGGCGCCTCCGCCGCCGCGGCCGAGCGGGTGGTGCCGGCCGAGCGCTTCGCCCGCCTGCTGGCGCTGATGACCCGGCTGCTGGCCGCCTGCGGCGAGTCTGCCGAGGCCCAGATCCCGGTCGCGGAGCTCCGCCAGGCCCTCAACCTCGACAAGCGGGTGCTCGAGGACGACATCGGCCTGCTCAACCTGATCAACTTCGGCGGCGGCTGCTACGCGCTGTTCGCGCAGATCGACGGCGACACGGTCGTGGTGCAGAAGGAGACCTACGGCGACCGCTTCGCCCGACCGGCGCGGCTGTCGCCGCTCGAGGCGAAGGCGCTCCTGTGGGCCCTCGACTTCATCGGCGACCGCCTGCCCATCGAGGCCGGCAGCTCGCTGAGCTCGGTCCGCGCCAAGCTGGAGGCGGCGCTCGGCGGCGACAGCCTGCCGACGGTCGAGCTGGGCCAGGCCCAGGTCGCCGACACCGGCGTCGCCGCCGCCGTGAGCCACGCGATCCGCGAGGACCGCCTGCTCGAGATCGAGTACTGGACCGAGTCGCGCGGCGCCATCACCCGCCGCACGATCGAGCCCCACCTGCTCGTCAACGCCCAGGACGCCTGGTACGTCGTCGCCTACTGCCGTCGCGCCGAGGGCCAGCGCACCTTCCGCCTGGACCGGGTGCGCAGCGCCTCCGTGCTGGAGGAGCGCTTCGCCCGCCGGCCGGACATCGGCTCCGCCGGGCCGTACATGCCGTGGGGGGCGCGGCCGCCGCTCGGCGGGGAGACCGTGGCCCAGAGCGCCTCGGTCTGGTGCGCCCCCTCCCTCGCCCGCTGGATGCTCGAGAAGCACGGCTCCCGCGAGCGCTTCGCCGACGGCTCGGTGTTGGTCGAGATCCCGTACGCCAGCGAGGAGTGGCTCGTGCGCGAGCTGCTCAAGTACCAGGGCGAGGCGGTGCTGTTCGAGCCGGTCGGCCTGCGGCGCACGGTGGCCGACCTCGCCGAGGACGTCCTCGCCCGCTACCGCGACGGCGCCGACCACCCGAGCGGCGGCCAGCGCAGGCGGGCGCCCACCCGCTGACCCGGCCGGCGGCCACCCGCCGCCAGGCCCTCCGCCGGCCGCCCCTCGTCAGGCCAGCGCGGTGATCACCAGGTAGCCGCTCGTGCAGCGGAACGAGGAGGCGTCCTCGCTGGCCGCCTCCAGGGCCGCCACGGTCTCGGCGCGCAGCCGCGGCCAGTCGGCCAGCTCGCGCCGCGCGAGGCGCCACACCGAGTGGTGGGCCTCCTGGTCGGCCATCCACGCCTCGGCCGACGGGCGGGAGAACGCCACCGCGCGCTCGTGGATCGCCACCTCGCGGGCGCCCGCGTCCCGCAGCAGCGCCGTGACGGCCTCGCGGTCCGCCCAGGGCGGCGGTGGCCGGTCGCCCCCCTCCGGCGGCGGCCAGAGCGCGGTCGACACGATCCGCCCCGCCTCCCCGATCGCCCCGCCGGGCAGCCAGGCCGTGAGCGCGATGCGGCCGCCCGGCCGGGCCGCCCGCACCATCTCGGCCGCCGCGGCCGGCGGGTCGTCGCTGAAGATGACGGCGAACACGCTCACCACGAGGTCCGCGACGCCGTCGGCCACGGGCAGCGCCTCGGCCCGCCCGGCGACGAACGTGACCGGCAGCCCCTCGGCCGCCGCCCGCCCACCGGCGACCGCCAGCAGCCGCTCCGACGGGTCGACCGCCGTGACCACCGCGCCCCGGCGGGCGGCCGCGAGCGCCGCGTTGCCCGTGCCGGTGCCCACGTCGAGCACCCGCGCCCCCGCGGCCACTCCGGCGACCGCGAGCGCCTCGTCGGCGACGGGCGCGATCTCCTGCGCCGTGCGCGAGTAGTCGCCGTCGCCCCAGTCGACCGTCCGCCCCATGCGGCCGAGTCTCTCATCCCCGCCCGCCGCCCGTCGCCCCGGGGGCGCCGCGCAGTGGCGCCGCCCAGAAGCGCTGGCCCTCGCCCCGTACCGCGAGCCCCTCGACCTCCAGCAGGGCGATCGCCGCGGCGATCGCGCCGGGGTCCTCGCCGAGCGCCTCGGCGAGCGCGTCCGCCGCCATCGGCTCGCGCGCGAGGCGCTCGTGCACACGCCCCATGAGCCCCTCGAGGGCGGGCGGCCGCGGCGGCGCGACCTCGCGCCAGCCCGGGTGGCGCAACTCGGCCACGACGTCGTCCGCCGACTCGAGCAGGGCCGCGCCGGCGCGCAGCAGGCCGTTGCAGCCCTCGGAGGCCAGCGCGCCGGGCCACCCCGGCACGGCCAGCACGGGCCGGCCCAGCTCGAGGGCGAAGTCGGCGGTGATCAGCGCGCCGGACCGCCGCCCCGCCTCCACGACCGCCACCGCGCCGCAGAGGCCGGCGACGATCCGGTTGCGGGCGGGGAAGCGCCACGGCGCGGGCGGCGTGCCCGGCCAGAACTCCGACACGAGGGCGCCGGTCTCGGCGATGCGCCGCGCGAGGCCCCGGTTGCGGCGCGGGTACGGCACGTCGACCCCGCAGCCGAGCACCGCCACGGTCGCCCCGCCGGCCTCGAGCGCGCCCTCGTGCGCGGCGGCGTCGATGCCGTGCGCGAGCCCGCTCACCACCACGGCGCCGCGGCGCGCCAGCTCGCCCCCCAGCTCGCGCGCGAAGGCCGCACCCTGGACGGTGGCCCGGCGGGCCCCGACGACGGCGACCGCCGGGCCCTCGGCGAGCCGCGCGAGCGCCTCCTCGGCGCGCCCGCGCAGGAACAGGCAGAACGGCGGATCGACGAGCTCGCGCAGAGCCGCCGGGTAGGCCGCGTGCGGCGGGCCGACGTGGGCGATGCCCGCCGCCCGCAGCGCCGCCGCGTCGGCGGCCGGGTCGATGCGCGCCCGCGCCCGGTGCGCGACGTCGAGGTCCCCGCCCGCGGCGCGCAGCGCCCGGCCCAGGCCGGGCCGGTCGCACGACCAGAGCCGCTCCGGCCCGCCCGCCGCGCGCGCGGCGCGCTGCAGGTCGCGGCCGAGCGCCTGCGCCAGCCGGGCGAGGCCGACTGGCCAGGCGGGCGCCGGGCCGCTCACGCGGCCTGCGCGGCGGCGGACGCGCGGTACCCGACGGCCTCGGCGAGGTGGTGGGCATCGACCGCGTCGGCCCCGTCGAGGTCGGCGATCGTGCGGGCGACACGCAGGATGCGGTCGTGCGCCCGCGCCGACAGGCCGAGCCGGTCCACCGCGCGGCCCAGCAGCTCCCGTGCCGGCGGGCGGAGGGCCGCCGCCGCGCGTGCGGCGGCGGGGCCGAGCTCGGCGTTGGGGCGGTCCTGGCCGCGCGCGGCCGCGCGCCGGCGGGCGGCCACGACCCGCGCGCGCACGGCGGACGTGGCCTCGCCCGCCGCCTCCGCGGGCGCGCCGCCGAGCAGCTCCTCGCGCTCGAGGCGCGGCACCTCGACGTGCAGGTCGATCCGGTCGGCGACCGGCCCGGAGATGCGCGCCCGGTACGACTCGGCGCGTCCCGGCGGGCACACGCACCGCCGCACCGGGTCGCCGTCGAACCCGCAGGGGCACGGGTTGCCGGCGCAGACGAGCAGCGGGCGGGCGGGGAAGCGGGCGCTGCCCATCGCGCGGGAGACGTCGATGCGCCCCTCCTCGAGCGGCTGGCGCAGCGCGTCGAGCACCGACGGCGCGAAGGCGCAGACCTCGTCGAGGAACAGGACGCCGTGGTGCGCCAGGCTGACCTCCCCCGGCCGCGGGACCCGCCCCCCGCCGACGAGCCCCGCGGCCGAGATCGTGTGGTGCGGCGCCCGGAACGGGCGTCGCACCACGAGCGGACACCCCGGGTCGAGCAGGCCGGCGACCGAGTGGATGCGGGTGACCGCGATCGCCTCCTCCAGGAGCAGGGGCGGCATGACGCCGGGCAGGCGGCGCGCGAGCATGGTCTTGCCCGCCCCGGGCGGGCCGATCATGAGCATCGAGTGGCCGCCGGCGGCGGCGATCTCGAGCGCCCGGCGCGCCGCGCCCTGGCCGCGCACCTCGGCGAGGTCGGGCCCCGGCGCCGCCTGCGCGCCCGCCAGCAGGGCGCCCGCGTCGAGGCGCACCAGCGACGGCCCGGCCCGGCCCTCGAGCTGATCGACCGCCGCCCGCAGGGTCGCCGGCCCGAGGACCTCGACGCCCGGCACGAGCGCCGCCTCCGCCGCGTTGGCCCGCGGCACGAGCAGCCGCCGCCACCCGGCGCGCGCGGCGTGCTCCGCCATCGCGAGCACGCCGGGCACCGGCCGCAGCGCGCCGTCGAGGGCGAGCTCGCCGACCGCCCCGACGCCCGCGAGCGCGTCCGGGGCGAGCTGGCCCGACGCCGCCAGGATGGCGAGGGCGAGCGGCAGGTCGTACTGCGGCCCGGCCTTGCGCAGGTCCGCCGGGGCGAGGTTGGCGACGATCCTCCGGGACGGCACCGCGAACGCCTGGTTGACGATGCCCGACCGGACCCGCTCGCGCGCCTCCTGCACGGCCACGTCGGCCAGCCCCACGACGGAGAAGGCCGGCAGGCCGGCGCGCAGGTCGACCTCCACCTGGACGGTGGAGGTCTCGAGGCCGAGGACGGCCGGGCTGACGAGGTGGGCGACCATGCCCGGGCAGCCTGGCGGCCGCGGGCGCGCGGGTGAGGGCGCGACCGTGCCGGAACCCGCACGGGATCGTCACAGCGCGCGGCACGCCCCACCCCGTAACCTCTCCCCCACACCGTCCGGGAGGAGCGCCTCGTGAGGTTCGACCACGTCGCCCAGCAGGTCCCCGACATCGCCGAGGCCGTGGAGTGGCAGCGCGCCACCGTGCCGGGCACCACGGTGCTCTACCAGGACGCGACGTGGGCGCTCGTGGACTCGGCGGGCGTGCGGATCGCGTTCGTGCTGCCCGAGCAGCACCCCAACCACCTCGCCTTCCGGGTCGACGACGCGGAGCTGGAGCGGCTCGCCGCCGAGCACGGGGCGGAGATCGCGACCCACCGCGACGCGACGCGCAGCATCTACCTGCGCGGGCCGGGGACCGTCGCCACGGAGATCATCAGCTACCCGCCCGGCCGGTGACCCGGCGGGCGGTCCTCGCGCTGCTGGCGGCGGGCCTCGCGGCGCCGGCGACGGCCTCCGCCCAGGACGACGACGCCCGGCTCGTCGTGGGGCTGCACGACGGCGCCGGGCCCGCCGCCCGGGCGGCGCTGGAGGCGCGGGCGGGGGTGGACCTGGGCCGCGTCGTGACCGCGCGCGGGGCGCGCGTGGCGACCGTCCGCGATGGCCGCGCCGAGGAGGCGCTCGCCCGCCTGCGCGGCGACCCGGCGGTGCGCTGGGCCGAGCCCGACCGGCCGGTGCGGGCGGCGGTCGTGCCGGCCGACCCCCTCTTCGGCTCGCAGTGGGGCCTGCGCAACACCGGCCAGGCGGTGGGCGGGTCGCCCGGCGCGCCGGGGGCGGACATCGGGGCGGCCGCAGCCTGGGACCGCACGACCGGGGACGCCCGCGTGCGGATCGCCGTCATCGACGGCGGCGTGGAGGCCGGCCACCCGGACCTGGCCGCGGCGATGCCGGGGGTGAACCCGGGCGAGATGGGCGGCGGGCGCGAGGCGAACGGGCGCGACGACGACGGCAACGGGCGGGTCGACGACTGGCGCGGGTGGGACTTCGTCGCCGGCGACGCCGACCCCCGCGACGAGGACACCGTGAGCCACGGCACCGCGGTCGCCGGCGTGATCGCCGCGCGGGGCGGCGACGGCGTGGGGGTGGCGGGCGTCGCCTGGGCCGCCACGCTGATCCCCGTGCGGGCCATGGAGCACGACGGCACCGGCACGTCATCGGCGGTGGCGGCGGCCGTCACCTACGCCGCGGAGCGCGGCGCGCGGATCATCAACCTGAGCCTCGGCGGCGCGCCGTCGAACGCGATCCGCGAGGCCATCGCGAGCGCCCCGGACGCCCTCGTGATCGCCGCGGCGGGCAACGGGCGGCCGGGCCTCGGCGGCAACGTGGGCTTCGACGTGGACGCCTCGCCGGTGCACCCGTGCGCCCTGCCGCTGGAGAACGTGGTGTGCGTGACCGCCACGGGGCCCGACGACCGGCTGGCGCCCTTCGCGAACCACGGGGACGTCGCCGTCGACCTCGCCGCGCCCGGCGTGGAGATCACGGCGCCCCGCCGGGGCGGGGGATGGACGCCGATGACCGGCACCTCCTTCGCGGCCCCCCACGCGGCCGGCGTGGCGGCCCTCGTGCTGGCGGCGAACCCGGGGGCCTCCACGCGCCAGCTCCGGCGCGCCCTGCTGGACGGCGCCCAGCCGGTCGCCGCGCTCGCGGGGCGGGTGGCGACGGGCGGGCGCCTGAGCGCCCCCGGCGCGCTCGCGGCCGTGCCACCGGCGGGCCGGGCCCCGGCGGCGCCACCGGCGAGGCGACCGAGGTGGCGGGCGGCTCCGCCCTGCTGACCGGCGCGCTGCCCGCGTCGGCGGTGCCGCTGGCCTACCGCTGGGAGCACGGGCCGACGCCGGCGCTCGAATCCTCCACGCCGACCCGCGCCGCGCCGCCCGGCCCCGCCCGCGGCGTGTCCGAGCGGATCGACCGGCTGCCGGCCGGCGCGGTCGTGCACCAGCGGCTGGTGGTGAGCTCCGTCGGGGGCGTCACCCGCGGCGCCGACCGCCCGTTCGCGACGCCCGGGGGGCCGCCCCCGGCGGCCGCCGCCGGCCCCGTCCACGCGGCGCGGCCGGCGCCGCGTCCCGCCGCCGTGCGCCGGCCGGCCGCCCGGCTGCTGCGCGGCGGCGGCGCGTGGGTCCTGCGCCTGGGCCTGCCCTCGCGGACGACGGTCCGCGTCGTGGTCGCGCGACGCGTGACGCGGGCCGGACGCGGGCCGGCCCGCCTGCGCCTCGTGCGCCGCATCGGGCCGCGCACCGTCGGCGCCGGCGTGCGGCGCGTGCGGCTCGGCCGCCTCGCGCCGGGGCGCTACCGGGTGCTCGTGCGGATGAGGGGTCCGGCCGGCCGGGGTACGCTCACCCGCGCCCTCCTGGTGCCACCCACGCGACGAGGTGCCCGATGAGCACGTACGACAGGATCGCCGGCCTGCCGGTGCGGATCGACGACTACGCCCTCGAGGTGCGGGCGCTGGAGCTCGGCCCGCAGATGCGCCGCCTCACCACCGTCATCCGCCTGCGCGGCGACGGCGAGGAGGGCGTCGGCGAGGACGTCTGCTACGACCCGGTCGAGCACGAGACCCAGGCCGCGGCGGGACCGGTGCTGCCGCTGGCGGGCTCGTGCACGCTCGACGAGCTGTCGGGGCTGCTCGACGGCATCGACCTGTTCCACGCCGACCCGCCGAGCCTCGACGCCTCGCGCGACTACCGGCGCTGGGCGTACGAGAGCGCGGCCCTCGATCTCGCGCTGCGCCAGGCCGGCAGGAACCTGGCCGAGGTGCTCGGCCTGACGCCGCGGCCGGTGCGCTTCGTGGTGTCGACGCGGCTCGGCGACCCGCCGACCGCCGAGCGGGTGCGCCGCCTGCTGGCGCGCCGGCCGGGCCTGCGCTTCAAGCTCGACCCCGACGACGACTGGTCACCGGAGCTCGTCGAGGAGCTGGCGTCGCTCGGCGTCGTGGACGTGGTCGACATGAAGGGCCAGTACGGCGACGAGCTGCCCTTCGCGGTCGCCACCGACCCGGCGACGTACCGCCGGGTGGCCGAGGCCTTCCCCGACGCGCTGATCGAGGACCCCCGCCTGACGCCGCCGCTGCGCGAGGCGCTGCGCGGCCACGAGGACCGCGTGACCTGGGACGCGCCGATCCACTCGGTGGAGGACATCCTCGCCCGCGACTGGCCGCCGCGGACGGTGAACATGAAGCCATCGCGCTTCGGGCCGCTGCGGCGGCTGTTCGACGCCTACGACCACCTGCGGATCAACGGCATCGCCGCCTACTCGGGCGGGCAGACCGAGCTCGGGCCGGGGCGCGGCCAGGTGCAGTACCTCGCCTCGCTGTTCCACCCCGACGCCCCGAACGACATCGCGCCGGGCGGCTACAACGACCCGAGCGAGCCCGAGGGGCTGCCCGGCAGCCCGCTGCCGGTGGCGGCCGCGCCGGTCGGCTTCCGCTGGGGGGAGTGACGGCGGCCGGAACGATCCCGGCACGCCCCCGGCACGCCTGAGCCCTCCGCCGTCACGCCCGGGCCGGCGAGGATGGCGGCATGGAGACGCGTGCGGAACGGGGGGTGCGGGGCGAGCGGGCGGCGGCGCGCCACCTGCGCCGCCGCGGCTGGACGATCCTCGCGACCCGCTGGCGGGGCGGCGGCGGCGAGCTCGACCTGGTCGCCGCGCGCGGGCGGGTGGTGGCCGTGTGCGAGGTCAAGACGCGCGCCGACGACGGCGCGCTCGCCGAGCCCCTCACCGCGGCGCAGCGAGGGCGCATGGCCCGCGCGGCGCGCGCGTTCCTGGCGCGCCGGCCGGAGCTCGCCGGCCACGAGGTGCGCCTGGACCTGATCGCGGTGCGTGCCGGCCGCCTGCGGGCGCGGGTGCGCCACCGCCCCGGCGCGGCGGGGCCGCCGTGAGCGCCACCCGGCCGAGGCCCCGGCGAGGGGCGGGCCGTCCTCCCCCGGTCCCGCGCGGCGGGACCGCCGTGAGCGCTAGCCCGCCGACGCCCCGGCGAGGGGCGGGGCGTCCTCCCCCGGCCCGGGGAACGCGAGCGGCGCGCCCGGGTAGGCCGCCGAGCGGAACGAGCGCCGGTGGAGCGGCGACAGGCCCTCGGCGCGCAGGGCGGCGTGGTGCTCGGAGGTCGCGTAGCCGACGTGGTCGCCGAACCCGAACGCCGGGTACGCCGCGTGGGCGGGGCCCGTCATGAGGCGGTCGCGCGCGGTCTTGGCGATCACGGAGGCGGCGGCGATCGCGGCGCTGCGGCCGTCGCCGCCGACGACGGCCCGGTGGGGCGGCGCGGCCGGGCCCAGCCGGAAGCCGTCGACCAGGCAGATCGTCGGGCAGGGGCGCAGCGCCGACAGGGCGCGCGCGAGCAGGCGCAGGTTGGTGCGGTGGAGGCCGTCGCGGTCGATGGTCGCGGCGCTGGCCGACAGCACCACCACCTGCTGGGCGTGGCGCATCACCGCCGCCGCCACCCGCTCGCGGACCGGGTGCGGCAGGCGCTTCGAGTCGTCGAGGTCGCCCAGGGCGCGACGGCCCGAGGGGGTCAGCGCCTCCAGGTCGAGGCAGACCGCGGCCACGACCAGCGGCCCGGCGAGGCAGCCGCGGCCGGCCTCGTCGGCCCCGGCGACGCGGCGCTCGCCGAACCCGCGGTCGTGCGCGAAGAGGCGGGCGGAGGGGCGGTGCTGCCCCGGTCTGCGGCGGGCGCCCACGCCGCGGGGACGGCCGCTAGGAGCGCTGCTTCTCGCGGATGCGGGCCTTCTTGCCGACCTTGCCGCGCAGGTAGTAGAGCTTCGCGCGGGTGACGTCGCCCTCCATCGTGCGCTCGATGCGCTCGATCTTCGGCGAGTGGACGGGGAAGGTGCGCTCCACGCCGACGCCGAAGCTCTGCTTGCGGACGGTGAACGTCTCGCGGTTGGTCGAGCCCTGGCGCTTGATGACCGTGCCCTCGAACACCTGGACGCGCTGGCGCGTCCCCTCGATGACGCGGAAGTGCACGCGCACGGTGTCGCCGGGCTTGAACTCCGGGATGTCGTCCCGCAGCTGCTCGCGCTCCAGGCTCTCGATGACGCTCACGTCCAGCTCCTCGCTCGGCGATCCGGGTCGGGGCCCGGCAAAACGACGGGGAGCATATCAGGGCCGCCGCCACGGATGGGCGCCGGGGCCGCGCTCAGCGCTCGCGTGGCGGCAGCACCCGCTCGGCGCGCCAGCGGGCGATCGCGCCGTGGTCGCCCGAGAGCAGCACGGGCGGCACCTCGTGGCCGCGGAACGCCGCCGGGCGGGTGTAGTGCGGGTGCTCCACCCCCCCGCCGAGCTCCTCGGAGAACGACTCGGCGCGCAGGCTCTCCGCGTTGCCGAGCGCGCCC
Source organism: Miltoncostaea marina (assembly GCF_018141525.1). Classification (GTDB taxonomy): domain Bacteria; phylum Actinomycetota; class Thermoleophilia; order Miltoncostaeales; family Miltoncostaeaceae; genus Miltoncostaea; species Miltoncostaea marina. The sequence continues at coordinate 2,014,250 of NZ_CP064655.1, forward strand.
TCCAGCCGGCGCCCCACCGCGTCGATGATCGCCATGGCGGCCACCTCGCCGCCGGCGAGCACGAACGGCCCCAGGCGGATCTCGTCGCCGGCGAGCACCTCGTGCACGCGCTCGTCGAACCCCTCGTAGCGGCCGCACAGCAGCACCAGCTCGGGCAGCGCGGCGAGCTCGCGGGCCACGGCGTCGGTGAAGGGGCGCCCGCGCGGGGTGAGCACCACCACCCGGCGGCGGTCGCGCACCCGCTCGGCGGGCTCGCCGTAGACGGCCTCGAGGGCGGCGGCCACGACGTCGACGCGCAGGACCATCCCCGGCCCGCCGCCGTAGGGGGCGTCGTCGACCTGGCCGTGGGAGAGCGGGGTGGTGTCGCGCGGCGAGAAGCAGCGCAGCTCCAGGCCCGCCGACAGGGCCGCGTTGGCGAGGTGGCGCGGCCGGCGCATCCAGTCGAACCACTCCGGGAAGAGCGTGAAGACGTCGGTCCGCATCAGCCGAGCAGGTCCGGGCGCACGACGATGCGCCGGCCGGGCAGGTCGAGGTCGCGCACGGCGTCGGCGGTGAAGGGGACGAGCACCGGGCCGTCGGCGGTGGCGACCTCCAGCGCGTCGTTGGCCGGCGCGGCGATGACGTCGCTGACCGGCCCGAGCGGGCGGTCGCCCAGGAGCACCTCGCAGCCGACCAGGTCGCGCACGAAGAAGGTGTCGGGGTCGCCGAGCTCGGCGATGCGACCGGGCTCCACCGCGATCTCGGCGCCGGTCAGGGCGGCGGCGGCCTCGCGGTCGCCGACCTCGTCGAACCGCAGCACCGGGGCGTCGGCCATGCCGCCGCGCTCGGCCACGGTCAGCAGCCGCGGCGCTCCGTCGCGCGGGCGCGCCTCCACCACCTCGCCGCGCTCCAGCGTGCCGAGCGTCGGGCCCGAGGCGCGCGCGCGGACGCCGCCGCGCACCCCGTGGGGGCGGCCGATCGTGCCGATCACGACCCGCGACGCCGTCATGGGGACGGCGCCGGCCTAGTCGACGATCTCGAGGGTGGCGCGCTCCCCCCGCGCGGTGCAGGCCGCGCGCAGGATGACGCGCAGCGCGCGCGCGATCCTGCCGCCCCGGCCGATGACCTGGCCGAGGTCCTCCTCGGCGACGTACAGCGAGATCACCCGGCCGTCGCCGTCGGCCTCCTCGGTGACCTCGACCCGCTCCGGGTGATCCACCAGGCCCCGCGCGAGCGCGGCGACCATGTTCGCGAGCGGGCTCGGATCGGCCATCGTCAGGCCGCGGCCTGGGCGCGCGCGATCTTGATCAGCTTCTTCACCGCCTGCGAGGGCTGGGCGCCCTGGGCGATCCAGGTGTCGGCCTTGGCGACGTCGATCTCGACGACCGAGGGCTCGGTCTGGGGGTTGTAGCGGCCGATCGTCTCGATGTTGCGGCCGTCGCGCGGGGAGCGCGAGTCGGCGACGACGACGCGGTAGATGGCGTTCTTCTTGCCGCCCACTCGGGCGAGGCGGATCTTGACCACGGTGCTCCTTGTCTGGGGGTCGGGCGGGTTACCTGCCGAGGAGAGCGGGCAGGCCACCGCGGCCCATCTGCTTCATCAGCTTCCGCATCTGCTTGAACTGTGACAGGAGTTGGTTGACCTCCTGCACGCTTGTGCCGCTGCCGGAGGCGATGCGCCGCCGCCGGCTGCCGTTGATGATCTCCGGGTGGCGCCGCTCCTGCAGCGTCATGCTGCGGATGATCGCCTCGACGCGGTCGAGCTGGCCGTCGTCGACCTGCAGGTCCCGGGCCTTCGCGGCGTTGCGGAACCCGGGGATCATGCCGAGGACCTGGGACATCGGGCCCATGCGGCGCACCTGGTGCATCTGCTCGAGGAAGTCCTCGAGGGTGAGCGAGCCGCCGCGGATCTTCTGCTCCAGGCGCTTCGCGTCGTCCACGTCGACCGTCGCCTGGGCCTTCTCGATCAGGCTCATGACGTCGCCCATGCCGAGGATGCGGGACGCCATGCGGTCGGGGTGGAAGGGCTCCAGGGCGTCGACCTTCTCGCCGGTGCCGACGAACAGGATCGGCTTGCCGCTGACCGCGCGCACCGACAGCGCCGCGCCGCCGCGGGCGTCGCCGTCGAGCTTCGTCAGCGCGACCCCGTCGAAATCGACCGCCTCGCCGAACGCCTTCGCGACATCGACGGCGCTCTGGCCGGTCATCGCATCGACCACCAGCACGACGCTCGTGGGCTGGATCGCGTCGCGCACCCGCACGAGCTCGTCCATCATCTCGGCGTCGATCGTGAGGCGGCCGGCGGTGTCGACGATGACCAGGTCGCGGCCGGCGCGGCGCGCGGCCTCCACGCCGTTGCGCGCGATCGCGACCGCGTCCCCGCCGTCCTCGCGGTGCACGGGCACGTCGATCTGCTGACCCAGCACGGCGAGCTGCTCGGCCGCCGCCGGGCGGTGCACGTCGCAGGCCACGAGCATCGGCGCGCGGCCCTGCTGGCGGAAGTGGCGGGCCAGCTTCGCCGCGCAGGTGGTCTTGCCGGAGCCCTGCAGGCCGGCCATCAGCACGATGGTCGGGGGCTTCGATGCGAGCGGCAGCGCGACGTTCGACTCGCCCATCAGCGCGGTGAGCTCGTCGCTGACGATCTTCACGACCTGCTGGTCGGGGGTCAGCGACTCCATCACCTCGGCGCCCTTGGCGCGGGCGGCGATCGCCGTGGTGAGCTGCTTGACGACGGGCAGGCTGACGTCGGCCTCGAGCAGGGACAGGCGGATGGCCCGCATCGCCTGGTCGATGTCGGACTCGGTCAGCTTCCCGCGGCCCTTCAGGCCCGAGAAGATCCCCTGCAGCTTGTCGGTCAGCGCGTCGAACATCGCCAGCCGATCACTCTAGACGACGCGTCACCCCTCGGGTGGCGCGATCAGCCGTCCGGCGCGAAGACCGCGCGGGCGAAGGCCTGGGCGTCGAACGGCTGCAGGTCCTCCAGCTTCTCGCCGGAGCCCACGATCTTCACCGGGATGCCGAGCTCGCGGCGGATCGCCAGCGCGATGCCGCCCCGCGCCGTGCCGTCGACCTTCGTCAGCACGACGCCGGTGAGGTCGACCGCCTCGTCGAACAGCCGCGCCTGGCTGAGGCCGTTCTGGCCGGTGGTCGCGTCGAGCACCAGGAGCACCTCGTGCGGCGCGTCGGGGTCGACCTTGCGCACCACCGCCGCAACCTTGCGGAGCTCCTCCATCAGGTTGCGCTGGGTCTGCAGCCGCCCGGCGGTGTCGATGAGGGCCACGTCGGCGCCGCGGGCGCGGGCCGACGCCACGGCGTCGTAGGCCACCGCCCCCGGGTCGGCGCCCTGACGCTGGCGCACGAGCTGGGCGCCGGCGCGGTCCGCCCACACGGCGAGCTGGTCGATGGCCGCGGCGCGGTACGTGTCGGCGGCGCCGATCACCACGCTCTTGCCGAGCTCGCCCAGCCGGTAGGCCAGCTTGCCGACGGTGGTGGTCTTGCCGCTGCCGTTGACCCCCACGATCAGGATGACCGTGGGCGACCCGTCGAGCGGGATGCGGGCCGGCTCTGGGGCCATGTGCGCCGCCATCGTGCGCCACAGCACCTTCGAGACGTCGTCGCCGCTCACGATGCGGCCCTGAGCCGCCTCCTCGCGCAGCTCCTCGACGAGCGCCAGCGAGGCGTCCATGCCGCAGTCGGCCCCGATGAGGGCCTCCTCGAGCTCGTCCCACGTCGACTCGGTGACGAGCTTGCCGGCGTAGATGCCGGCGAGCTGCGGCGAGATCGTCTGCCGCGGGCGGCTGAGGTTCTCGCGCAGGCGCGCCATGAGGCCGCGCCGGCGCGGGGCCGCCTCCTCCGCGGGCGGCGGGGCGATCCCGAGCAGCTCCGCCCAGGCCTCGCGGTCGCCCTCCCCCGCCCCGCTCACCCGGCCGCGCCGCCGGGGATCGCGTGGAGCGCCCGGCGCACGTAGGGACGGGCGGGGCCCTCGACGTCGCGCGTCAGGCGGCGCGCGACGATCTGGGAGACGCCCTCGGAGCCCATGGTCACGCCGAAGATCGTATCGGCGATCTCGACGGTCGGCTGCTGGTGGGTGATCAGCAGGAACTGGGTCCGCTCGGCGAGGCGCTTCACCACCGCCAGGAAGCGGCGCAGGTTGACGTCGTCGAGGGCGGCCTCGACCTCGTCCAGCAGGTAGAACGGCGCGGGGCGGGCCATCGCCAGGGCGAGGCAGAAGGCGAGCGCCACGAGCGACCGCTCGCCGCCCGAGAGCAGCGCCAGCGGGCGCGGCCGCTTGCCCGCCGGGACGACCTCGACCTCGATGCCGGCCTCGCCCTCCTCGTCCTCGACCGCCCGCAGGCGGCCCTCGCCGCCCGGGAAGAGCAGCCCGCAGACCTCCGTGAACCGCTCGCGGAAGGCGCCGAACAGCGACTGGAAGCCCTCGGCCACCGCGGTGTCCAGCTCGGAGAGGTGCTCGCGCAGCGACGCCGCGGCCCGTTCGAGGTCGTCGATCTGCTCGGCCATCTCGGTCTCGCGCTCCGTCAGCTCCTCGCGCTCGGCGGCGGCGAGGGGGTTGACGGCGCCGATGGCGGCCCGGCGGCGCTCGAGCTCGGCCAGCCGCGCGACGGCCGCCTCCTCGTCGGGGGGCTCCTCGTCGCCCTCCGTGTCGGCGGGCGGCGGCGGGCCGGCCTCCGCGGCGCGCTCGGCCGCGACGGCCTCGGCCACCTCGGCCGCGTGGGCGGCGCCGCCGCTGGCGGTCGTCGCCCGCTCAGCCTGCTCCACCGCGCGGTCGGCCGCCGCCACGCCGGCGTCGAGGTCGCGCGCCGCGGACGCCGCCTCGGCGGCGAGCGCCGCCGCCCGGCCGGCCGCCGGGCCGAGGGCGGCGGCCGCGGCCTCCAGCGCCCGGGCGGCGACCCGCGCCGGCTCGAGGTCGTGCTCGCGCTCGGGCGCGCCCGCGGCGGAGCGGGTGGACTCGAGCCGCGCGGCCGCCTCCGCCGCGTGGGCCCGCGCCGCGGCCAGCTCCGCCCGCGCGTCGGCGGCCGCCGCGCCGGCCGCGCGGTGGGCGGCGGCGGCGCGGTCGGCGACGTCCCGCGCCGCCGCGGCGGCCTGCGTGGCGGCGCCGGCCGCGGCGCGGGCAGCCTCGGCGCGGGGGCCGGCCGCGGCCGACGGGCCCGTCGCCGCCGCGGCGGCGGCCTCCAGGCGCTCGACCTCCGCGGCCGCCTCCGCGGTACCGGCGGCGAGCCGCCCGGCGCGGGCGCGCAGGGCGGCGAGCGCCTGGCCCGCCCGGGCGGCGGCGCGGTCGGCGGCCCGGCGCCGCCGGCGCACCCGCTCGAGCGCGGCGGCCGCGGCGCGCGCTTCGCCGGCGGTCGCCTCGGCGGCGGACGCGGCGGCGCGCTCGGCCTCGACGGCGCGCTCGTGCAGGGCCCGGCGCGCCCACGAGCCCGCCGAGCGCAGCACCACCCCGTCGGCGGGGCGCAGGGCGAGCCCGTCGGCCGTGACGGCGACGCCCGGCGTGCCCGGCGGCACCGCGGCGAGGTCGTCGACCAGCCAGGCGTCGGCCAGCAGGCGCTCGACGTGGGGCCGCACGCCCGGCGGGCACTCGACGACCAGCTCGAGCAGCGGCCGGCCGCCGGGCGGCGGCGCCGCGGCCGCCCGGCCCGGCGCCGGGACGACGGCCGCGGGGGCGCCGTCGTCGAGCGCGCGGCGGGCCTCGTCCACCGATCCGGCCGGCACCGCCTCGGCCAGCGCGCCCAGGGCGGCGGCGACCGCGTGCTCGGCGCCCGGGGCCACCCGCAGCCCGTCGCCGAGCGCGGGCGGCGCCCCGTCGCGGGCGCGCTCGGCCGGCGCCAGCGCGCGGGCCGCGCCGCGGGCCTCGCGCGCGCGGGCCTCGGCGCCCGCGCGGGCGGCGTCGGCGTCGGCGGCAGCGCGCTCCGCGTCGGCCTGGCGCTCGGCCCAGCGGGCCACCCGGCCGGAGGCGACCTCGTCGCGCCGCTCGGCGCGGGCCAGGTCGGCGGGGTCGACGCCGTCCGCCCGCAGCGCGGCCACGCGGGCGCGCGCCGCGGCCAGGGCGGCCGTCGCCTCCTCGGCGCGGCGCGCGGCGGCGCGGCCCTCGCGCTCGGCGGCCAGCAGCTCGGCGGCGGCGCCCGCCGCCGCGTCCTCCAGGCGCCGGTGCTCCGCGCGGGCCGCCGCGTCGGCGCGCTCGGCGGCGGCCGCCTGCTCGTCGGCGCGCCCGGCGGCGGCCTCGGCCGACGTCACCGCCTCCGCCGCCGACCGCGCCGCGGCCTCGAGGGCGCCCAGCCGCTCCGCGGCGGCGCGGCGGCGATCGCGCCGCTCGGCGGCCTCGCGCTCGGCCGTCGCCACCCGCTCCCACGCCAGCTCCGCGCGGCCCGCGGTGCGGTCGGCCGCGGTGCGCACGGCGGCGGCGAGCTCCCCGGCCCGCCCCGCCTCGGCGCCGGCCGCCTCGCGCGCCGCCGCGGCGGCCGAGCGCCGGGCGCGGGCCGCCTCGAGCGCCCGGGCGTCGGCGGCGGCGGCCGCGCGCAGCCGCTCGTGCTCGGCGCGCGCGACGGCCAGGGCGGCGGCGGCGGCCCGCGCCCGCGCGGCGCCCACCGCCCGGCGGGCGGCGGCCATCTCGGCCTCGAGCGCTCCGGCCCGCTCGGCGGCGCGCGCCTGGCGCTCGAGCGCCCGCGCCCGCGAGCGCACCTCGCCGGCGAGGTCGCGGGCCCGCTCCAGGCGGTCGCCCACCCGGGCCAGCTTCTGCTCCGCCCGGCGGCGACGGCGCTTGGCGACCGCCACCCCGGCGGCGGCGTCGACCATCGCGCGCCGCTCCACGGGCGTGCTGGTGCACAGGGCCTCCACCTGGCCCTGGCGGATGACCGCCAGCGCGTCGGGGCCGAGGCCGCGCCGGGCGAGCGCCTCCTGCACGTCGAGCAGGCGGCAGCCCTGGCCGTTGAGGCGGTAGTCGGCGTCGCCCGCGCGGGTGAGCCGCCGGCTGGCGGCCACCTCGGCCGGCCCCGCCCCGTCGGCCTCCGCGGCCGAGAGGACGAGCGCCACCTCGGCGAACTGGGCCGGCGGCCGCCGCTCGCCCCCCGAGTAGAGCACGTCGGCCATGCCGCCGGCGCGCAGACGGCCCGCCCGCTGCTCGCCGAGCGCCCAGACGACCGCCTCGGCGAGGTTGCTCTTGCCGGAGCCGTTCGGGCCCACCACGACGTTGACACCCGGCCCGAGCTCGAGCGCCGTCGGGTCGGCGAACGACTTGAAGCCGCGCACGGTGAGGCGGCTCAGCACGGCGCGCCCTCCGACAGCGCCGCCAGCGCGCGCGCCGCGGCGCGCTGCTCGGAGGCCTGCTTCGACGGCCCGCTGCCCTCGCCCATCGGCCGGCCGCCGACGAGCACCCGGCTGGTGAAGCGGCGGTCCTGGGGCGGGCCCTCCGCCCCGACCAGCTCGTAGGCCACCTCGCGGCGGTCGCGGGCGGCGAGCTCCTGGAGCGTCGTCTTGGGGTCGCGCACCCCGGGCACCGCATCGTCGAGGGCCGGGGCGAACGCCTCCAGCACGGCCGCGCGGGTGGCCTCTGCGCCCAGGTCGAGCCAGGCCGCGCCGATCGTCGCCTCGGCGAGCGCGGCACGGACGCTGGGACGGCCGGACAGCTCCGCGGCCGCCGCGCGCCGGGGCGCGGGCGCGGCCTCCGCGAAGGCCTCGGGCAGCCCCGCGGCCGCCGCGGCGGCCGCGCAGGACTCGCGCGCGACCACCGACTGGCGCATCCACGACAGCTCGCCCTCGTCGACCGAGGGGAAGCGGCGCATCAGCTCCTCGCTGACGATCAGGTCGAGCACGCTGTCACCGAGGAACTCGAGGCGCTCGTACGACGCCTCCCTGCGGGGCGCCCAGGAGCTGTGGGTGAAGACCTGGCGCCGCCGCCGCGGCTCGAGCGACCCGAGCAGCCGGGCCAGCCCCGGCGCGGCGGCGCCGACCCCGCTCAGGCCTGGTTGGCCATCACGTAGTCGACGGCCTGACCGACCGTCGCGATCTTCTCCGCCTCCTCGTCCGGGATCTTGATCTTGAACCGGTCCTCCATCTCCATGATGAGCTCGACCAGGTCCAGCGAGTCAGCGTTGAGGTCCTCCTGGAAGGACGATTCCACGGTGACCTCCGCCGGATCGACCCCGAGCTGCTCCACCAGGATGGCGCGGACCTCTTCCACAGCCTTCTCTCGGTCCAAAACGTCCCCCTCTTGTCTCTCCACGCCAGGTGGCCGCTCGGCTCTGGCTGGGCAAACTACACACGGTCTCGGACGAACCGCCGACGTGGCGCCGGCGGGGGGATCCTACGCGGCCGGCGACCCTTCGGACGCCTCGAGCGCCAGCGCGGCCTCGAACTGCTGCACCAGCCGACCGCGCGTGCCGCGCGCCGCCACCCGGACGGCCTGGGCGATCGCGTGGCCGCTCGCGTTGCCGTGGCCGATCACCGACAGGCCGCGCACGCCGAGCAGCACCGCGCCGCCGTACTCCTCGGGATCGATGCGGTCGCGCATGCGCCGCAGTGGCGGCCGGGCCAGCAGGCCGCCGACCCGCCCGAGGAGCGTCGAGCGCATGGCGTCGCGCACCTCGCGCAGCAGGAAGGCGGCGACCCCCTCCATCGTCTTGAGGACGACGTTGCCGGTGAACCCGTCGGTGACCACCACGTCCACGACCGCGGCCGAGATGTCGCGCCCCTCGACGTTGCCGCTGAAGCCGGGCGTGTCGCGCAGCAGGGCGTGCGCGGAGACGACGAGCTCGCTGCCCTTCACGTCCTCCTCGCCGATCGACAGCAGGCCGACGCGGGGCTCGGGCACGCCGAGCACGTCGCGCGAGAACAGCCGCCCCATCAGCGCGAACTGGCGCAGGTGCTCGGCGCGGGCCTCCGCGCTGCCGCCGGCGTCGAGCAGCAGCACCGGCCGGCCGCCCGCGCCGGGGAGCACGACCGCGATCGCGGGCCGGATGACGCCCGGCACCCGGCGCATGTGGAGCGTCGACGCGGCGAGCATGGCGCCCGTGTTGCCGGCCGAGACCGCCGCGCCGGCCTCGCCGGCCCCCACGAGCCGGCAGGCCACGGCGACCGACGAGTCGGGCTTGGCGCGCACGGCGCGGGCCCCGACCTCGGACGAGGCCACCACCTCGGACGCGTGCACGACGCGGATGCCCGGGTGCTCCGACGCCCCCTGGCGCGCCATCTCCTGGCGCAGTGCCCCCTCGTCGCCGACGAGGAGGATCGGGATCCCGTCCCCTGCTGCCTCGATCGCCCCCCGGACCGGCGCGGCCGGCGCGTCGTCGCCGCCCATGCCGTCGAGAGCGACCGCCGAGTCGGCCGTGCTACCCCTCGATCTCGACGACCGGCCGGCCCCGGTAGTACCCGCAGACGCCGCAGACGTGGTGCGGGCGCTTGGGGCTGCCGCACCTCGCGCACGCGCCGAGGCGGCTCGCCTCGATGGCGTGCTGCGCGCGCCGCGTGTCGCGACGCTGCTTCGATGTCTTTCGCTTCGGGACGGCCACGGACTCTCCACCGGTCGGAGGACTCGCGGAAGGGTAGCGATCGCCGCCCCGCGCTTCTAGTCCTCGCGGCCGAGCCGCTCCGCGAGGCCCCGCAGGGCGTCCCACCGCGGGTCCGGGGCGGGCGGCCCGCAGCCGCACGGGCCGGCGTTGAGGTCGGCGCCGCAGGTGGCGCAGAGCCCGGCGCAGTCCTCGCGGCAGAGGATGGTGGGCGGCACGGCCTCCGCGATGGCGTCGCGCGCCCACGTCTCGAGGTCGAGCGCGCCGTCCTCGACGTAGGCCGAGTCGAGGTCCTCGTCGAAGGGCGCGTCGTCGGGCCGCCCCTCGGCCACGAACTCGCTCGCGTCGATGCGCAGCGGCACGCGGGCGTCGCCGAGGCAGCGGAAGCAGGGCCCGGTGAGCGTGACCTCGGACCGCAGGCGCAGGTGGAGCCCCGAGAGCGACCGGGCGACCTCGAGGCCGACCTCCGGCGCCGCCGGCTCGGTGGCGTACTCCTGTCCCCCGAGGCGCAGGGCGACCGGGGGCACGCGCAGCTCCAGGCGCCGTGCGGCCCCCGGCGCGATGTCGAGCGACCGGAGGTCGAGGATCGCGACCTCCCTCGGCACGGCTCCTCCTACAGGGGCGGCTCGGGGGCCATCCCGTCGCCGTCCACGTGGTCGTCGGTCGAGCGGCCCTGCAGGCGCTCGCGGCCGCGCTGGACCGCCTGGAGGAACTTGCCGAGGTTGACCTCCAGCGTGCCGAGCACCTCGTCGGCGTAGTCCTCGGCGCCCAGGCGCACCTCGCGCTCGCGCTGGCGGGCCTCCTCGAGGATCTCGGCCGCCTCGCGCTCCGCCCGCTTGACGACCTCCTGCTGGGAGGCCTCGTGCGCGGCGCGCTCGCGCGCGTCAGCCACGAGGCGCTCGGCCTCGCGCTTGGCCTCGGCCAGCATCTCCTGGCGCTCCTTGACGATCCAGCGCGCCTGCTTGACCTCCTCGGGGATCGTGGAGCGCATCTGGTCGAGCAGGTCGTAGATGGCCTCGCGGTCGATCCGGACCTGATCGGTCAGCGGGACCGCCCGCGCGTTGTGGATCAGGTCGTCCAGCTTGTCGATCAGTTCCAGAACGTCCAAAGAACCCTCCTCAGGGGACCGAGCCGACGCCGCGACGACGCCGGGCCCGAAGTGCCTCGGCGACGACCGGTGGGACCCAGTCGTCGACCGAGCCGCCCCACGCCGCCACCTCGCGCACACCGCTCGAGCTGACGAAGCTGTACTGGGGCGACGCCGGCAGGTACACGGTTTCGATCTCCGCGGCGAGATGCCTGTTGAGCTGCGCCATCTGGAACTCGTAGTCGAAATCCGAGATCGCCCGGAGTCCTTTTACCATGACGCTCGCGCCCACGTTCCGGGCGTGCTCGGTGATGAGGCTGTCGAAACCCTCCACCCGGACGTTGCCCAGGTGCTCGACGCTCGCCGTCACCAGCGCGATGCGCTCCTCGGCGCTGAAGAGGGGCGTCTTCTTGAACGAGCCGGTCGTCACGGAGACGATCACCTCGTCGAACAGCCCCGCCGCGCGGGCGATGATGTCCACGTGCCCGTTGGTGACCGGATCGTAGGTCCCCGGGCAGACGGCGGTCCGGACGCGCCCGCTCACGGGCGCCCCAGCCGCAGCACGGCGACGGCGGTGTCGCCGTAGCTCCGATCGATACGCGTGGCGATCTCCAGTCCGGTGGGCTCCGGTGGCGAGAGCGCGGCCGGGTGCTCGATCACCACGGTTCCGGATGCCGCCATCACGGGCGCGAGCGCCGGGCCGATCCCCGCCACGACACGGTCGGTGAGGCTATATGGCGGGTCACAGAGGCACAAGCCGTAGCGCCGGCCCGCCGCGCGCTCGGCCGCCAGCGCGGCGCGCCAGTCGCGGCCGACGACCCGCGCGCGGTCGCCGACGCCGAGCGTCTCCACGTTGCGCCGGATGCACGCCAGCGCGGCCCGGCCGCTGTCGACGAACGTCGCCGAGGCCGCGCCGCGCGAGAGCGCCTCGAGGCCGAGGGCGCCCGAGCCGGCGAACAGGTCGAGCACGTCGAGCCCGTCCACCGGGCCCACGATCGAGAAGACGGCCTCCCGCACCCGGTCGGCGGTCGGACGGGTGACGGCGCCGCGGGGCGCGACGATGCGGCGGCCGCGGTGGGCACCCGCCACGATCCTCACCCGCGCCCCCTCATGCGTCGAGCAGCCGCGGGAAGTGGTCGAACCGCTGCAGCACGGCGTCGCGCAGCAGGCGGTGCTCGGGCCGCTCCAGGTGCGGGTCGTCGCGCAGCGCCCGGCGCGCCAGCCAGCGGGCCTCGGCCAGCTCGCGACGGTCGCGCGAGAGGCGCGCGAAGCGCAGGTCGGTGGGGCCGGCCTGGCGCAGGCCCAGGATGCTGCCCTCGCCGCGGATCTCCAGGTCCAGCTCGGCCAGCCGGAAGCCGTCGGACGTCTGGGTGACGGCCTCCAGGCGGCGGGCGCCGTCCTCGGTCGGCGGCTCGCCGAACAGGATGCAGGTGCCCGCGTGCTCGCCCCGGCCCACCCGGCCGCGCAGCTGGTGGAGCTGGGCCAGGCCGAAGCGGTCGGCGTCCTCGATGAGGATGGTGGTGGCGTTGGGGACGTCGATGCCGACCTCGACCACGGTGGTCGCCACGAGCAGGTCGATGCGCCCCTCGGCGAAGTCGACCATCGCGGCCCGCTTGGCGTCGGCCGACAGCGCCCCGTGCAGCAGGCCCACGCGGAAGTCGGCGAACGGGCCCTCGCGCAGCCGCTCGGCCTCCGTCGTGGCGGCCCGCGCCTCGGCCGCGGCGCCCTCCTCGACGAGCGGGCAGATGACGTAGGCCTGGCGGCCGGCGCGCAGCTGGGCCCGCACCAGCTCGTAGGCCTCGTCGCGGTCGGCCTCGCGCACCCAGCGGGTCTCCACCGGCGAGCGGCCGGGCGGCCGGCTGCGGATGGTCGAGACGGTCAGGTCGCCGTACGCGGTGAGGGCGAGCGTGCGCGGGATGGGCGTGGCGGTCATGTAGAGCAGGTGGGCCGCCCCACCCCCGCCGGCCGCGGCGCGCTCGGCGAGCGCCTGACGCTGCTCGACGCCGAAGCGGTGCTGCTCGTCGACCACCACCAGGCCGAGCCGGTGGAACGCGACCCCCTCGGACAGCAGCGCCTGGGTGCCCACGGCGATCGGCGCCGTCCCGCTGCGCAGCGCCAGCAGCCGGCGCTCGCGCTCGGCGCCGGTCACCCGGCCGGTCAGCAGCACCGGCGCCAGGCCGGCCGGCGCCAGCACGGCGTCGAGCGTGCGCAGGTGCTGCTCGGCCAGCGTCTCCGTCGGCACGAGCACCGCCGCCTGGGCACCCGCCTCGACCGCCTGGCAGATCGCCAGCACGGCCACGAGCGTCTTGCCGGAGCCCACCTCGCCCTGCAGCAGGCGGCGCATGGGGACCGGGCGGGCGAGGTCGCGGCCCACCTCGCGGGCGGCCCGCCGCTGCGGCGCGGTGAGGCGGAAGGGCAGCGCCGCCAGCAGCGGCCCCGAGCGCTCGCCGGTGGCCTCCAGGGGCGGCGCGGCGCGCGTGCCCGACTGCGCCCGGCGCACGGCCAGCAGGCCGAGCTGCAGCACGACGAGCTCCTCGACCACCATGCGGCGGCGCCCGAGCCGCGCCTCGGCCCGCGAGCGCGGGAAGTGGACGCCCACCAGGGCGTCGGCCGCGCCGGGCAGGCCCAGCCGGTGGCGCACCCGGGCCGGCAGCCGCTCCGGCGCCGCCCGGGCGAGGGGCCGGGCGAGATCGATCAGCTCGCGGATGCGCCGCACCGGCATCGCCTCGGTGGCCGGGTACACCGGGACCAGGCCGGTGGTGTGCAGGCCCTCCGACCCCGGCCCGCCGAGCACCTCGTGGCTGCGCACCGCGATCTCCCGGCGCCCGCCGGTGCCCACCCTGCCGCGCAGCAGCAGCTCGTCGCCCGGCTGCAGGACGCGGGCCAGGTGCTGCTGGTTGAACCAGGTGGCGCCCATGCGGCCGGTCGCGTCGTGCACCCGCGCGGACACGATCCGCAGCCCCCGCCGGCGCGTCGGCCGCACCGCGATCGAGTCGAGCACCACCCGCACGGTGGCCTCCTCCCCCGCCCGCAGCGCCGACACGGGGCGCGCGCCGGCGTCGAACGACTCGTAGCGGGCGGGCAGGTGCTCGAGCAGCTGACCGACCTGCTCGACGCCCAGCGAGCGCAGCCGCCTCGCCAGCGTCGGGCCCACGCCGGGCAGCGCGGTGACGGGGTCGCTCCAACGCCCCGGGCCCGGGGGGCGCGGCCGCATCGGCGCCCGCGGGTCGCCCCGCCGTGACCCCAGCGGGGGCAGCGGCGAGGCGGGCGGGTGCGCGGAGGTTGCGCTCACGGCCATCTGACGAGCATAATCCGGGGCCGCTCGGACGCCTCGCGCGTCCCTGTCAACCCTGCGACGGAAGCGAGACGGCGGTCATGGCGAAGGTCTGCAGTGTCTGCGGGAAGGCACCCGCGTTCGGCAACAACCGCAGCCACTCGATGCGCGCGACCCCGCGGCGCTTCAACGTCAACGTGCAGAAGGTGCGCATCATGAAGGGCTCGACGCCCGTGCGGGCCTACGTGTGCACGCGCTGCCTCAAGGCCGGAAAGGTCCTGAAGGCCGCCTGATCCGCCGCCCGGGGGCCGGCGCGCGGCCGGCCCCCGGGCGAGGCGCCTAGCGGCGCCGCAGGACCTGCGACACCCGGATCGTCGCGCGGATGCGCGGCGTCGCCCGCGGCGAGAACCTCCGGTTGTGGTCGAACTGGACCGTCCAGAGGCCCCGCGCGGGCGCGCGCACGGGGATCTGCTTGCGGCGCGTGGTGAGGATGCCGCACGGGTTGCCGGCCCGTCCGACGGCGACGTCGGCCCGCGTCCGTCCCCTGAAGCGGTAGTGGGCGTACACGACGCGGTCGGGCTCGAAGCCCGAGAGCTTGAACGTGGTGCGCGCCGACGGGTTCGCGCGCCGGGGGCTGGCCGAGAAGGACAGCGACGCGGCCTTCAGGCGGATCTCGTTGCTGACGCCCAGGCCGGCCTGGTCGGTGGCGACGACGCCGAACGGGGTGGCGCGGGGCGCCCGGGTGGCGGTCAGCAGGTCGAGCACCGAGAGCTGCGCCGTGAAGGCGCCCGAGGCGTCGGCGACGCCCCCGAACGTCCGCGTGCCGCGGCGCAGCTCGACGGGCGCGCCGGGCGTGAAGCCCGATCCGGTGATCGTGAGCGGCGGCGCCGTCAGCCGCCCGCTGGCCGGGTCCTGCACGGGGCGCACGCAGACCGCGTCGGCGGCGATCGCGGGGGCGGCGGCGGCGATCGCCGGCGCGGCGAGCGCGGCGGGCGCGGCGACGGCGGCCGCGAGGGCGACGCGCCGGCGCACGCGCCCCTGGGCTCGGGTGGTCCTGGTCAAGGGTGCTCCTGGGGTCGTGGGCACGGCGCGCCCACGCTACCCCCGTCGAGGGACGCCGGGCGGCCGCCATCACCGAATCCGCACGTTTTCGTGGCGGTCGCGCCCACGGGCCGCCGGCCGCGCGGACGGGCGCTAGCGGCCCTCGGCGAGCAGGTTGGCCATCACCACGGCCGCGTCGGCCGCGTCGGACCCCGCGTTGCCCTTGTCGCCCCCGGAGCGCGCCTCGGCCTGGGCGCGGTCCTCGGTCGTGAGCACGCCGAACGCGCACGGCACCCCGGTCTCGAGGCCGACCGCCATCAGGCCCGTGGACGCCGCGTGGCAGATGTGGTCGAAGTGGGCGGTCTCGCCCCGGATGACGACGCCGAGCGCCACGATGCCCGCGTAGCGGCGGCGCAGGGCCAGCGAGCGGGCCGCGAGCGGCAGCTCGAACGCGCCGGGCACCCAGTGGTCCTCGAGGTGCCCCTCGGGCAGCCCCGCCTCGGCCAGCCGGGCGCGGGCGCCCTCCAGCAGCCGCTCGGCCAGGTCGCGGTGGAAGCCCGCCACCACCGCCGCCATGCGGACCCCCGGGTGCTCCAGCCGGGGGGCCGGCGGCGGCGGCCCGGTGCGGGCCATCAGCCGCCCTCGCCCTCGTCGAAGCGCAGGTCCTGGTGGTGCAGCATGTGCCCCATCTTGTCGCGCTTCGTGCGCAGGTAGTCGAGGTTGTCGCCGACCGGGGGCATCTCGATCGGCACCCGGTCCACCACCGAGAGCCCGTAGCCCTCGAGGCCCACGATCTTCTTGGGGTTGTTCGTGAGCAGGCGGATGGAGGACAGCCCCAGGTCCACCAGGATCTGGGCGCCGATGCCGTAGTCGCGCAGGTCGGGCGGGAAGCCGAGCTCGACGTTCGCCTCGACCGTGTCCATGCCGCGGTCCTGCAGCTCGTAGGCGCGCAGCTTGTTGAGCAGCCCGATGCCGCGGCCCTCCTGGGCGATGTAGAGCAGCACGCCGCGCCCCTCGTCGGCGATGCGCTTCATCGCCGCCTGGAGCTGCTGGCCGCAGTCGCAGCGCTGGGAGCCGAACACGTCGCCGGTGAGGCACTCGGAGTGCACGCGCACCAGCACCTCCTCCGCGCCGTCGACCTCGCCCTTGACCATCGCGAGGTGATGCTTGCCGTCGAGGATCGACCGGTAGCCGACCGCGGTCCACTCGCCGTGCTCGGTGGGCAGGCGCGCGGCCGTGCCGCGCTCGATGAGCCGCTCCGTGCGACGGCGGTGCTCGATCAGCTGGGCGATCGTGATGATCTTCAGGTTGTGCTCCGCGGCGTAGGGCACGAGGTCGGGCAGCCGCGCCATCGTGCCGTCGGGGTTGCTGATCTCGCAGATCACGCCGGCCGGGATGAGGCCCGCCAGCCGCGCCAGGTCGACCGCCGCCTCCGTGTGGCCGGCGCGCTCCAGCACGCCGCCCGGCTTGGCCCGCAGGGGGAAGACGTGGCCGGGCTTGACGATGTCCTCGGGGCCGCTGTCGGGGTCGATCGCCACCATGATCGTGCGCGAGCGGTCGGGCGCCGAGATGCCGGTCGTGATGCCGTGCTTGGCCTCGATCGGCTCCGTGAAGCCGGTCGAGTACGCGCTCTCGTTCTGACGCACGACCGGCTTGAGGCCGAGCTGCTCGCAGCGGGCGTCCGTGAGCGAGAGGCAGATGAGCCCGCGCCCGTGGGTGGCCATGAAGTTGATGGCCTCGGGGGTGGCGAACTGCGCCGCCATGACGAGGTCGCCCTCGTTCTCCCGGTCCTCTGAGTCGAGGATGACGACCATCCGCCCGGCGCGGATCTCCTCGATCGCCTCCTCGACGGTGGCGAACTCCGTCGTCCTGCTCGTGCTCATGGGACCTCCCCTGCCGGCGGCGCATAGGGGGCCGCCAGTGACTCCACGTATTTTGCCACCACGTCCACCTCGAGGTTGACGGCCCGCCCGAGGGCCTGCGGGCCGAGCGTCGTGACGGACATCGTGTGCGGGATGAGGGCCACGGTGAAGGCGTCCGCCAGGCGGCCCGCCACGGTCAGCGAGACGCCGTCGACGGCGATGCTGCCCTTCTCGACCACGTAGCGCAGCAGCTCGGGCGGGGCGGCGACCTCCAGGACGGCGCTCTCCCCCTCCGGCCGCACGGCGCGCACCGTGCCGACGCCGTCGACGTGCCCCTGCACGAGGTGGCCGTCGAGGCGGTCGCCGAGGCGCATCGGCCGCTCGAGGTTGACCCGGTCGCCGGGCGCCAGCGCCCCGAGCGCCGTGCGGCGCAGGGTCTCGGCCACCGCATCCACGGCGAACCCGCCGGCGCCGACCTCCACGGCCGTCAGGCAGGCGCCGTTCACGGCGACGGAGTCGCCGACCTCCAGGCCCTCGAGCACGGTCCGCGCCGCGATCTCGAGGCGCGCGCCCCGCTCGCCGGGCGCCACGGCGGCCACCCGGCCGCCCTCCTCCACGAGCCCCGTGAACATCAGCCCTCCCCGGTCCGGTCCAGGCCGGGCAGCGGGGTGAGCCGCCCGGTCACGAGCACGTCGGCGCCCACCCGCCCCGAGACCACGCCGGCCAGGCGCGGGGCGGCGGCCAGCGTGGGCGCGCCCGGGCCCGCGAGCGCCGCGGGCGCGCCGTCGCCGCCGATCAGCATGGGCGCCAGGAACCAGGCCACGCGGTCGACCGCCCCGGCCTCGAGCAGCCCGCCGGCCAGCCGCGCGCCGCCCTCGACCAGCACCGACTGCACGTTGCGCTCGGCCAGGGCGCGCAGGCCGGCGGCGACGCGCTCGCGCGGGCCGCCCGGGCTCGTGACCACGTCGACCCCGGCGCGGGCCAGCGCGTCGAGGCGCTCGGCCGGCGCGTCCTCGCCGGCGAGCACGACCACCGGGCCCTCCCCCGCGTCGCGCACGAGCGCCGAGTCGAGCGGCAGGCGCGCGAGCGAGTCGAACACCACCCGGGCCGGCTGGCGCACGGGGCCCTCCACGTCGCGGGCGGTCAGCAGCGGGTCGTCGGCGAGCGCGGTGCCGACGCCCACCGCGACGGCGTCGACGTCGGCCCGCCAGCGGTGCACCAGCGCGCGGGAGTCGGGTCCCGAGATCCAGCGGCTCTCGCCGGTCGCCGTCGCGATGCGCCCGTCGAGCGAGGTCGCGAGCTTCAGCAGCACCTCGGGCCGCCCCAGCGTGGCGGCCGTGAGGAACGCCGAGTTGAGCTCCGCGCAGGCCGCCCGCTCCTGCGCGTCGGCCACCGCCACCTCCACGCCGGCCGCGCGCAGCACGTCGCGCCCCCCGGCGCGGCCCCGCTCCAGCGGGTCGGGCAGGCCCACGACCACGCGGGCCACGCCGGCCCGGATCAGCGCGTCGGCGCAGGGCGGCGTGCGGCCGTGGTGTGAGCACGGCTCGAGGGTGCAGACCACGGTCGCGCCGCGGGCCCGCCCGCCGGCCCTCTCGAGCGCCATCGCCTCGGCGTGCGGCAGCCCGGGGCCCTCGTGCCAGCCCTCGGCGACCGCCTCGCCGTCGCGCAGCACCACCGCGCCGACCAGGGGGTTGGGGCTCACGCGGCCGCGACCGCGCGTCGCCAGCTCGCGGGCCCGGGCCAGCGCCGCCCGCTCGACCGGCGAGACCGGCGCCGCCCCGGTCACGCCGCCCGCGCCAGCGCGTCCAGCTCGCGGAAGGCGCCCACCGGGTCGGGCGCCCCGAAGATCGACGACGCCGAGACGAACATCGTCGCGCCCGCGTCGCGGGCGGCGGGCATCGTCGCCATCCCGATGCCGCCGTCCACCTCGATCGGCAGCCCGTCCGGCAGCAGGGCGCGCAGGCGGGCGATGCGGGCGGGGGTCGTCGCGATGAACGACTGCCCGGCGAAGCCCGGGTTGACGGCCAGCACGTTGACGTAGTCCAGCTCGCCCGCGAGCTCGGCGACGTGCTCCACCGGCGTGCCCGGGTTGAGCGCGAGGCCCGCGGCGCAGCCCGCGTCGCGGATCAGGCCGAGCAGGCGGTGCGGGTGCGGGTCGGCCTCCACGTGCACGGTGATCGCGTCGGCGTGCGGGGCGAACAGCGGCACCATCTCGGCAGGCCGGCTGACCATGAGGTGTACGTCCACGAGCCCGCCGGCCGCGCGCACCGGGCCGGCCGCGGCGCGGGCGAAGTCCGGCCCCACCGTCAGGTTGGGCACGAAGTGGCCGTCCATCACGTCGACGTGGATCGCGCCGGCGCCCGCCGCGATGAGCGCGTCGAGCTGGGCGCCGAGGGCCAGCATGTCGGCCGACATCACCGACGGCAGCACGAGCGGCTCGCGTGGCACGCGGGCGCTCACGGGCGGCGCAGCCTGGCCACGAAGAACCCGTCCGTGCCGTCGCGGTGCGGCAGGGTCAGGAGCGCGCCGGGCAGGCGCGGGTGGGCGAGGCGCGGGTGCGACGCGGTCAGGTCGTCGATGGGCGCGCCGGCCGCGCGCACCACGTCCTCGTTCTCCTCGGCGATGAGCGTGCAGGTGGAGTAGACCACCCGCCCGCCGGGGCGCACGAGCGCCAGCGCCCGCCGCAGCAGCGCCCGCTGCAGGTCGGCGAGCGGCCCGAGGGCCTCCTCGCGGCGGCGCCAGCGGGCGTCGGGGCGCGAGGAGAGCACGCCGAGGCCGGTGCAGGGCGGGTCGAGCAGGACGGCGTCGAAGCCCTCGCCCGGGTCGACCTCGAGCGCGTCGCCCTCGATCACGTCCACCACGGCGCCCATGCGCCGGGCGAGCGCCCGCAGCGCGTCGGCGCGGCGGGGGCGCAGCTCGATCGCCGTGATGCGCGCGCCGCCGCGCGCGAGGGCCGCCATGTGGGTGGTCTTGGCACCGGGCGCGGCGCACATGTCGAGCACGCGCTCGCCCGGGCGCGGGTCGACCGCGCGGGCCACGAGCTGGGAGGCGCGGCTCTGCCCCATCGCCAGGCCGCGCGCCCACGCGGCGGAGTCCTCGAGGGCGAACGGGGCGCTCAGCACGTAGGCCTCGGGCGCCATGGCGTCGTCACGGCGCCAGCCGGCCGGCAGCTCGCGCTCGAGGTCGATCCGCGGGCCGCGCAGCGGGTTCCAGCGCAGCGCCGACTCGGCCGGGCGGGCCGCCGCCTCCATCACGCCGACCGCGTCGGCGTGCCCCAGCGAGGCCACGAGCCGCTCGACGATCCAGTCCGGCATGGAGTGCCGCAGTGCGAGCGCCTCCGGCCCCTCGCCCTCGAGCGCCCGCAGCCGCGGGCCGGCGTCGGCGGCGATGCGCCGCATCACGGCGTTCACCACGCCCGCCCGGGCCGAGGCGCGCGCCTTGGGCCCGCGCAGCGCGCGCGCCTGGCGCACCGCCTGGTCGACCGCCGCGTGGGCGGGCACCCCGTCGGAGAAGGCGAGCTCGTACGCGCCGAGGCGCAGGATGTCCCGGACGGCCGGCTCGAGCGCCGCCGGCCGGTCGAGCGCGCCGTCGATCAGCCAGTCGAGCGTGCGGCGGCGCTGCACCGCGCCGTACGCCAGGCGGGTGGCCTGCGCGCGGGCGCGCGGGTCGAGCTCGGCCCGGCGCGCCTCGGCGGCGAGGGCCCGGTCGGCGTAGGCCCCCTCCTCCACCCGGCGCAGCACGCGCAGGGCCACGCTGCGCTCGCGCGCCACGCCCTCGCCCCCGTCGGTCGTCCCCGCGCCGCCGCTCACGCCGTCCCCCACGCGAGCGCACCGCGCCAGCCGCGCAGGAACGCCGACGCCTCCATCCGCCCCCGGCCGGGCGGCTGCAGCTCGATGATCTCGAGCGAGCCCTCCGCGCAGCCGGCCACCAGGCGGCCGTCGCGCCGCGACAGGCCCGCGGGGGCCGCGTCCGCGCTGGCCCGGGCCCGCCAGACCTTGAACGGCTCGCCGTCGATGCGGCAGACGGCTCCGATGTGGGGCGACAGCGCGCGCACCCGGCGGGCGAGCGCCTCCGCGGGCTCGGCGAGGTCGAGCACGCGGTCCTCGGCGGTGATCTTCGGGGCCAGCGAGACGCCCTCCTCGGGCTGCGGGCGGGGGCGGGCGGTGCCGTCGGCCAGCGCGGTGAGCGCGTCGGCGAGCATGGGTCCGCCCAGCGCGGAGAGGCGCTCGAGCACCGCGCCGGCGTCGTCGTCCTCCGCCACCGGCACGGATCGCGTCGCGAGGATCGGGCCGGTGTCGAGGCCCGCGTCCATCAGCATGATCGTCACGCCGGTCTCGCGGACGCCGTCGAGCAGCGCGCGCTCGACCGGGGCCGCGCCGCGGTAGGCCGGCAGCAGCGAGAAGTGCACGTTGACGCACGGCCAGCGCCCCAGGACCCCCTCGCGAAGGATCTGGCCGAAGGCCACCACGGCGAGCGCCTCGGCGCCGGTCGCGGCGATCTGCTCCAGCACGTCGGGGTCGTTGATCGTGCGGGGGCGCAGCACGGGGATGCCGAGCTCCTGCGCCGCGGCCGCGACGGGCGTGGGCGTGGGCGTGCGCCCGCGGCCACGCACCCGGTCGGGCTGGGACACGACGACGGTGACCTCATGGCCGGAGCCCGCGAGCGCGCGGAGCGGCGGGACCGCCGCCTCGGGGCTGCCCGCGAAGGCGACGCGCATCGCGCGTCACCCCCCGTTTCGCAGGGCCCGGAGGGCTTCGCGGCGCTGCTCGGGCGCCGTGCGGTCGAGGATCAGGACGCCGTCGAGGTGGTCGAGCTCGTGCTGCACCACGCGGGCGGCGAAGCCCTCGGGCTCCAGCTCGACGGGGCGCCCGTGCACGTCCTGCGCGCGCAGCCGCACGGCCACCGCGCGGGGCACCTCGACGCTGATCTCGCCGATCGACAGGCAGCCCTCGTAGTCGTCCTCCTCCTCCTCGGAGCGCCAGACGATCTCGGGGTTGCAGAGGACGGTCGGCTCCTCGTCCTCGCCCAGCATGGCCACGACCAGGCGGCGCAGCGAGCCCACCTGGGGAGCCGCCAGGCCCACCCCGCGGGCGTCGTGCATGATCGCGACCATCCGCTCCGCCTCGTCGCGCAGCGCCTCGTCGAACGCGCTCACCGGCAGCGCCGGGGCGCGCAGCACGGGGTCGCCGAGCTGGCGGATCTGCGCGAGCGCGGCGAGACGCCGGCGCTCGAGGACGGGGTCGTCGAGGGCGCGCGAGGACACGCCACGACTCTAGCACCGGGCCACTGCGGGCCCCCGGCCGCCTCCTTGGGCGCCCCGTCCGGCGTGCTCACTCGGGCGCGGGCGCGCCGCTCACTTGGGCGACCGGCCGGCCGCCCGGCCCAGGTCGCTTCCCGGCCATGCTCACTTGGGCGCGAGCGCGCCGCTCACTCGGGCGATCAACGGCCGGGCGCCGGGGTCGTCCCCGGCGCGCTCACTCGGGAGCGAGCGCCGCTCAGTTGGGCGACCGGCCGCCCGACCCAGGTCGCTGCCCAGCCATGCTCACTTGGGCGCGAGCGCGCCGCTCACTTGGGCGATCCCCCGCGCGGCCGGCTCGGACGATTCGGTCGCACGACCTCGGCGGCGTCCGCGGCCATGCCCACTCGGGCGCGAACGCGCCGCCCATTCGCGCGATCGGCCGCCGGCCCGGGTCGCTTCCCGGCCATGCCCACTCGGGCGCGAACGCGCCGCCCATTCGCGCGATCGCCCCGCTCGGGGCGCCGCTCCCCGAACCTGCCCACTCACGCGCGGGGACGCCGCTCGCGCGAGCGACCCGCCGCCGAGCCCGCCCGGGTGCGCCGCGCGCGCCGGGTCAGGCGGGGGGCGCCTGGGCCTCGCGGCCCGGGGCCGTCGCCAGCCGCGCGGCCAGCTCGGGCACCGCCGCGCCGGACCCCCGCACGACGACGGCGCGACGCCCGCGGGCGTCGGCGACGGCGAGCAGGGCCCAGCGCTCGCCGACGCCCGCCAGGTCGGTGGTCAGGGTGGCGACGAGGCCAGCGGGACGGCCGGCGGCGAGGAGCGGCTCCACCCGGTGGCCGGCCGCCTCCAGCAGCCGGCGGGTGGCGGCGAGCTCGGCCCAGCCGCCGGAGGTGGCGGCCACGTCGGCGGCGCCGATCCGCGCCACGCCGGCGCCCTCGGCCGGCGCGATGCCGGGCAGGTCGGTCGCGTCCGCGCGGCGGCCGGTCACCTCGCCGTCCGGGCCCGGCACGGTCGGCGCCACGGCCGCGGCCACCATCACCGGCGCCGGGGGCGGCGGCGGGGCGGCGCCGGAGGTGAGCGCGATCGTGAGGCCCGCGGCCGCGCCGCCGGCCGCCAGGGCGCCGGCGGCCACGAGCGCCGCGGGCACGAGCCGGGCGGCCCGGCGGCGGCGCCGGCCGCGCGGGGTGAGGCGGGTCACCGCGCCGGCGCCGTGCCCGAAGGCGGCCGCGAGTCCCTCCACGAGCCCGATCGCGCTGCGCGGCCGCCCGGCGGGGTCCTTGGCCAGCCCGGCGGCGAGCGCGGCGTCGAGCGCGCGCGGCAGGCCGGGGCGGACGGCCGACGCCCGCGGCGGGCGGCGGGCGACGTGGGCCGCCAACAGGCCGCTCAGGTCGTCGGCGGCGAAGGGCCGCTCGCCGGTCAGGACCTCGAACGCGGTCACGGCCAGGGCGTAGCGGTCGGAGGCCGGCGTCGCGCGCCCGCCGGCGATGACCTCCGGGGCGAGGTAGGCGGCCGTGCCGATGAGCTGCCCCTCGCCGGTGAGGGCCGTGGCGTCGAGGCGCCGGGCGATGCCGAAGTCGGCGAGCCAGGGGCCGTCCGGGTCGAGCAGGACGTTGGCCGGGGTGACGTCCCGGTGCAGCAGGCCGGCCGCGTGGGCCGCGTCGAGCGCGCCCGCCACGGCCCGCAGCGTGGCGAGGGCCTCCGCCGCGGGCGGCGGCCCCGCGGCGAGCCGGCCGGCGAGGCTGCCGCCGCGGGCGAGCGGCATCACCAGGTATCCGCGGCCGTCGTCCTCCCCCGCGTCGAGCAGGGGCACGACGTGGGGGTGACGCAGCGCGGCCAGCGCGTGGCGCTCGCGCCGGAAGCGCGCACGGAAGGCGTCGTCGGCCCACACCGCACGCCCGAACAGCTTCACGGCCGCGGGGCTGCCGTCGGCGACGCGCCGGGCGCGGAGGACCGTCGCCTGGCCGCCGCCCCCGATGCGCTCGCCGAGCTCCCACGCCCCGGCGAGCGACGCCGGGGCGACCGCGGTCATGCGCTCACCGCCGCGGCGGCAGCAGCGACCGCGCCACCGCGTGGCTCCACGCGCGGGCGGCCAGGTAGTCGTCGGCCGAGCGCACGTCGAGGCGCCGGCGCCCCTCGCCGGCGTCGGCGAAGCCCGGGCCGCCGTCGCCCCCGGCCAGGGTCAGGCTCAGGCCCGCGTCGCCCACCGCGATCTCCGCCTGGGGGTCGCCCGTGCGGGGGAAGGCCACGCGCGCGGCGCCGGCCTCGTTGGTGATCCGCGGCGCGGGGGCCAGGTCGTTGAGGTCGAAGAACATGCCCGCCAGGCTCGGCCGCAGCGGCTGCTCGACCATGGGCATGAGGCCCTCGAGCCGGTAGAGCTCCGCGACGCGCGGGGTGAAGAAGTACTCGGCCTCACGCAGCAGGAGCAGGTCGGTGCCCTGCGCCCGGCCGCGCTCGGGGCGCTCCTGGACCCAGTCGCGCACCCGCAGCCAGCTGCGGTGGTGGATGTTGCGGCGGCCGCCGTCGGCGGCGGCCTGCACCGACGCGGGCGGCTTGCGGTCCGGCGTCACGGCCACCACCAGCGCGCGGTCGTAGGCGCCCTCGGTGAGCGCGTCGTACGTCGCCGCCAGCCGCTCGGCGTCGTCGGCGTCGAAGGCGAGCGTCGCGTGCACCGCGAAGGTCCAGCCCGCTCCGCGGGCCACGATGTCCGCCGTCAGGCCGTCCGCCAGCGGGCGCTGCTCGCGCACGAGCAGGGCGTCCGCGTCGGGGAGCGCCTCGCCGGTGATCTCCTCCACGAGCGCGGTCCGGGTCTCCGGGCCACCCAGCCCGAGCAGCGTGGCGAGGACGTGGACCCACTGCTCGCGGGGGTCGCTGGACGCCTCGAAAAGGCGGGGAACCGGCATGGACGAGCGCTCCTTGGCTTGGGACGGACCGCCGGGGAGCGTAGCGGACACCGCCCGTGCGGACCCCCGCGTCTCACGCGGCGAGATCCGCCCGGCGGCCGCCGCTCAGCCGTCCTGCGGGTCGACGTCGACCACGGCGCGGACGCCCGCGCGCCGCATCGCCGCGGCGCCCGCGTCGAGCACGGCGCGCAGCGGCGCCGTCGCCTGCGAGGCGCGGTCGGCGCGCAGCGTCAGGGCCCGGCGGGTGCGCCCCCGCAACCGGTGGAGCGGCGCCGGCCCGAGCACGCCCACGTCCGGGGCCGACCCGCGCACGCCCGCGGCGAGGTCGTCGGCCGCGCGCGCCACCGCGGCCGGGTCGTCGCCCTCCACCACCACGCGCACCAGGTGACCGAACGGCGGCAGGCGGTGGGCCCGCCGGCGCTCCACCTCCCCCTCGAGGAACTCCTCGACGGCGTGCGCGGCGCCGAGCCGCACCGCGCGCGCCTGCGGCTCGTAGGCCTGCACGATCACCCGGGCCGGCTCGCCGCGCCGGCCGGCCCGGCCGGCGAGCTGCACGATCAGCGACAGGGCGCGCTCCTCGGATCGGAAGCCGGCGAACTGCAGCGGCGCGTCGGCGTCGACCGCCCCCGCGACCGTGACGTCGGGCAGGTCGTGGCCCTTCGCCACCATCTGGGTGCCGAGCAGGATCGCCGCGCCGGGCCGCGCGAACTCGTCCAGCAGCCGGGCGACCGCGCCGCGCCCGGCCGCGCTCGAGCCGTCCATACGCACGATGCGGGCCATCGGCACCAGGCGGCGCAGCGCCGCCTCGACCCCCTGGGAGCCGGCCCCCTGGCGGGCCACGTCGGCGCCCGCGCACGACGGGCACACGCCGGGTACGGGCGCCTCGTGGCCGCAGTGATGGCACGCCAGCCGGCGCGGGCCCTCGTGCTGCACCAGCGCGACGTCGCAGTGCGGGCAGCGGGCGATCCAGCCGCACGCGCGGCAGAGCGCCATGAGCGAGAACCCGCGGCGGCTCGCCAGCACGATCGCCTTCTCGCCGCGCAGCGCCGCGGCGTGGAGCGCTGACGCCAGCGGGCGCGACACCGGCCCGGGGCCCTGCATGCGCATGTCGACGACCTCCACCCGCGGCAGCGTGGAGCCGTCCGCGCGCGCGGGGAGTGTGCGGCGCGGCAGCGCGTGCCACGCCTCGGGGCGCGGCGTGGCGCTGCCGTAGACGACCGCCGCCCCGGCGTCGCGCGCACGCCGCGCGGCGACCTGGCGCGCGTCGTAGCGCGGCGAGGAGTCCTGCTTGTACGAGGGGTCGTGCTCTTCGTCGACGACGATCAGGCCGAGCCGGGCGACCGGGGCGAAGACGGCCGAGCGGGCGCCGAGCACCACGTCGGCCTCGCCCTCGCGCACCCGGCGGTGCTCGTGGGCGCGCTCGGCCGGCGAGAGCGCCGAGTGCCACACGGCCACGCCGGGCCCGAGGCGCGCGCGCAGCCGGCCGAGCAGCTGGGGGGTGAGCGCGATCTCGGGCACGAGCACGAGGCTGCCGAGGCCGCGCCCACGGGCGGCCTCGATCGCGCGCAGGTAGACCTCCGTCTTGCCGGAGCCGGTCACGCCGTGCAGCAGCATCGCCCCGCCGCCGCCCGCGACCAGGCCCTCGATCGCCTCGGCCGCCCCGCGCTGGGCCGGGGTGAGCGCGGGCGGCGCGTCGCGGGCCGGCGCGGGGCCGCCCGCGGAGCCGAGCGGGTCGGGCACGTCGCGCTCGGCCGCGAGCGCGATGAGGCCGTCGGCGGCCATGCGACGCAGCGTGGGCAGCGTGGTGCCGGCGCGTCGCACGAGCTCGGCGGCCGCCAGCGCGCCGCCCGCCTCGCGCAGCGCCGCCGCCACGACCCGGCGGCGGTCCGTGCCCGGCGCGCCGGCGTCGTCGGCCAGGCGCGCGACCAGCCGCTCGCGGGGCCGGCCGGGCGGTGGTTCGAGCACCCACTCGCCGCCGGCCGCGCGCCGCAGGCGCCCGCCGCCCCCCGGCGGCAGCACCAGGCGCAGGCACGCGGCGAGCGGCGCGAGGTAGTAGCGGGCGACCCAGCCGGCCAGGTCGAGCAGCGCGGCCGGCACGGGCGGCCCGTCGACCGCCCCGGCGAGCGGCTGCAGGCGCCCCTCGTGGGTCGGCGCGCCGCGCCCCACCACGACGCCGAGGATGCGGCGCGGCCCGAGCGGGCACACCACGAGCGCGCCCGGCACCGCCGCGCCGTCGAGGTGCGGCGGCACGGCGTAGTCGAGGACCCGGTCGAGCGCGCGCGCCTCGACCAGGGGCAGGACCTGGGCGGCGGCCGTCCCGGCCGCGTCGGGCTCAGGCGGTGGCGGCGAGCCGCCCACCGGCCTCACGGCCGATGTCGGTGTTCTCCCAGGTGAAGTCCGGGTCCGAGCGGCCGAAGTGGCCGTAGGCGGCGGTCTTCTGGTAGATCGGCCGGCGCAGGTCCAGGCGCTCGACGATCGCGGCGGGCCGCAGGTCGAACTCCTTCGTGACCCACTCGGTGATGAGCTCCGGGGAGCGCGTCTCGGTGCCGTAGGTCTCCACCATCACCGAGACCGGGTGCGCGACGCCGATCGCGTACGCCACCTGCACCTCGCAGCGCTTCGCGAAGCCGGCGGCGACCACGTTCTTCGCCACCCAGCGCGCGGCGTAGGCGGCCGAGCGGTCGACCTTCGACGGGTCCTTGCCGCTGAACGCGCCGCCGCCGTGGCGGGCCATGCCGCCGTAGGTGTCGACGATGATCTTGCGCCCGGTCAGGCCGGCGTCGCCGAGCGGGCCGCCGACCACGAAGATGCCGGTCGGGTTGATGTAGAAGGTGATCCCGTCGTGCCACATGCCCCGGTCCTCGAGCACGGGCCGGATGACCTTGGCGATGACCTCCTCGCGCAGCAGGTCCCACGAGACGTCGGGGGCGTGCTGGGTCGAGAGGACGACGGACGTGACCTCGCGCGGCACGCCGTCCACGTAGCGCACGGTGACCTGCGACTTGCCGTCGGGCCGCAGGTAGGGCAGCGAGTCGCGGCGCATCGCGGCGAGGCGCTCGCAGATGCGGTGCGCGAGGGTGATCGGCAGCGGCATCAGCTCGGGCGTCTCGTCGGTGGCGTAGCCGAACATCAGGCCCTGGTCGCCGGCGCCCTGCAGGTCGTACGGGTCGGCCGGCTCCGCGCCGCGGGCCTCGTACGCGGTGTCCACCCCCCGCGCGATGTCGGGGCTCTGCTCGTCGAGCGCGACCGACACGCCGCACGTCTCGGCGTCGAAGCCGAACTTCGCGCGGGTGTAGCCGATCCTGCGGATCGTGCCGCGCACGATCGACGGGATGTCCACGTAGGTCGAGGTCGAGATCTCGCCGGCGACCATCACCTGGCCGGTGGTGATGAGCGTCTCGCAGGCCACCCGCCCCATCGGGTCGTCCGCGAGCACCGCGTCCAGGACGCCGTCCGAGATCTGGTCGGCGATCTTGTCCGGGTGGCCCTCGGTGACGGACTCCGAGGTGAAGAGGTACTCGGCCATCGACTGGCGTCTCCTTCAGGTGGCAGGCGGCGGGCAGCATACCAAGGGCCCCTGTCGCCCCCCTCGGCCGCGCGGGCCCCGCGCCGGCGCGCGGCGCGGGGCCCGCCGGGCGTCAGCCGGTGATGCGGACGAACACCTCGAAGGTCGGCGTCTCGCCGCCGGTCGTCCACGCGGAGACGCTCTTCAGCGGCCGCAGGTTGGCCAGGTCCTTCCGCGACGCGTCGCGGAAGGCGCCGGCGCGCTCCGCGGCGGCGACGGCCTGCTCGACGTCCAGCCACGCCAGCGAGGTGACCTCGCCCGGCATGCCGTCGGTCGCCGCGCGGAAGTCGGCCGCATCGGCCAGCGGGGCGGTCGGGCGCTGGACGGCCGTCACGGCGCGCGGGGTGGTGCCCACGATCGCCAGGTCGCCGTCCACGCCGTACACGACGCCCGCCTGCGGCGACAGCGGCAGGCGCCAGCCCTGCACCCCGGCCGCGAGGTCGACCCGCTGCCACTGCGGCACGCGCGTCTGCGGGCTGAAGCTGCGCAGCAGCTGCGGCACGCCGGTGCGCAGCGCGTCGAGCGTGCGCGTGGCCGCGGCGCCGTCCTCCACCTGCAGCGCCAGGGCGACGTCCGCGCCGCGGCGGCCGGCGCCGGTCACGACCAGCGCGTGCTCGCCGGAGGTCAGCGCGGAGAGGTCCTCGAGCGAGACGCCGAGCAGCTGCGGAAGCTGGCCGGTGAGCGCCTCGAGCTGCTGGTTGGCCTCCGCGCTGCCGCTGGCCATGGCGCGGCGCACGACGTCCGCCACGTTGCTCGAGAGGTCGCTGAAGCCGAGGTACGCGATCGCGTCGGCGGGCACCTTGCTCGTCAGGCCCGGCGAGAACGCCTCGGCCGCCTGCTCGGGCGCGCCCATCAGGACGCCCTTGACGCGGGCGCCCTCCGCCTCGGCCACGAGCGAGGCGGCGAGGACCGCGTCGTCGTAGTCGGCCAGGCCGAGCTGCTGGGCCTGCGGGTTGCCCGCCGCGGCGCTCTGCAGGAACGCGCCGAGGTCGATGTAGGCGTGGCCGAACGAGTCCTCCGGCAGCTTGCCGAGCGCGTCGGTGAAGCGGTCGGTGCCGCCGAGGGTGCGGTCGCCGCCCGCCTCGTGGGCGTCGAGCGCCGCGAACAGGTGCTCCTCGGCGTCGGACAGCACCAGCACGCCGTCGGCGACGGCGGTGACCGTGCCGTCGTCGTCGCGGTACCACTCGGCGCCGGCGTGCTCGCCACCGCGCGTCATGCCCTGATCCTGGAGGAAGGCGCGCACGGCGTCCTCCTTGCCGTCCGTCAGCTCGACCACCCCGACGAACTGCTGGTCGCCGGCGGCGTCGGCGGCCGCGCCCGCCGCGGCGCCCGGCGCGGTCAGCGCGCGGTCCACCCGGGGCGCCTCCGGCACGCCGAGCGAGGCCACCGCCGCGCGGTCACCGAGCAGCGGCGCGACGTCGCGCTCGAAGTCGACGTCGTCACCGCGCAGGTCCTCCTGCAGCGAGCGCTTCATCTCCGGATAGGCCGGGAAGAGCTTGGCGAGCGCGTCCACCTGGGTCCACTGCGGCCCGTCGAAGTCGGTCGACGCCTCGAGGTACATCGGGCTGCCGGCCGGCACGTAGGACGCGATCTCACCCGCCGCGGCGCCCCCCTCGGAGTCGCCGCCGCCGCACCCGGCGAGGCCGATCGCGACGCCGGCCAGGGCCGTCGACACGAGCGCGACGCCCGTGCGTCGCCGCAGTCTCTCGATCATCTGGACGGCCATCCGGCGGTACCTCCGAGGTCGGGTCGGGTGCGGCGGATCCACGGTAGCAACGGCCTTCGCGGACCCCAGTAAAGGAACGGTTCACGGTCGCGGGGCGGCACGGGCCCGCGCCCGCGGCCCCTACCGGCGGCTGCGGACCTCGAGGATGAGCGGGACGCCGTCGAGGTCGAAGCGCTGGCGCAGCCGGTTCTCGAGCCAGAACCCGTAGTCGCGGGTCATCAGCGAGCGGTCGTTGACGTCCAGCCGGAAGGTCGGCGGCCGCTCGCCGGTCTGCACGAGGTAGCGCAGCGACAGGCGGCGGTTGCCGCTGCGCGGCCCGGGGCGCTCGACGGCGAGCTCGCGCAGCGCCTCGTTGAGCTCGCGTGTCGAGATGCGGGCGCCCGAGCGCTCCTCGAGGCGCAGCGCGGCCGGCAGCAGGCGGTGGAGGCCCTCGCCGCTCGCCGCGGAGCACACCTCGATGGGCGGCCGCTGACGCGACTTCGAGCGCAGCCGGCCGCGGATGTGGTCGAGGTCCGGCTGGGCGAGGTCCCACTTGTTGATCACGAGCAGGGTCGCGCAGTGCGCCCGGGCCGCGCGGTCGACCACGGCGAGGTCCGAGTCGGTCAGCCCCTCCCTCGCGTCGGCCACGACCAGCGCCACGTCGCTGCGCTCGGCCGCCTGCAGGGCGCGCACCTGCGCGTAGTGCTCGACGTCCTCGGCCATCTGCCCCTTGCGCCGGATGCCGGCGGTGTCGATCAGCACCACCCGGCGGCCCTCCACCTCGATGAGCGTGTCGATCGGGTCGCGGGTCGTGCCCGGCCGGTCGTGGACGACCACGCGGTCCTCGCCGAGCAGGGCGTTCAGGATCGAGCTCTTGCCCACGTTGGGCCGGCCGATGATGCACAGCGCGGGCACGCGGTCGCGCGCCTCGGGCGCCTCGGGCGCCTCGGGCAGGCGCTCCACCAGCGCGTCGAGCAGGTCGCCCACGCCGCGGCCGTGCTGGGCGGAGACCGGGTGGACGTCCCCGAGACCCATCGCGCGCAGGTTCTCGGCGGCGGCCTCGTGGGCGGCCGAGTCGACCTTGTTCGCCACCAGCATCAGCGGCCGGCCGGAGCGGCGCAGCCGGTCGGCCACCTCCAGGTCGCCGGCGGTCGGCGCCACCGTCACGTCGACCACGAACAGCACGAGGTCGGCCTCGTCGATGCCCCGGATCGCCTGGGCGGCGATCTGCTTGCCCACGTCCGAGGGGTCCGCCTCGTCGATGCCGCCGGTGTCGATGAGCTGGAAGGCGCGCCCGTTCCACTCCGCGCCGGTCTGCCGGCGGTCGCGCGTGACGCCGGGCGTGCTGTCGACCACCGCCTCGCGACGGCCCGCCAGGCGGTTGAAGAGCGTCGACTTGCCCACGTTGGGGTAGCCGACGATCGCGACCGTCGGCTGGTCCTGCGCCAGCGTGGCGCCCGCCGCCACCCGGCGCGGGCGCCAGCGCGCGCGCTCGGCCGCGCGGGGGCGGGGCTCGTCAGGCGTCGCCATCGAGGTGCCCCGGGGCGATCGTGGGCGGGCCGCCGGCCGCCGGGATGAGCGCCGCGATGGCGGCCATCATGCGGTCCGTCGCCTCGCGGGCCCGCCGGCTGCGCGGCCCGGGCGGCACGTCGGAGAGGTCGATCGGGGCGCCGAAGGCCACGGTCACCCTCCGCAGGAAGCGGTGGCTGCCCCAGATGGCGGCCGGCAGGACGGTCACCCCCGGCTCGAGCCCCAGCGAGCCGGCGCCCGGCATCCCGGGGCGCAGCCGGCCGTCCGTGTAGCGCGTGCCCTCGGGGAACATGAGCAGCATGTCGCCGCGGCGCAGGATCTCGCGCGCCAGGCGCAGCGCCCGTCGGTCGGCGCCGCCGCGCTCGACGGGGAACGCGCCCATGCCGTGGATCAGCCGCCGCACGAGGGGGATCCTGAACAACTCGGCCTTCGCCATGTAGTGGGTGCGCCGCGGCCGGGCGGCGATGCCGAGCACCAGCGGGTCGACCTGCGAGATGTGGTTGCTCACGATCAGCACGGGGCCATCGGAGGGGATGTTCCCGTGACCGACGGTGCGCACTCGGTGCAGCCACTTGATGGAGGGCACCAGCACGATGTGGCCGGCCAGCCACCACCCGTCGGTGATGACGGGTGGCGAGTCGTAGTCGCTCACGGCGCCCCGGACGCCGCGCGGACGTCCTCGACCAGGCGCACCACGAGGTCGGCGACCTCGGCCGCGTCCATCTCCGACGAGTCCACCACCACGGCGCCGCGCGCCACGCGCAGCGGGCTCACCGCGCGGGTGCTGTCGAGCCGGTCGCGGCGGCGGACGTCCTCCAGCACCCGCTCGGCGTCCATCTCGACGCCCCGCGCCCGGAGGTCCGCACGGCGGCGGCGGGCGCGCTCCTCGAGCGACGCGGTCAGGAAGACCTTCAGGTCGGCGTGCGGGCACACCACGCTGCCCACGTCGCGCCCGTCGGAGACCCACGACCCGCTGGCCAGCAGGGCCCGCTGGGCGGCGACCACCTGCTCGCGCACGCCGGGGTGGGCCGACACCTCCGAGACCTCGGCCGCCACCTCGGGCATCCGGATGTCCGCCGTCACGTCGCGGCCGGCGATGCGGACGCGGTCGCCCTCCTCGGTCGGCTCGATCTCGATCGGGTTGTCGCGGGCCAGCGCGGCGAGCGCCTCGCCGTCCCCGACGGGCACGCCGTCGCGCAGCGCCAGCCAGGTCACCGCCCGGTACATCGCCCCGGTGTCGAGGTAGGCGACGCCCAGCCGGCGCGCGACCTCGCGCGCGACCGTGCTCTTGCCCGCCCCCGCCGGCCCGTCGATGGCGACGATCACGCGGGCACGCCCCCGAGCGCCGCCAGGTCGCGCGCGAAGCGCGGGTACGAGACGGCCACCGCGTCGAACCCGCCCACGGCGACGCCCCCCTCGCTGACCAGCCCGGCCACGGCGCCCAGCATCGCCAGCCGGTGGTCGCCGAGCGAGTCCACGGCCCCGCCGGCCAGGCGGCCGGTGCCCGTCACCTCGAAGCCGTCCTCCAGCTCGCGCGCGTCGGCGCCGAGCGCGCGCAGCGCGCCCACCACGGCGGTGATCCGGTCGCTCTCCTTCACCCGCAGCTCGGCGGCCCCGCGCACGGCCGTCGTGCCGCTCGCCATGGCGCCGAGCAGGGCCACGAGCGGGAGCTCGTCGACCATCGCCGGCACCTCCTCGGGCGCCACCTCGGTGCCGCGCAGGGCGCCCGCCCGGCGCACCACGAGCGTGCCGCAGGGCTCGCCGGCCACCGGCTCGGCGGGCTCCTCCGCGATCTCGGCGCCCATCCGCCGCATCACCGCCAGCAGCCCGGTGCGGCCGGGGTTGAGGTTGACCCGCTCGAGGCGCACCTCCGGGTCGCCGAGCAGCGCGCCCGCCACCAGCAGGGCGGCGGCCGACGAGAAGTCGCCCGGCACCTCCACGTCGGGCAGGTCGATCGACGCCACCGGGCCCGCGACCCCCACCGCGCCGCCCTCGCGCAGCAGCGGCACGCCGGCGGCCTCGAGCATCCGCTCGGTGTGGTCGCGCGAGGGGGCCGGCTCGGCCACCCAGGTCGTGCCGTCCGCGAACAGGCCGGCGAGCAGGACGCAGCTCTTCACCTGGGCGCTCGCCACCTCGAGGCGGTGCTCGATCCCGCGCAGCGGCAGGCCGCCGCTCACGGCGAGCGGCGGCGTGCCGCCCGGCGCGGTGGCGACCGTCGCGCCCATGGCGCGCAGCGGCTTCGCGATGCGGGTCATCGGGCGCCCGCGCAGCGACTCGTCGCCGTCCAGCACCACGCGGTCGCAGCGCTGGCCCACGAGCAGGCCGGTGAACAGCCGCATCAGCGTGCCCGCGTTGGCGCAGTCGATGGCGGGCGGCGGGCGCAGGCCGCGCAGCCCCCGGCCGGTCACCACCACCGCCTCGCCGAGGCGCCCCTCCGCGACGGCGCCGCAGGCCTCCACGGCGCCGAGCGTGGCGGCGGTGTCGGCCGAGTCGAGCGGGTTCTCGATCCGCACCGCGCGGTCGGAGACCCCGGCGAGCATCAGGGCGCGATGGGTCAGCGACTTGTCCGGCGGCACCTGGACGGTGCCGCGGAGCAGATCGACGGGTGCAACGCGGACGACCGTCATGCGACGGGCAGCCTAACGGTCGGCGGCGGACGGGCGCGGCGGCGGCACCACCGACCGCGCGGCTCGCAGCGCGGTCGCCTCGGCGTCGGGCACGCCGCGCAGCTGTAGGCCGAAGGCCCGCTCGGGGGTCTCCCAGACCAGCGTCACGATGCCCCGCGGGCGCAGCACGCCGGGCGCGCCGCGCACGTCGACCGCGCGCGCCCCGCGGCCCCCGGCGTCGGGGCTGGCGAGCGGCGCCGGCGCCTGGCGCAGCAGCATGCGCGCGCCCTCAGGGCTCGCCCAGGCGGTCACGATGGCCGGCGGCGCGGCCGGGTAGGCGACGTCCGGCTCGACGCGCAGGCGACCCCGCTCGAGGCCGGGCGGCGTCCAGCCGGGCAGCCACGGCTCGTAGCCGGCCTCGAACGCGGCGTCCTCCTCGCCCGCCGCCCAGCGCCCCCCGCCGAACCCGGCGGCCATGCCGTGGGTGGCGCCCATCCGCCCGCCCAGCGACGAGCCGTCGAAGCGCAGCTCCGAGACGCCCGGCCGCGCGAGCCGGCCGATCGGCTCGCCGGAGGCGTCGAGGGCGTCGACCGCGAGGACGGCCGCCTCCGCGGGCAGGCGCGCCAGCACGAGGCCCTCCGCGCCGACCGGCACGGTGCCGGCCGGCTCGTCGCCGGCCAGCACCGGCCGGGCCGCGGCCGCCTCCCCGGCGGCCCGGCCCACCAGCACGCGGTCGGTCACGCCCCCGGGCAGCTCGACCTCGATGACGGCGGCCACGACCGGCCGCCAGCGGCTCGGCCGGCCCGGCGGGCAGGCGATGCGCGCGAGCGCGTCGCCGCCCGCGCCGATCCAGGCGACCCGGGCCCGCGGCGGGTCGCCGGCGACCGAGGCGGCCACCAGGGGCAGCCCGCCCCGCGCGGGCAGCGCGTGGGGCACCGGGTGCCCGAGCGCCGCCTCGGCCGCTGCGCGGGCGGCGCTGAGGGCGTCGTCCATCGCCCCATCACACCATCCGTCCGGCGCCCCCGTCATCCTCACACCATGACCGGACACCGCTGCCACGAGTGCGGCGAGCCCATCCGCGAGGGCGCGGAGACCTGGCTGGCGCCGCACGACATGCTCCCCGACGAGACCGCCGGCGAGCCGTACTGCCCGGGCTGCGCCGCGCCGCTCGGCATCGCGGCCTGAGCCCGCCGCCCGCACCCCGCGCCTTCGAGGTCGCCCGGGACGGCGTCACGCTGCGCGGCGAGGAGGCCGGCGAGGGCCCGGCCGTGCTGCTGCTGCACGGCCTCACCGCCACCCGGCGCTACGTGGTGCACGGCTCGCGCGCCCTCGAGCGCGCCGGCCACCGGGTCGTGCAGTACGACGCGCGCGGGCACGGCGAGTCGTCGGGCGCCCCCGACCCCGGGGCGTACACCTACGCGCACCTGGCGGCCGACGCCGTGGCGGTGCTCGACGCGCTCGGCATCGAGCGGGCGGCCCTCGTCGGCCAGTCGATGGGCGCCGCCACCGCCGTCGCCGTGGCGCTCGGCCACCCCGGCCGGGTGGCCGCGCTGGGCATCGTGACGCCGGCCCACCTGGGGCGGCCGAGCGACGACCTCGACGCGTGGGACCGCCGCGCCGCGGGGCTCGAGCGCGGCGGCCCGGAGGGCTTCCTCGAGGCGCTCGGCCCGCTGTCGGTGGGCGAGCGCTGGCGCGACACGGTGCGGACGGTGATCCTGCAGCGGCTCGGCCGCCACGCCGACCCGCACGCCCTGGCGGACGCCCTGCGGGCGACGCCCCGCTCGGCCGCCTTCGACGGCATGGAGAGCCTGGAGCGCATCGCCGCGCCGACGCTCGTGGTGGGCAGCCGCGACGAGGTCGACCCCGACCACCCGCTCGCGGTCGCCGAGGAGTACGCCCGCCGCATCCCGGGTGCCCGGCTCGTGGTCGAGGCGCCCGGCGAGTCGCCGCTGGCCTGGCGCGGAGGAGCCCTCTCGAAGGAGCTCCTGCCGCTGCTCGCCGGCGCCGGCTACGACCCGGGCACGCCTCCGCCGGCCGCCGCGCGGTAGCCGCGCTCGGCGATCAGCCGCACCGCGCGCAGCGCCGCCTCCGGGCCGTCGACCGTCAGCACCAGCTCGCCCTCGCCGTCGGGCGGGCCCGGCCGCAGCGACAGGTCCTCGATGTTGATGTGGGCGTGGCCGAGGGCGGTCGCGATCTCCGAGATCGCCCCCGGGCGGTTGGGCACCGCCACCAGCACCCGGGCCGGCTCGGCGGGGCCGTCGGGCTCGGCCTCCAGCAGCCGCTCGCGTCCCCGCGCCGCCTCGCCGACGAACCCGAGCAGCCACTCGCGGTCGCCGCGCGTGATCGCGTCCTCGACGTCGGCGAGGCGGCGCCCGTAGGCGCGCAGCTCGGCCACCACGGCGTCGCCGTTGGCCAGCAGGATGTCCGCCCACAGCGGGGGGTTCGATCCCGCCACGCGCGTCAGGTCGTGGAACGAGGGCCCCGCGGAGCGCAGCGCCTCGCGCCCGGCCGGCGCGGTGGCCGCCGCCTGGTTGACGAGCGCCGACGCCAGCACGTGCGGCACGTGCGAGACGAGCGCCATGAGCCGGTCGTGCACCGCGGCGTCGATGGCCACCGGGCGGGCGCCCACCGAGGCCACCAGCGCGTGCAGCCGCTCGAACAGGTCGGGGCGCGCCTCGGCGCCCGGCGTGAGGAACCAGGTCGCGCCCCGGAACAGCTCCGCGCGGGCGAACGCAACGCCGGTGCGCTCGGCGCCGCAGACCGGGTGGCCGCCGATGAAGCGCTCGCGGTCGCCCGGCGAGAGGGCCGCGAGCACGGCCGACTTCGCCGAGCCGAGGTCCGTGACGAGGCAGTCGTCGGCGGTCGCGGCCAGCGCACGGCGGGCCAGCCCCGCGAGCACCGACACCGGCGCGCCGAGCACGACCGCGCAGGCGCCCTCGCAGGCGGCCTCGAGCGACGGCGCGGCGGCGCCGATGGCGCCCAGCTCGACCGCCGCGCGCAGCGCGTCGCGGTCCGGGTCCCAGCCCGTGACCGTCGTGCCCGGGAGGGCCCCCAGCGCCAGGCCGAGGGACCCCCCCATCAGCCCGACGCCGACGAGGGCGACCGGGCCGGGACCTGCGCCGTCAGGCGCCGACGGCCACCGGCGCGTCGCCCGAGGCGAGCACCTTCCCCATGAGGTCGATGCAGCGCTGGACGTCAGCGACCCAGGCGCTGAACGTATCGGCGTGCAGGGCCTGCGGGCCGTCGCACAGCGCGTGCTCCGGCGCCGGGTGCACCTCGACGATCAGGCCGTCGGCGCCGGCCACAACCGCGGCGCGGGCCATCGGCAGGATCAGGTCGCGCTTGCCGGCGGCGTGCGAGGGGTCGACGATCACCGGCAGGCAGGACTGCTGCTTGGCGACCGGGACGGCCGAGATGTCGAGCGTCGAGCGGGTCGCCGTCTCGAAGGTGCGGATGCCCCGCTCGCAGAGCACGATCGCGCTGTTGCCCTCGCGGGCGATGTACTCGGCCGACAGCAGCCACTCCTCGACGGTGGCCGCCATGCCGCGCTTCAGCAGCACCGGCGTGCTCGTGCGGCCCACCTCGCGCAGCAGGTCGAAGTTCTGCATGTTGCGCGCGCCGAGCTGGATCATGTCGGCGACCTCGAGGACGTCCTCGAGCTGGCGCACGTCCATCAGCTCGGTCACGACCGGCAGGCCGGTCTCCTCGCGGGCCTCGGCGAGGATCTCGAGACCGGCCTTGCCGAGCCCCGAGAACGCGTACGGCGACGTCCGCGGCTTGTAGGCCCCGCCGCGCAGGAAGTTGGCGCCCGCGGCCTTGCAGGCGCGCGCCGACGCGAAGGTCTGCTCGCGCGACTCCACCGCGCACGGGCCGGCGATGAGGGCGAAGTGCCCGCCGCCGATCGGCCGGCCGGCCACCTCCACGACCTGGTCGCGACCGCGGAAGTCGCTCGACACCAGCTTGTACGGCTTCAGGATCGGGACGACCTTCTCCACCCCGGGCTCGCCCTCGAGCTGGAGGGAGGCGACGATCTCCCGGTCGTCGCCGATGGCGCCGATGACCGTCACGAACTCGCCGCGCGAGGGGTGGGCGCGCGCGCCCGCCTGCTCGATGCGCTCGACGACGTGGCGCACCTGCTCGTCGGTCGCGCCCTCCTGCATCACGATCATCATGGTGGGGTCCGTCCTGGTTGGGGCTCAGCTGTGGATCGCGCGGGCGACCTCCGCCCGCGCCGCGAGGAACGCCGTGTTCTCGTCCGGGGTCCCGACCGAGACGCGGAGGCACCCCGGGCACCCCAGCGCGGCACCATCGCGGACGATGACCCCCAGGCGCAGGAGCTGCTCGTGGATGCCGGCCGATCCGGCGACCGGATCGGAATCCGGCCGGACCAGGATAAAGTTGCCCTGGCTGGCGGTAAAGCCCCAACCGGTCAGGACCAGCTCGCGCTGCATGCGGTCGCGCTCCGCCATCACCGAGCGGACGCGGCGGTGCAGCTCCTCCGGGTGGCGAAGGCTCTCCAGCGCGGCCGCCTGGCCCAGCGCGTTGGTGTTGAACGGCTGGCGCACCCGGTCGAGCGCGCCGACCCAGCCCGCCCCGCCGACGCCGTAGCCCACGCGCAGCCCGCACAGGCCGTGCGCCTTGCTGAAGGTGCGGGTGACGAGCAGGTTGGGGCGCTCGCGGGCCATGGACATCGTGCGCCCGGCGTCGGGCCGGTCGACGAAGTCGAAGTACGCCTCGTCGATCAGGATCGCCAGGTCCTCGGGCAGCGCGTCGACGAACGCCTCGATCTCGTCGGCCGAGCGGTACACGCCCGTGGGGTTGTTGGGGTTGCAGACGATCACCAGGCGGGTGCGCTCGTCGACCGCCGCGGCCATCGCGTCGAGGTCGTGACCGAGGTCGTCGGCGAGCGGCACGGCGATCGCCTCGGCGCCCGCGGCGGCGGCCAGGTGCGGGTAGAGCGCGAACGAGGGCTCGGCGTGCACGACGGTCGTGCCCGGGTCGAGCAGCGCCTGGCCGGCCAGCAGGATCAGCTCGCACGAGCCGTTGCCGACCACCACCCCCTCGGGGCCCACGCCGTGACGCTCGGCCAGGGCGCGCCGCAGCGCGCGGGCCGCCCCGTCGGGGTAGCGGTTGAGCGCCGCGGCGCCCTCGGCGACGACCTCCGCCACCCCCGGCATGGGGCCGAACGGGCTCTCGTTGGAGGCGAGCTTGACGGCGCGCTCGATGCCGTAGCGGGCGAGCACCTCGGCCGTGGTGAGGCCGGGCTCGTATCGCGGGATGGCGTCGAGGCGCGGAGAGGTCCTGATCGACACGGCCGACAGTGTAGGCCGCCCGGCCCGGGGCCGACGCCGCGCGGGGGTTGCCGCGCCCGCACGTCGCGCTATTGTCACGGCGACGCCAATTCGGCGTCATATTTACGTCAGAGGAACATGAATATGACGCGAGCGCGCGAGCGGGACCCCGTCGTGGTGGTGGGGAGCGGCATCGCCGGCTGCCTGGCGGCCCTGGCGGTCGCTGAGTCCGGACCGGTCGTGCTCGTGACGAAGGACGTCCTCGGCGAGGGCAGCACCCGGCGGGCGCAGGGCGGCATCGCCGCCGCCATCGACCCGGCCGACTCGGTCGAGGCCCACCTGGCCGACACGCTGGCCGCGGGCGCGGGCCTCTGCGACCGCGACGCGGCGGAGGTGATCTGCCGCGAGGGGCCGGCGCGCGTCGTGGAGCTGCTGGCGCGTGGCGTGCGCTTCGACACCGAGCAGGGCCGCCTGGCGCTCGGTCTGGAGGGCGCGCACTCGGCGCCCCGCGTCGTGCACGCGGGCGGCGACGCCACCGGCGCGCACATCGTCGCGGCCCTCACCGCCGCGCTGCGCGCCGGGCCGCGCGTGGAGATCGCCGAGCGCGAGCTCGCCCTGGAGGTGGTCGTGCGCGACGGGCGCGCGGCGGGCCTGCGCGTGCGCGGCGCGGACGGCGCCGAGCGGGTGCGCGCCGCGCGGGCGGTCGTGCTGGCGACCGGCGGCTCCGGCCAGCTCTACAGCCGCACCACCAACCCGCCCGGCGCCACGGCCGACGGCCCCGCGCTCGCCGCGCGGGCGGGCGCCGCGCTGGCCGACCTCGAGCTCGTCCAGTTCCACCCCACCGCGCTCGCCCTCGGCGACGGGCCGCTGGCGCTGGTCAGCGAGGCCGTGCGCGGCGAGGGCGCCTGGCTGCGCGACGCGCGCGGGCGCCGTTTCATGCCCGACGAGCACCCCATGGCCGAGCTCGGCCCGCGCGACGTCGTGGCCCGGGCGATCGCCCGGCACGCCGCCGAGCTGGGCGCCGACGTGACCATCGACCTGCGCCACCTCGACCCCGGCGAGGTGCACCGCCGCTTCCCCACCGTGGCCGCCCTGTGCGCGGAGCACGGCCTCGACCTGGCGCGCGACCTCGTCCCCGTCACGCCCGCGGCGCACTACGGCGTGGGGGGCGTGCTCGCCGACATGGCGGGCCGCACCACGCTCCCCGGCCTGTTCGCGATCGGCGAGTGCGCCGCGACGGGCGCGCACGGCGCCAACCGGCTCGCCTCCAACGGCCTGCTCGAGGGCGCGGTGCTGGCCGCCGGCGCCGCCCGGGCGCTCGCCGACGGCGCCGACGCCTGGCCCGACGCCCCGCTGGGGCCGATCGCGCCCGTCGCGCCGCCCGCGCCGCGCGGCGACGACGCCGGCGGCGGCGGACGGGCCCGCCGCGCGCTGCAGGAGGCGATGTGGCGCGGCGTGGGCGTCGAGCGCGACGCCGACGGCCTGGCCGCCGCGCGCGCGGCGCTCGCGGCGGTGCCCGATGGCACCGACCCCGAGACCGACAACCTGCTGCTGGTCGCGCGCCTCTCCGCCGCGGCCGCCGCCCTGCGCACCGAGAGCCGGGGCGCCCACTTCCGGCGCGACCACCCGTACGCCGACCCCCGGCAGGCGCGCCGCATCGCCTGGGTCGGCGGGCTCCCCGTCGTCCCCTCCCCGACCGTCCCCGCCCGGCCCCGCCGGGCCCTCGCACTGGAGGCCGCATGACCACGACCGCGATCGCCCCGGCCTGCGCCATGCCCGCGTCCGCCACGGCGGAGGGCCAGGAGCAGCTCTGGGAGCGCGCCTGGGCCGCCCGGCGGGAGCTCGGCCCGCGCGCCGTCGTCCTGGGCCACCACTACCAGCGCGACGAGGTGATCGCGTTCGCGGACGTGACCGGCGACTCGTTCCTGCTGGCCCGCCGCG
Source organism: Miltoncostaea marina (assembly GCF_018141525.1). Lineage (GTDB taxonomy): Bacteria > Actinomycetota > Thermoleophilia > Miltoncostaeales > Miltoncostaeaceae > Miltoncostaea > Miltoncostaea marina. The sequence continues at coordinate 2,055,784 of NZ_CP064655.1, forward strand.
GCGCGGCCGCCACCGAGGCCGAGCTCGTCGTGTTCCTCGGCGTCTACTTCATGGCCGAGGCCGCCGACGTGCTGCGCGCGCCGCACCAGACCGTGGTGCTGCCCGACCTCGGCGCCGGCTGCCACCTGGCCGAGTGCGCCGACATCTTCACGGTGCGCGACGCCTGGGCGCAGATGACCGCGGCGCTGCCCGGCAAGCGGGTGATCCCGCTCACCTACATGAACTCCGGCGCCGACCTGAAGGCGTTCGTCGGCGAGCAGGGCGGCGCCGTGTGCACCTCCGGCAACGCCGAGAAGGCGTTCCGCTGGGCGCTCTCGGAGGGCGACGCGGTGTTCTTCTTCCCCGACGAGCACCTCGGCCGCAACACGGCCTGCCGCCTCGGCATGGCGCCGGGCGACCCGTTGGTGTGGAACCCGCGCCTGGCCGAGCTGGGCGGGCTGTCCGGCGACGCGCTGGCGCGGGCGCAGGTGATCCTCTGGAAGGGCTTCTGCAACGTGCACACCGGCTTCACCGTGCGCCAGATCGAGGAGGCGCGCGCGGCCGACCCGGACGTGCGCGTGATCGTGCACCCGGAGTGCCCGCGCCCGGTGGTCGAGGCCGCCGACGAGGACGGCAGCACCGAGTACATCATCCGCCGCTGCGAGGAGCTCCCCGCCGGCGCATCGGCCGTCATCGGCACCGACTGGAACCTCGTCAACCGGCTGCGCCTGCGCCACCCGGACAAGCGGATCTCCTGCCTGCGCGAGGACATCTGCCCGTGCGTGACGATGAACCGGATCGACCTGCCGAAGCTCACCTGGTGCCTCGAGTCGCTCGCCGCCGGCGAGGTCGTCAACGTGGTGGCCGTGGACGAGGAGATGCGCCGCCTCGGGCGCCTGGCCCTCGACCGCATGCTGGCGCTCGCGTGAGCGCGCGCGAGGTCGTCGCCCGGGCGCTCGCCGAGGACCTCGGCGAGCGGGGCGACATCACCTCGGAGCTGCTCGTCCCTGCCGACGCCCGCGCGGTCGCCTGGGTGGTCGCCCGCCGGGCCGGCGTCCTGGCCGGCCGGGCGGCGGGCGAGGAGGTGCTCCGCCAGACCGGCGTCGACGGCGACTGGCGCCTGGACGACGGCGACCGCCTGGAGCCCGGCTCGGTCGTCGCCGAGGTCTCCGGCCCCGCCCGCGCGGTGCTCGCCGCCGAGCGGACGCTGCTCAACCTGCTGTGCCGCCTGTCCGGCATCGCCACCCTCACCGCCGAGTACGTGGCCGCGTGCGGCGACGTCGCCGTGCTCGACACCCGCAAGACCACGCCCGGCCTGCGCGCCCTCGAGAAGGCCGCCGTGCGGGCCGGCGGCGGGGTCAACCACCGCATGGGCCTCCACGACCGGGTGCTCGTGAAGGACAACCACCTCGCCCTGGCCGGCGCGGGGCTCGCCGACGCGGTCGCCCGCGCGCGCCGCGAGATGCCCGACGTCGTCGTCGAGGTGGAGGCCGACGACCTCGACGGCGTCCGCCACGCCATCGAGGCGGGCGCCGACTGGGTGCTGCTCGACAACATGACGCCCGGCGAGCTGCGCGCCGCGGTCGCCCTCGCCGCCGGCCGCGCGAAGCTCGAGGCCTCCGGCGGCATGACCCTCGAGGGCGCCCGCGCCGCCGCCGCCGCCGGGGTCGACGCGGTCTCGGTCGGCGCGCTCACCCACTCCGCCGCCGCCCTCGACCTGGGGCTCGACATCGAGGCCTGAGCGGGGGCCGCGCCCGGGCACGGGTCCGGGCCGCCGCGGCTGCCGCGGCGCCGGCGCCCCGCCCCCGTGCAGCCAGCGGCCCTCGCGGAACCAGCGCTCCATGGTCTGGCGGCTCGGGGCGCGGGCTTCGCCGGCGTCGGCCCGGCGCCGCAGCTCGGCGATCACCGCCCGGGGCGGCTCGCCGGCCGCGAAGCGCCGCTCGGCCTCGGCCCGGAGGGCGGGCCAGGCGTAGGAGCCGGGGCGCCGCCGGCCGGCGGCCGACCCCAGGCCGCGGAGGCGCGCGGCGTGGATGTCGAGCGCACGCCCCCGCGCGCCGCTCATGCAGCCGGCCGCCTGCCAGACGGCCATCAGCGATGCCACCAGATCGCGGCCGACCCGGCTGGCCTGGAACTCGGCCGAGCGGTGCTCGGCGCAGAGCCAGACGCTGACGCCACCCGGCAGATACAGCCGGGCCCGGTCGCCCCGGCCAGGCCCCATGCAGATCGCGCACGGCGGCCGGCCCCCGAGGCGCTCGCCCTTGTAGAAGCTCTTCGGCATGTCCCCGATCATCGACGCCCGCGCGCGCCCCGGGGCGCGTCGTCGGTGACAGGGGCGCGCCGGGGCCGTGTCGGGTGATGACGCGATCGGGCTGAAGGTCTCTGCCCAATCGGGCATGGCGTCCTCGGAGCCGGTGGAGCGGGATCGAGCCGGCGCGGGCGACGGCGGGGCCCGTCGCGAGCCGCGGCTCGGGCGAACTGCCCGATCGAGCGACGGGGCGCCGCTCAATCGGGCATATCGGCGCCCGAGGGGCCAGTGCGCGCGGACGGACGCGGCGGACGCCCGATCGAGCGGCCCCGTGAGGCCCGCTCCGGCGATCACCGCGCGCCCGGCTGCCCGGCCTCGGGTGAGGGCACCCCCGGCCGGCCGGCCGGGGGGCGCCCGGGGCAGCCGCTACTGCGCGTCGCCCGCCAGGTCGGGGCGCAGGCGCCGCGCCTCGCGCAGGTAGACGTGCTCGATGACGCGCTCGCGCGGGGCGTTGCAGTGCAGGAGGAGGCGGATGCACCTGCCGAGCGACCCCGGGACCGGGATCTCCCGGGCGCAGAGGAGCGGGATCATCGTGAGGCCGGCCTCGCGGGCGGCCACGGCGGGGAACTCGGAGCTGAGGTCCTCCGTGACCGTGAAGATGATCGAGATCAGGTCGTCCGGGCGGAGCGCGTTGCGCTCCAGCACCTCACCCAGCAGCTCGGCGGTGCTGGCGACGATCGCCTCGGGGACGTCCCCGTCCACGGAGGTCGCCCCCCGCACGGCTCGCACGACGGTGTCGCTCACCCGCGCATCCTCTCAGCGCTCCAGGCCGACGGCGGCGCCGAGCTTGCGCCACTCCGCGCGGGTGAGCGGGCGCCATCGCCCGGGGGCGAGCCGGCTGACGCCGATGCCCGCGTACCGCGAGCGGTGGAGGCGCAGGACGGGGTGGCCGACCGCCTCGCCCATGCGGCGCACCTGCCGGTTGCGCCCCTCCGTGAGCTCGATGATGAGCCAGGTGCCGCCGGGCGCCTTGCGATCCATCGCCTCGACCCGGGCCGGGAGGGTCATGCCGTCGTCCAGCTCCACCCCGTTGCGGAGCCGCCGGACGGTCGCGGCGGACACCTGGCCGCGCAGCAGCACCTCGTAGGTCTTCGGCGCCTTCGAGCTGGGGTGCATGAGCCGGGCGGCGAGCTCGCCGTCGTTGGTGACGATCAACGCGCCGGTGGTGTCGATGTCCAGGCGCCCGACCGGGTAGAGGCGGACGTCGTCGGGCAGCTCGTCGAGCACCGTCGGCCGCCCCTGGGGGTCGTGGGCGGTCGACACGACGCCGCGCGGCTTGTGGAGCAGGTAGGCGCGCCGCGGCTCGGGCCCGCGCAGCGCCCTGCCGTCGACCGCGAGGGCGTCGTCCGGGCCGACGAGCTGCCCGACGGTCGCCGTGACGCCGTTGACGGTGACCCGTCCCTCGGCCACGAGCGCCTCGGCCCCCCTGCGGCTCGCGACCCCGGCCAGCGCGAGGGCCCGGTGGACGCGCATGCGCTCATCCGCCATCCGGCTCCTCGCCGGGCAGGTGTCCCGCGCGCACCAGCCGCTCGCGCACGCGCTCGGCCTCGGGCCCGGAGAGCTCGAACCCCTCGAGCGCGGGCAGGTCGCCGGCGTGGCGCAGGCCGAAGCGCTCCTGGAAGACCCGGGTGGTGCGGTAGCGCATCGCGCCGCCCTCGGCCGACCGGCCGGCCTCCTCGATGAGGCCCCGGTCGAGCAGCGAGGCGACCGTCGAGTCGACCGCGACGCCGCGCAGCCGGCTGATCTGCGGGCGGCTGACCGGCTCCAGGTACGCGACCACGGCGAGCGTCTCGAGCGCCGCGGGGGTCAGGCGGTCCTCGGGCGGCCGGTCGCGAAGGCGGTCGCAGACCGCGGCCAGGTCCGCGCGCGTGCGCAGCGTGAAGCCGCCGGCCACCTCCGCCACCTCCAGCCCGCCCTCCGGCCCGTGCCGCCCGGCGACCTCGGCGAGCGCGCGCTGCACCGGGCCGGGCGCCTCGTCGGTCACCTCGCAGAGGGCGACGAGCGACAGCGGCTCCGGGGAGAGGAACAGGAGCGCCTCGACCTGCCGGGTGAGCTCGCTCACCGCGCGCGCCCCCCCGTGCCGGTGATCGCGATGTCGCCGAACGGCTCGGCCTGGGCCAGCGTCACCTCGCCGCGGCGGGCGAGCTCGAGCGCGGCCATGAGCGAGATCGCCTCCTCGAGCGGCTCCAGGCCCGCGGTGAAGGCGTCGAACGAGATCGACCGCGCGCGCGTCATCGCGGCCTGCAGCCGCGCCAGCGCCGCCGGCATGCTGATGCGCCGGCTCGTGAGGTGGGTGAGCGACGGCGCCGGCGGCGCCTTCAGCAGCGGCAGCATCGCCTCGCGCAGGCGGGCCGCGTCCTCGTGCGGCGGGGGCGCCGGCGGCGCGCCCGCCAGCGGCACGCGGCGGTAGCGCGGGCCCGCGCACTCCGTCGCCCGGGCGGCCAGCCAGCCCGCGGCCCGCTGGAACGGCGCGTAGGCCACGATGCGGGCGGCGAGCGCCTCGCGCGCCTCGAGCGTGTCCGGGTCGGGCTCCTCCTCGCCGGGCTCGCCGAGCAGGCGCCGCGCCTTGAGCTCGGCCATCGCGGCGAGCAGCACGATGAGCTCGCCGGCCGTGTCGGTGTCCCAGCGCTCGCTCGCGCCGTCGCCGAGCGCCGCGGTGACCACCTCGACGAGCGGCACCTCGAGCAGGTCCACCTCGTCGCGTAGGACGAGGGTCAGGAGCAGGTCGAACGGGCCCTCGAAGAGGTCGAGCTCGATCGGTTGCTGGAGGGCGTCGGGCGGCGGCATCCGGGTCGGGGCCAGCATAGCCGCGCCCCCGGGCGACCCGGGTACAGTTCCGCCCGTGACCTCATCAGCCCGCCGCGTCTCGCTGACCGGCATCAAGCCCACCGGCATCCCGCACCTCGGCAACTACATCGGCGCCATCCGCCCGGCGATCGAGCTGGCCGAGACCTACGACGCCTGCTACTTCATCGCCGACTACCACGCGCTCACCACGGTGCGCGATCGCGCGGAGCTCGACGCCTACACCCGCTCGGTGGCCGCCTCGTGGCTCGCCTGCGGCCTCGACCCCGAGCGCGTCACGCTCTACCGCCAGTCGGACGTCCCGGAGACGTTCGAGCTGCAGTGGGTGCTGTCGTGCCTCACGGCGAAGGGCCTCATGAACCGCGCCCACGCCTACAAGGCGGCCCGCGACCGCAACCGCGAGGCGGGCGTCGAGGACCTCGACGCGGGCGTCAGCATGGGGCTGTTCGAGTACCCGCTGCTCATGGCGGCGGACATCCTCGTGATGGAGGCCGACGTGGTCCCGGTGGGGCGGGACCAGGTGCAGCACGTCGAGTACACCCGCGACATCGCCGAGCGGTTCAACCTCGCCTACGGCGACCGCTTCGCGTTCACGCTCCCCGAGCACGTGACCGCCCAGGACGAGGGCGAGCACACCATGCCGGGCCTCGACGGGCGCAAGATGAGCAAGTCCTACGACAACACGATCCCGCTCTTCGCCGACGCCAAGCGGATGCGCAAGCTCGTACGCCGGATGAAGACCGACAGCACGCCGGTGGAGGAGCCGAAGGACCCGGACTCGTCGCACCTGTTCGCGGTCTACCGGCAGTTCGCGGGCGAGGCCGACCGGGAGGCCGTCCGCGCGCGGCTGCTGGCGGGCGGCATGGGGTGGGGCGAGATGAAGGACCTGCTCGCCGACCGGCTGGAGGAGGTGCTCGGCGGGCCGCGCGGCCGGTACGAGGAGCTCATGGACGACCGGGCGCAGCTCGACGCGATCCTCGCGGGGGGCGCCGAGCGGGCCCGCGAGCGCGCCGGCCGCCTGCTGGCCAAGGTGCGCGCCGCGATCGGCATCGGCTGACCGGCGCGCCGGCCGCCGAGCGCAGGTCCGTAGACTGGCCCCGGTGAGCACGCTCGACGCGCCGTCCCCCCCGCCCCCGCCGGCCCCGCCGCCGGGGCCGGGACGGCCGGACGCCCCCGGACCCGCGTTCGGGTGGCGGGTCGCCGCCCCGCTGCTCGCGGTCGTGGCCGCCTTCGCCATCGCCATCGTGGCGGCCGGCGTCCTCACCGCCACGCCGATGTCGGACGACTCGCTGGGCGCGGTGGTCACCGTCGCGACCTCCGCCCTGCTGCTGGCCTTCGGGTGGCTGCTGTGGCGGCGCCTGCCGGCGGGCGAGCGGCGGGCCGCCGTGGGCGGGCCGGGCGGCGTGGCACCGGTCGGCCTCGGCGTCGCGGTGGGGCTCGCGCTGCTCGTGGGCGCCGCGATCGTCGTGGCGACCGGGGCGGCGATCGACCCCACCGTGGAGCGGCGCCTCGAGGACCTCGAGATCGTCGGCTCCGAGCCGTGGCACCTCGCGCTGCTGGTGGTGTCGCTGGTGGTGCTCGCCCCGCTCGGCGAGGAGCTGCTGTTCCGCGGCCTGCTGCTGCGCGGGCTGCTCGCGCGGCTGCGCTTCTGGCCCGCCGCGCTGCTGACCTCTCTGGCCTTCGGCGCCGCCCACTTCGACGCGTACTACATCTGGCCGCGCGCGATCTCGCTCGTGGCCACGGGGCTCGTGCTGGCGCTCGTCTACCGCCGCTGGGGCTACCGCTCGGCGGTGGCGGCGCACGCCACGGTCAACGCCGTGGCCGCCGTCGCGCTGGTGGTGGAGAAGACCGCGTGAGCGCGCCGCCCGCCCTGCGCGCGATCGAGCTCTTCGCCGGGCTCGGCGACGACGCGGTGGCGGCCGCCGTCGACGAGGCGGCGACCCTCCGGCTGGCCGCGGGCGAGGAGGTGGCGGTCAACGCCACCGACGCCGTCTGCGCGCTGGTCGGCGCCGGGCGGCTCGCCCTGGTGGTGCTGACCGGCGACGGCCGCTCGCGCACCATCGGGATGCTGGAGGACGGCGACGTGCTCGTGCGGCCCTCCGACCCCTGGGCCGCGGGCGCCCGGGTGCGGGCGTTCGCGATCGAGGACTCGCTGCTCTACCTGGTCGACCGCGCCCGGCTGGACGCGTGGCTGCGCGACCCCACCCTGGCGCGCAACCTCGTCCGCGTGCTGACCGCGGAGATCGCCGACCGCGAGCTCGCGGTGGCCATCGCGCTCGAGCCGCGGGTCGAGCGGCGCCTCGCCCTCAAGCTGCGCCAGCTCGCCGACCGGTGGGGGCGGGTGACGCCCGACGGCATCCGCCTGGACCTGCGCCTGACCCACCAGGAGCTGGCGGGGATGGTCGGCGCGGTGCGCGAGTCGGTCACGATCGCGCTGCGCCGCCTGAGCGAGGCCGGCGAGGTCGAGGTGCGCAACCGCACGCTCATCATCCGCCGCACCAGGGACGGCGACGGCCCGGACGACGCGCCGGGCGGGGGCGCCTAGCCGCTCGGGCGGGACGCGCCCCCGATGCCCGGGGGCAGGCGCGGCGTGCGCACGCCCACGGGGTGCCGCGACGCCCCGTTGGCGGGCTCCAGCTCGATGGCGGCCCCGCGCGGCGGGGCCGGCGGGCGGTGCGCCGTCCAGGGCGCGGGCCCGCTGCGGCGCGGTCCGTGGGCCGGCAGGAGCGGCTCGAGGTGCAACGAGCGCCGGCCCAGGGGGAGGCCGGCGCCGGGCTCGCGCAGCAGCCGTCGCCCCAGCGCGCGCTCGGCGCGCCGCACCCGCGCGGCGCCGAGGAGCACGGCCAGCCCGGCGCCGGCGAGGGCGCCCGCGGCGGCGGCGGGCGCGCCGGGCGCGCGGTCGCGCAGCAGGTGGCCGGCCACGGCGGCGCCGGCCGTCGCGGGCGCGGCGTGCGCCAGCGCCACCCGGGCCAGCGTGGCCCGCGCCGGCTCGAGCTCCCACGCCGGCAGCACCGGCAGGGCGAGCCGCGTCGCCCGCCGCAGCGCCGCCGCGCCGCGCAGGGCGATCACCGCGACGGCGGCGCACAGGCCGAGGCCGGCCGCCCGCGCGCCGCCCGCCCAGACCGGTCCCGCGCCGAGCGCCGCGGCGGCCGCCAGCAGCGCGGCCCCGGCCGCGCGGAGCTCGAACGCGGCGGGCGACAGCGGGCGCATGCCGCCCCATCGGCACCGGCGGCCGCGGGCCTGATCGCGCACGTCGCGGGAGACCGGGCACGCATGCACCAGCAGCCGACGACTTGCGGATCCGCGACGATCGGGTAGCCTTGCGCGCTCTTCGCGACGGATCGGGCGTCGCGCCGGGGCGCGAGGGCGCCGTCCGCCGGTCTCGGTCAGACTGCGGACGACCCGCCGCCCGGGGGGTGCGCGGCGACCAGCCGGCGCGACGACGACGAGGTGCCCGCCGTCCCGCAGACGACCGCAACGACGTGACCACGCGAGCGCGAAGGGGCCTCGTGCTGGCCGGGATCGCGCTGGCCGCGGCGGTGCTCGGCGTGGGCGTGGCGCTCGCGGGCGCCGGGGGCGACGGCGCGCCGGACGGCGTGCGCGTGGCGGGCGTGGACGTGGCCGGCCTCGGCCGCGACGAGATCGCTCGCGTCGTGCGGCGACGCGCCCGGGAGCTGATGAGCCGGCCCGTCGAGATCGTCCGCGCCGACGACGCGGACTACCGCCTGCGCGTCACGCCGCGGAGCCTCAGGGCACGCCCCCAGGTGCGCCGCGCCGTCGACCGCGCGCTCGACGGCCGCGGGCTCGGCGGCCGCCTGATGTCGCTGGTCGGGCTCGGCGAGACCCGCGACATCCCGATCGAGTTCACGCTCGACCGCGGGGCCGTCGGCGAGGTGGTGGGCGACGTCACCCGGGGGCTCAACACGCCGGCCCGCGCCGCCGCACTCGAGGTGACCGACGACGACATCGTCGTGCGCCGGTCGGCCGTGGGCTTCGGCGTCGACCCGCGGGCGCTGCGCGAGCGGATCGCCCGCCTGCCCGAGCGCATCGAGCTCGAGCTGGGGCCGCTGGCCCCGGCGGTCGGCGACGCGGCCGCCGAGGCGGCCCGCGAGCAGGCCCTCGCGATCGTCGCGCAGCCGGTCGAGGTGACCCTCCAGGGCAAGGGCGTCACCATCGAGCCGGAGGTGCTCCGCTCGGCGCTGCGCTTCCAGCCGCGCCCGCCCGAGCTGCGGGTGCTGCTCGACCCCGCCGTGCTGTACGAGGACATCGCGCCGGCCTTCGAGACCCGCGAGCGCGAGGCGCGCGACGCGACGTTCGTGGTCAGTGGCTCGTCGGTGCGGCTCGTGCCCTCGCGGATCGGCCGCTCGCTCGACATGCAGGCCATCGCCGCCGCCATCACCTCCCAGCCGGGGACGGCCGCCGTGCGCGCCCGCTTCAAGGTGACGAAGCCCGGGCGCACCACGGCCCAGGCGCGCGCCCTGCGCATCACCGAGCAGGTCGCCGAGTACACCACGCCCTACTCGTGCTGCGAGCCGCGGGTGCAGAACATCCAGCGCGCCGCGGAGCTGCTCGACGGCTACGTCATCCCCGCGGGCGGCCGCTTCTCGCTCAACGACGCGCTCGGCCGGCGGACGGAGGAGCGCGGCTTCGTCGCCGCGCCGCAGATCGCCGCGGGGCGCCTGGAGGACGCCGTCGGCGGCGGCGTCTCGCAGGTCGCCACGACCATGTTCAACGCCGCCTTCTTCGCCGGCCTCGCGATCGTCGACCACACCCCGCACCAGTTCTGGATCTCGCGCTACCCGCAGGGGCGCGAGGCGACGGTGTCCTTCGGCGGGCCCGAGCTGATCGTCGACAACGACTGGGACGCCGCGGTGCTGATCGACGCGACGGCCACCGACTCGGCGATCACGATCCGCCTCTTCTCCTCCCCGCTGGGACGGCGGGTGGAGACCGAGACGAGCGAGCAGACGAACATCGTGCAGCCCGAGATCCACGAGACGGTCGACGACGACCTCGAGCCCGGCGAGCGGGTGGTCGAGCAGGAGATGGGCGGCCCCGGGTTCACGGTCACCTACACGCGCACGGTGTGGGCCGGCTCGGAGCTGAAGCGCGACGAGACCTACACCTGGACCTACGACGCCCAGGACGCGTACGTGAGGGTGGGCCCCGACGCGCCGGAGCCCGAGCCCGACGAGCCGCGCCGGCAGGAGCCCCGGACGGACCGCGGCGGCACGACCCGCGAGCAGCCGGCGCCGACCGCTCCGCGGGCGCCCGCCCGGACGGACGGCGGCGGCGCCCCGCCGGCCACCTCCTCGGGCGGGCCCGCGCCGCCGCCCCCCGGCACGTAGCCCTCGCCCGGGGCCCGGCGCCTCAGCGGCCGAGCAGCCTCGGGACGGTCACCTCGACGGGCGGCAGGCCGAGCGCCGGCGCCGCCTCGAGCCGCACGGAGGCGGTCGATCCGCCGCCCACGGTGACACCGGCCCGGACCTCCACCGGCGCGACCGGGGTGGCGACGGTCGCCTCGGCCCCCACGGCGACGCCCGAGTCGGGCGTCACCGACACCTGCGCGTCGGCCGTCACCGGGGCGACCGGCAGCGGCACGGAGAGGCTCGCGCCGACCTCGGCGCCGCCGCCCGGCGGCGAGCCGACGGTCACCGAGACGGGCGGGGGCGCGGCGGCGGTGTCGCGGGTGGCCTCGGCCGCGCGGACGGCGGGCCCGCCGTCCGGCGCCGCGTCGCCGCCGCCGGACGGGGCCGGGGCCGGCGGGTCGGCGGGCGGGCCGGAGGCGTCGCCGGGCTCGGGGTCGCCGACGGGCGCCGGCGCGGGCTCCGGGCCGCCGGCCGCCGACGGCTCCACGCTGCCCGCCCGGGCGGGCGCCGTCCCGCGCGCCCCGGCGGGGCCGGCCGCGGGGGCCGCGGCGGAGGCCGCCGCCCCGGCCATCGAGGTGGTCGAGGCGCCCCCCGCCCCCTGCGACGGCGCGGCGTCGGCCGCGTCGGGACCGCCGCCGGCGGGCAGGGTCGGCAGCAGCGCCCCACCCGAGACGACGAGCGCGCCCGCGGCCACCCAGGCGACCATCGCCTTCGCGCCGAGGCCGGCGCCCGAGCCCGCCGCGAGCGCCCCCGGCCCGCCGCCGCCGAACGCGGCCAGCACCTCGGCGAGGGTGCGCTGCGCCGCGACCGCGGGGAGCGCCGGGAAGAGCGCGGCGAGCTGGCGCGGCCGGCGGCCGATCGCCTCGCGGAACTCGCGGCACGCGTCGCAGCCGCGCAGGTGCGAGCGCACGGAGCGGGCGCGCAGCACGCGGCCGTCGCCGTCGGAGATCCGCCGGCGCACGTCGCCGCACGCCAGCGAGCGGCCCGCCGCGAACTCGCCGAGCGAGGTGCGGCCCTCGTGGATGAGGTGCTTGGCGGCGTCCGAGGTCGTGCCGAGCGCCTGGCCGATCTGGGCGTGCGAGAGGCCGCTCATCTCCCGCAGCACCAGCGCGGCGCGCTGCTGGTCGGGCAACGCGAGCAGGTCGCGGCGCAGCTGCGCGAGCTCCTCGCGCGTCTCGGCGAGCTCGGCGGGCGAGCCCGGCGCCCGCTCCTCCCCGCTCAGCCCGGCGTGGTCGCGGCGCGCGCCGGCCAGGCGCATGCACTCGTTGTGGGCGATGCGGAACAGCCACGGGCGCACGGCGAGCGCCTCGGCCCCGCGCCGCAGCGCCCGGTAGGCGCGGATCATCGTCGCCTGGAACGCGTCCTCGGCGTCCTGCTCGTGCCGCAGCACCGCCCGGCAGTAGCGGTGGATCGGGTCGCGGTAGCGGTCGAAGAGCGCCTCGAACGCCGCCTCGTCGCCCCTGCCGATCCTGCGCACGAGCGCCGCCTCGCCGTCTGCGGCGATGAGCCCGGCGGGCGCCGCGCGACGCGGCCGCATGGTGATCATCGGCGGGGGGACCTCACGGACGCTCCGTCATCGCTTTCGCTTCCGTGGCTGAACATAAGCGACAGAGCCCCGTCCGACGACTCGCCGAACGTTCAGTCCGCGCCCACGGGGGCGAAGAACGCCAGAAGCTCCGAGAGCGTCTCCCGCGGTGCCTCCTCGGGACAGAAGTGGCCGCCGGGGACGGGCCGCCCGCGCACGTCGTCCGCAACCTCGCGCCAGGCCGCGAGCACGTCGTACAGGGCGTGCATCCGCCCCTGCTCGCCCCACAGGACCAGCAGCGGGCAGCGCACCCGCGCGCCGGCGTCCGCCGCGTCGTGCTCCAGGTCGATGGAGGCCGCCGCGCGGTAGTCCTCGCACGAGGCGTGGATCGCCGCCGGATCGCTGAAGGCCCGCACGTACCCGGCGATCGCGGACTCGTCGAGCGGCTCCGCCGTCCCCGACCAGCGGCGCAGGGTCTCGCGCAGGAACCACTCGGGGTCGCGCCCGATCATCGTCTCCGGCAGCCCGTCGGGCTGGATGAGGAAGAACCAGTGGTAGTAGGCGGTCGCGAACGCCTGGTCGGTGCGGGCGAACAGCGTCCGGGTGGGCACGATGTCGAGCACCGCCGCCCGGGTGACGACGTCCGGGTGGTCGAGCGCCATGCGGTGCGCGACCCGCCCGCCGCGGTCGTGCCCGGCGACCGCGAACCGCTCGTGGCCCAGCGCCCGCATCGCGCCGACCAGGTCGCCGGCCATCGCCCGCTTCGAGTAGCGCTCGTGGGCCGGGTCGCCCGGCGGTTTGGCGCTGTCCCCGTAGCCGCGCAGGTCGGCGGCCACCACCGTGAACCGCTCCGCCAGGCCGGGCGCCACCTTGTGCCAGCAGGCCCGCGTCTGCGGGTAGCCGTGCAGCAGCAGCAGCGGCGGGCCCTCGCCGCCGGCCGACAGCGCGACGGCCGAGCCGCCGACGTCGACGACCTGCGGGGCGAGGCCGGGGAGGGGCATGGCGCGCATCCTGCCAGCCGCGACGGCCGGAGGGGGCGCGCCTGGCCGGACGGGTGATGCCGCGCGGGCGTTCCCGCCATAGCATCCGGCGGTGGCCGGGACGCCCTCGGAATACCTCGCCGCGCCGCCGCCCCTGGTCGGCCGCGACGACGCCCTGCGCCGGCTGATGGCCGCGGCCGGCGAGCGCCCCGGCGTCGTCGTGATCGCCGGCGAGCCGGGCGCGGGCGCCACCCGGATGGCCCGCGAGCTGGCCCAGCGCCTGGCGCTGGACGGCGCCGCGGTGGTCTCGGCCGACGCGCCGGGCCCCGGCCTGGCGGCCCTGCGGGACGCCCTCCTCGCCGCGGGCCACACGCGCGATCCCACGTGGGCGGCGCGCATCCGGCCGATCGTGATCCTGCTCGGCGACCGCCCGGGCCAGCGCGACCTGCCGCGCGAGCTTGCGCGCCGGCTCGGCGGCTCGCGGGCGCTCGCCGTGATCACCGCGCGCGAGGTGGCCGGCGAGGTGCCGACGCTGGTGCTCGAGCGCCTGCCGGAGGACGCGGCCGCCCGGCTCGCCGCGAGCGTCGCCCCATCGCTCGACGACGCCGCCGCGCGGGCGGTGGCGCGCCTCGGCGACGGGCTCCCGGGGCGGATCGTGCCGCTCGCCCACGCGGCCCGCCACTGGCCCGGCGGCGACGCGCCCCTGCCGGTGCCGCCGGCGCTGCGCGCCTGGGCGCTCGCGCGGCTGGAGCCGCTCGACCCCGTGACCGTGGACGTCGCGGGGTGGGTGGCGGTCGCGGGGGAGCCCACGACGCCGGCCGTGCTGGCGCGCATCTGCGGCCAGCCCGCGGCGCACCTCGAGCGCCGGCTCGACGCGCTGACGGGCGCCGGGGTGCTCGAGGAGCTCCCGGGCCCGCCGCGGGCCCGGTGGCGCTTCGGCGACCGCGTGGTGCGCGAGGTGCTGCGCCAGGAGCTCGGGGGCGCCGAGCTGCGACGCCGCCACGCGGCGGCCCTCGTGGCGGCGCGCGCCGCCGGCGACGAGCCGGAGGAGCTGCTGCGCCACGCGATCGGCGCGTCCGACCAGGCCGGCGTCGTCGCCTACGGCACCCGGGCGGCCCGCCGGGCCCGGGAGGCGGGCGACCCGGAGGGCGCCCTGCGCCACGCCGCCCGCGCCCTGGCCTGGTGGGACGATGCGCTCGGCGAGGCCGCGCGCCTCGACGCGCTGCACGAGCGGGGACTCGCCCTGCTCGACCTGTCGGCGTGGCTCGAGGCCGCGGCGTCGCTGGAGGAGGCCGCCGACGGCCGCTGGGCCGCCGGCGAGCGCGAGGCGGCGCTGGCGAGCGCCACCGCGGCCTCGAGCGCGCGCTGGGCGGCCGGCCAGCACGACGCCGCGCTGCGCAACCTGCAGGCGCACCTGGCCACCAGCCGCGACGCCGGCGGGGCGCCGTCGGCCGAGCGCGCCGAGGCCCTGACGCAGGCGGCCGGCATGGCGGTGATGACCTCGCGCTTCGGCGAGGCCATGGCGCTGGCGGGCGAGGCGCGGGGCGAGGCGGGCGACGCCGGCGCCGGCGAGGTGGCCACGCGCGCGCTGATCTTCATGGGCATGGCCGAGAGCGGGCGCGGGGCGCCGGGCGGGCTGCTGCACCTGGGCGGCGCGCGGCGCGAGGGCGCCCGGGCGGCCGGCGCGGCCCGCCGCAACGCCACGCTGGCGATGATCTACGAGAGCCACGTGCTGCTCGCGCTGGGCCGCCCCGACGACGCCGCCGCGCGCGCCCGCGAGGGCGTGGCGATGGCGCGCGAGCTCGGCATCGTGGAGCACGAGCTGGTGCTGTCGGGCAACCTGGGCGAGGCGCTGGCGGCGGCCGGCGAGCTGCCCGACGCGCGGCGCGAGCTGGAACGCGCCGCGGGCGGCTGGGCGCAGCTCGGCGTGGAGCCCCCCTCCCCCGCCGAGCCGGGCACGGCCTGGCTGTTGCTGGCGGAGGGGCGCATCGAGGACGCCCTGGGCCGCTACCGGGCGCTCACCGCGAGCCCCGAGGGCGCGCCGCACCTGTTCGAGCAGATCGCCCCGGCCGCCACGGGGCACGCGCTGGCGGCCCACGCCGCGGGCGACGACGCGGAGGGCGCCGCCGCGGTGCGCCGGGCCCTCGAGGCCTGGAGCGGGACCGACGACCGGCTGCTGTCGGTGCTGCTGCTGGCGGCCGGCGCCGAGGTGCTGCCCCGGCCGGACGCGGAGGGCTGCACGGGCGCCCTGGCCGAGATCGCCGGCGGCGGGGCGCCCCTCGCGGCGGCGGCGCTCGCGTACGCCGAGGGCGGCCTGGCGGGCGGGCGGCGCGGCGCGTCGCGCCTGCGCCAGGCCTCCGCGGCGTTCGAGGGCCTCGGGCTGCGCTGGTGGGCGGCCCGCGCCCGCTTCGCCGCCGGGCTGACGGAGCCGGGCACCGACCGGGCCGCCGACGACCTCCTCGCGGCCCGCGGCGACTTCGCGGCGATGGGCGCCGACGGCTGGCGGCGGCGCGCGGAGGCGCGGCTGCGCGCCATCGGCCGCCGCATCCCCACGCGGGCGCGCGCGGCGGTGGCCCCGGGCGCCGGCCTGTCGCCGCGCGAGCTGGAGGTGCTGGAGCTGCTCGCGCTCGGCCTGCGCAACCGCGAGATCGGCGAGCGCCTGTTCATCAGCGAGCGCACCGTGGCGCGTCACCTGGTCGGCATCAACGCGAAGCTGGGCGTCTCGAACCGCACCGCCGCGGTCCACGCCGCGCGCGAGCTGGGCGTGCTGCCCGCCCCCGGCGCGCGGCGCGCGTACTGAGCGATCACCGTGCCCGCCGTTCGGCGATTCCGTCGGTCCTGGGACGCCCACCGGTCGCGGAACGATGGTCAATTCTGACCATGATCGGCGGGTGACCCGGTCATAGCGTGACCCCCGAACGGATCGCGTACTCGGAGGGGTGACGGTGCAGAGATCGACCGCGGAGGAGCGTCGCATGAACGGCGCGGAGACTCCGCTCACGGCGGGCGAGCGGGCCGCGCTCCGGACGTTCCGGCGCGCCGCGCTCACCTCGCGTGGCTACCGCGCCCATCTCGAGCGGCTCGGGGTGGACCACCGGCTGGTGACGCGCCTCTCCCAGGTGCCCTACACGGACAAGCGCTCCGTCTTCGGCGACCACATCGAGTTCTGGCTCGACGGCGGCCGCGTCTCGGACGCGGCCGAGCTGCTCACGTCGAGCGGCGCGACGGGACTCTTCTCGGTCGGGGTCACGTCGCGCTCCGAGCGGCGGGCGCAGGAGCGCACGTTCGACCTCCTGCTCCGCTCGCTCGGCGGATCCGAGGACAGCCCGACGCTGATCCTCAACTGCCTGCCGATGGGCATCGCCATCCCGACCCGGCTCGCCACCGTGGCGACCCCGTCCGTGCACCTCGAGATGGCCCTCGAGCTGCTCGGCCGGGCCGGGGCCGGCTTCGACCGGGTCGTCATCGCGGCCGAGCCGCTGTTCCTGAAGGAGCTGGGCGAGCGCGCGCTGCGCGAGCGGGGCCCCGGCTTCGCCGACGGCGTGGCCGCCTGCTTCGTGGGCGGCGAGTGGGTGGCCGAGAGCTGGCGGCGCCACGTGTCGCAGCTCTTCGGCTTCACCGACGGCTCCCCGGCTCGCACGGGGGTCCTCGTGTCGATGGGCGCCGCGGAGGTCGGGCTGCACGTGCTGCACGAGACCCCCGCCCTGCGCGCCGCCCGGCAGGCCCTCGACGGGCCGCTCGCCCGGCGGGCGCTGCTCGGCGACGACCCGGGGTACACGCCCTCCCTGCTCGCCTGGGACCCCAACCGGCTCTACGTGGAGGAGCGCCCGCGCGAGGACGGCACCTCGAGCCTCGTGCTCACCGCGCTGACCCGCCGCCTGCTGCCGCTCGTGCGCTACGACCTCGAGGACGAGGCCCAGATCCTCTCCGCCGACGCCGTCAACGCGGCGCTGGCAGAGACCGGCGCGGAGGTCCGGCTCGACCGCCCGGTGGTCGCCCTCTGGGGCCGGCACGGCTCCGCGGTGACCTGCGACGGCTGGAGCCTGCGGCCGGAGCTCGTGAAGGAGGGCCTGTTCGCCAACGCCGCCCACGCCGGCGCGCTGACGGGGCGGTTCCGGATCGCGGCCGAGGAGGGGCTGCCGGCGCTCCACGTGCAGCTGCGCGAGGGGGCGCAGCCCGGGCCGGGCATGGAGCCCGCGCTGCGCCACATGGCCTCGGCCGCCGCCGGCGCGCCCGCGCGGGTCGGGGTGCACGGCTACCGCGAGTACCCGTTCCACGAGGCGGGGGACTTCCAGCACAAGCCGGCGTACGTCGGCAGGAGGACGTCATGAGCCCCACGAGCGCGATGCCGCTCGCGCCCGCCGCGCCCGCCGCAGCCCCGGACGAGCTCCTCGAGATCGACGTGGTGCTCACCGACCGCGCCGAGGACGTGGACGAGGCGCTGGAGGTGATCCACGACGGCTTCGTCGAGGCCGGCTACATGGCGCCCCGCCGGTCGGGCCGCCGCATGCACGCCTCGTACCTCAACCCCGGGACGGCCTTCGTGCTGGCCCGCATGGACGGCCGCGCCGTGGGCGCCTGCGCCCTCATCGCCGACGGGCCCTTCGGCCTGCCCTCGGACCGGGCCTTCGCGGAGGAGAACGACGCGCTGCGCGCCCGGGCGGGGCGCCTCTTCGAGGGCGGCTCGCTCTCGGTGCGCGGCGACGCCCGGCGGCACACCCGCCGCATCATGATGCGGCTCGCCGCCGCGATCTCGCGGCTCACGATCGTCACCGACCCCACGGCGCACGTGGTGATCGCGGTCACGCCCGAGAGCGCCCGCTTCTACGGGGCGATGCTCGGCACCTGCGAGATCTCCGGGGTCCGCCCGCTGTACGAGGCGCCGGCGGTGCTGCTGCGCACGTCCGGGACGGAGATCCTCGAGCACACCGCGCAGCGGGCGACGTCGCTCCAGCGCACCATGGACGCGCTCGTCACGGAGACCCAGCCGTCGTGGCTGCGCGACCGCCGCTCGCACCGGCCCTACCCCGCGCCGTGGCTGGGCGAGCTGCTCGACGAGGGGCCGGTGGTCGACACCCTGGCCGCCCAGGTCGAGCTGCTCGCGCTGCGCCACCCGGACGTCCTCGCGCGCATCCTCGGTCGCGCCGGGACGCGCGCCGCGGCCTGATCGGGGCCCGCGCGGCGCGTCGTCCGCTGGCGCGGTCCTCAGGCGGAGCGCCCCGGCTGCCGATGGCAGCCCTGTGAACGCTCCGCCCCGAAGCGCTCCGCCCGTCTCCGCCGAGGATCGGAGGACCCTGGGCGCGCTCGCTGCGGGCCTCGCGGTGGTCGGCACGATCGTCGCGCTCGCGCAGGCCGGCGCCATGCCGGTGCGCCTCACGGCCGCCATCGGGGTGATGCTGCCGAGCCTGCTGGCCGCCATCGGGGTGGTCGCGGCGCGCCGCGCCGCGGGCCGCACGGCCGGCGTCGAGGCGATCGTCTGGCGGCTGTTCGGCCACGGGCTGCTCGCCTGGGCCCTCGGCTGCCTGCCCTACGTCGCGTTCCTCGCCACGGGCGGCGACATCGCCAGCCCGGCGGCCTGGTCGCAGATCGGCTTCCTCGCCGCCTACCCCTTCTGGTACCGGGCGCTGTGGCTCCTGCGCCAGCCGGCCCTCGCCGAGACGCGGCGCGAGCGGCTCGACGGCTGGGCGATCGAGCTCTCGATCCTCGGCCTGATGGCGGTGATCGTGGTCGGCACGCTGTGGGAGGGCTCCCTGCCCGCGGCGCAGAACGTCGCGCTGCTGATCCCGGTCGCGCTCGACCTGCTGCTGATCGCGGCGCTCTACAACGCGATGCGCCGCTCGTCCTTCACGCGCCGGTCGGCCCTCGTGTGGTTCTCCATGTCGTTCTCGGCCCTCGCCCTGACCGACGCCGCCGTCACCTACCTGGTCACCCGCGGCTTCAGCATCGCGATCGCCGGCTCCGCCTACGGCGGCTACCTGCTCGCCATGGCCCTCATGGCCCTGGCGGCCCGCCGGCCGATCCGCGTCACCGAGGCGCGGGCGGTGATGGGCCCGACCAAGACCCTGCTGGCGGCGATCGGCCTCGCCCTGTCCGGCCCGGCCGGCGTGCTGATCGTCCCCGCCGCGCGCCCGGTCATCTGGGCGCTCGCCGTCCTCCTGCTGTGGCGCCTGCGTGTGCTGCTGCGCGAGCACGACAGCAGCGAGACGGACCCGCTCTCCGGCTTCCTCGAGCACAAGGCGTTCACCCGCCACGTGGGCGGCGTGGTCCAGGCCGCCGACAGCGGCCGGCGCGCCCTGCTGGTGGCGGTCGACCTCGACGGCTTCGCCCGGTGGAACGCGCAGCACGGCTACGGCGCCGGCGACGGGCTGCTCGCGGACCTCGCGGGCCGGCTGGAGGCCTCCGAGCTGACCGGCGGCGTCTGGGGCCGCCTGGGCGCCGACCGCTTCGCCTGGATCGGCATCGGCCACGACGCCGAGAGCGGCCGCCGCCTGGCCGAGATGGTGCAGGCGATCGCGGCCGGCAACAGCGGCGGCCTGACCGCCCGGGCGACCTTCGTCGTGCTCCCCGACGACGCCGAGAACGCGGTCAACGCGATGGCCGCCGCCGAGGAGGGCCTCGGCGCCGCCAAGGCGGGCCGCCGCCGGGTCGTGGCCTTCGACCGCGGTCACCTCGACGGGGTGGACTTCGCCGCCGGCTACACGGCCTCCCTCGCCCAGCGCCGCGACTCGATCATCGAGCTGCTCGCCGCGCCCGAGACGATCACGACGGTCTTCCAGCCGATCGTGGCCCTCGACGACGGCCGCACGGTCGGCTTCGAGTCGCTCTCGCGCTTCCGCGCCGAGCCCCAGCGGCCGCCCGACCGGTGGATCGCCGAGGCCCACGCCGTCGGCCTGGGCCTGGAGATCGAGGTGGAGTGCGTCCGGCGCGCCATGCGCCTGCGCGGCACGATCCCCGCGGGGGCCTACCTGTCGGTCAACATGAGCCCGGACGCGATCCTCGCCCCCGAGATGGACGCCGCGCTGGGCGACGGCGACCTCGACGGGGTCGTGATCGAGATCACCGAGCACGAGGCGGTCGGCGACTACGCGCGGCTCTCCTCCCGGCTCGCCGACTACCGGGGCCGCGGCGCGCTGGTGGCGATCGACGACGCGGGCGCCGGGCACGCCTCCATGCGCCACGTGACCCAGCTCGCGCCGGACTACATCAAGATCGACCGCTCGCTGATCCACGACATCCACATGGACCACGCCAAGCGGGCGCTCGTGCGCTCGATGGTCACCCTCGAGAAGGACCTCGGCGCGGAGATCGTGGCCGAGGGCATCGAGAGCGACGACGAGCTCGCGACGCTCCGCGAGCTGGGCGTGCCCTACGGGCAGGGCTTCCTCCTGGCCCGGCCGGCGGCCGAGGCCGTCCCCGCGGCCGGCGGTCCGGTCGCGGCGGCCGGCGAGCCGGTGGCCCCCGCGCCGGCCGTCGCCGGCTAGCGCGCGCGCCGCGGCGTCGCGGCGACCTTCACCGCGAGCGAGCCGGACGGGCGCAGCCGCGCGTCGCCGCCGTAGGCGACCCGCACCCGCCAGTTGCCGAGGGTCGTCAGCCGGCGGGTGAAGCCGAAGCGGCCCCGGTTGTTGGTCGTCACCCGGCCGATGCGCACCCAGCCGCGGCGGGCCGCGAAGCGCTGGATCTCCAGGCGCGCCCTGCGCACCGCCGGCTGCGTGCGCCCCGTGCAGCGCAGCCGCTGCCCGCGCCTGGCGGGCGCGAAGCCCCGCCGGCCCGCGGCGACGCTCCTGGCGCCCACCGTGCAGGACCAGAAGAAGCGCGCCGCGGGCCGGCCGTCCGGCGGCGGGGGCGGCGGCGCCGGCCGCGTGAAGCCCTGGGCGGCGCGCAGCGCGCGGACGGCGTCGATGCGGCCGGCGCCGAACACGTTGTCCTTGCCCGGGGCGCCCAGGTCGGTGGCGCTCGCCTCGAGCAGGCCCTGCACCTCCGGCGCGGAGAGGTCCGGCCGCAGCTGCAGCATCAGCGCCGCCAGGCCGGCGACGATCGGCGTGGCCATCGACGTCCCCGAGAGGTTCGTGAACCCCACCCCGTGGGTCGGCGCCGTGACCGGCGGCGCGGCGTCCGGCGGGATCCGGATGTCCCAGGTGGAGAGGATGCCGTGGCCCGGCGCGGAGACGTCGACGAAGTCGCCGTTGGTGCTGAAGGGGGCGATGTTGTCGTCCGGCTGGGTGGCGCCCACGCCGATCACGCCGGGGAACGACGCCGGGTAGTTCGGCACGCCGGGGTTGGTCAGCTGGCCGTTGCCCGACGAGGCCACCAGCACCTTGCCGCGGCTCAACGCCAGGGCGACGGCGTCCTGCATCGGCTGGTGCAGGCGGTCGGTGCCGAGCGACATGCTGATGACGCGCACGTCGGTGCGCACCGCGGCGTCGCTCAGCGCCTCGGCGAAGTCGCGGACGAACTTCGACTCGCTCGCCTGGGGCGCCCCCACCGGCCCGCCGCGGAGGCTGATCTTGTACGGGATCACCACGCAGTCGAAGCAGGCGCCGGTCACCCCGTTGGCGTTGTCGCTGACCGCCGCCACCAGGCCCGCCACGTGGGAGCCGTGCAGGGTCGTCAGGTCGAGGTCGTTGGCGCGGACCGAGGTCGTGCCGTAGGCCGGCGTCCCCGAGTCGAAGTTGCGGCCCGTCAGGAGCTTCGACTTCAGCTCCAGGTGCTCCGTGTCGAACTCGCTGTCGATCACGAGCACCCGCGTGCCCCCGTCGCCCCGGGCGATGTCCCAGGCGGCCGGGAAGTTGGTGATCGTCCAGTGCCAGTTCCACGAGGCGGTGAGCTGGCCGGCGCCGACCGTGCCCGGCTGGGTGAAGATCGTGTCGCTCGGCGTGAGGTCGGGCCCGCCGCCGCCGCCGGGCGCCACCGGGTCGATGCGCCACACCGCAGGGTCCGCGCGCAGCGCCGCCTCCGCGGCCGCCACGTCGTCGTCGGCGACGTAGGCCGCCCAGCCGATCTCGGGGATCGTCCCGTCCAGCTCGAGACCGGTGCGCTCCGCGACCCCCTGCGCGCGCTCCTCGGAGAAGGGCGCCAGCTTCGCCATGACGGTCTCCGCCGCGCTCGCGGAGGGCGCGAGCGCGAGCGCCGCCGCGGCGGCGAGGGCGAGCGGGAGGCGGCGGCGGATGCGTGGACGCTGCATGGCGGGACCTCGTCTCGGGTGGCGCGACGAGCGTCACCCGGCGGGGGCCCCCGCGTCCATACGCCGTTCGGCGTATCCGGCGATTCCGGCGTCCTCGATCCGCCGGCGGAGCCGGGTGGACGCGGGCGGCGGTCGACATGCCCGATCGGGCGCCCACCCTCCGCTCACTTGAGCAGGGCGGCCCGCGGCGGCCGGGATGCTCGAGTGGGCGGACCTCGATCGCCCACTCGAGCAGGGCGGCCCACGGCGCCCGAAGGCCGGCCGGATGGAGCGACGAACGGCCACCCACCCGGGCCGATCCGCGGCCACGCCGCCGGGATGCCCGAGCGCTCATCGCCGCGGCCGCCCGCCCGGGCACGTCCCGCCACGCCGCCCCAGGGTGCCCGAGTGAGCGGGTCGCATCGCCCAAGTGAGCGGCGCGGCCCGCGGGCCGCGGGACCCCCGCCCCTCAGGACGGCCGGGCGCCCGCCAGGGTGGGGACGGCGACGGCGGTGGCGGCGGCGCGGGACCGGACGCCGAGCCGCTCGTAGACGTGCTCGAGGTGCTTCTGGACCGTGCGGGGGCTCAGGTGGAGGGCGGCCGCGACGGCGGCGTTGGTCCGCCCGTCGGCGACGAGGGCGAGCACCTGCGCCTGCCGAGGGCTCAGGCCGAGGGCGACGAGGCCGGCGACGGCGTCGCCGGCGCGGCGCTCCTCCAGCAGCACGACGTCGTGGCCGCCGGGCTCGGCTGCGGCCAGCAGCCGGGCGGCGAGGGTCCCCCCGGGGCCGGCGACCGCCAGGCCGCGGGCCGGGTCGAGGCCGCCGCGCGCGCGCTCGCGGCGCAGCCAGGCGGCGAGCGGCGCCGGCAGGCCGCCGGCGCCCCGTCCGGCGCGCGACCCGGGGCCGGCCCCGGGCGGCAGGTACTCCGCCAGCAGCGCGAGCGCGCGGCCGCTCGCGAAGTCGATGACGCCGTCGCGGCCCACGGCCAGCGCCGCGCGGCCGCCGTCGCCGAGCACCCGCTCGACCACGGCGGTGACGAGCCGCTCGGCCTCGCGGGTGGCCGCGTCGCGGCGGAGGCGGTCGAGGTGGGGCCGCAGCAGCTCGAGCATCGCCCGGTCGCGCTCCCCGAAGTCCGGGCGGTCCCGGTTGAGGGCGATGCCCACCACCGCCCCCGGGGCGGCGGGCAGGGAGACGGCCATCTGGTACTCGACGCCCATCGGCCGGTAGACGGTCGCGTAGAGCTCAGTGCGCCGGAAGGTGCGCCGGTCCATCAGGTCGGAGATCTTCATGGGCCGCGGATCGCCGGTGCGGGCGTAGTGGCGGATGAGCGGGTTCTCGCCGGCGAGGCGCAGGAAGTCGCGCACCCGCTCGGGGGTCATCGCGTCCGGCGGGTCGAGCAGCAGGACCGGCTCGCCGCCGGGCGAGATGTCGTTGTAGGAGACCATCGACGCCGGGACGAGCCGGGGCAGCCCCTCCAGCACGTGGCGCCGGAACTGCGCCGAGTCGGCCGCGCCCGCCGCCTCCCCCACGAACGCGAGCGCGGCGGCGATGTCCGAGCGGCGGAGTGCGGCGTGCATGGCCGCACGAGCGTATGCGCGGAGCGGGGCGCCGCGCACCACCCCGCCGGGGAGGCGGCGGCGCCCGCGCGGCGGGACCGGCGGGGCCGGCCTCGCCGCTCAGGCCGGCGGCGGCTGGCGCACGACGGGCGAGCGCGCGGCGCCCGCCTCGTCGAGCCGCCGCACGGGCGTGCCGTACGGCGCGTTGCGCGCGATCTCCGGGTCCTCGGCGGCCTCGCGCAGGATCTCGGCGACCGCGTCGGCGAAGGCCTCGAGCGTCTCGCGGGTCTCCGTCTCCGTGGGCTCCACGAGCAGCGCCTCCTCGACCAGGAGCGGGAAGTAGACGGTCGGCGGGTGGTAGCCGAAGTCGAGCAGCCGCTTGGCGAGGTCGGTGGTGCGGATGCCGAGCTCCCGCTTCATCGGCGCGCCCGAGAGCACGAACTCGTGCATGCAGCGCTCGCCGAACGCGGCGGGCAGGTGCGGCGCGATCTCCGGCCGGCGCATGAGCGCCATGAGGTAGTTGGCGTTCAGCACGGCGATCTCCGACGCCTCGCGCAACCCGGCGGCGCCGAGCGAGCGGATGTACGCGTAGGAGCGCACGAACACGCCGAAGTTGCCCTGGAAGCCCCGCAGCCGGCCGATCGAGCGCTCACCCTCGTGGTCGAGGTCGAAGCGGACGCCGTCGCCGTCCTCGCGGCGCACGACGCGCGGGCGCATGAGGTACGGCTCGATGCGGTCGGACACCGCGATCGGGCCGGCCCCCGGCCCGCCGCCGCCGTGCGGCTGGGTGAACGACTTGTGCAGGTTGAAGTGCACGATGTCGAAGCCCATGTCGCCGGGCCGGCTGATGCCCATGACCGCGTTGAGGTTCGCGCCGTCGTAGTAGAGCGTCGCCCCCGCGTCGTGGACGATGCGCGCGATCTCCTCGATGTTGGGGTCGAAGAGGCCGAGCGTGTTGGGGTTGGTGAGCATGAGGCAGGCGACGCGCCCGTCGGCCTTGCGGCGCAGGTCCTCCACGTCCACGCCGCCGTCGGGCGCGGTGGCGACCTTCACGACCTCGTAGCCGGCCATGGTCACGGTGGCCGGGTTGGTGCCGTGCGCCGTGTCGGGGGTCAGCACCAGCGTGCGCTCGTCGCCGCGGTCGGCGTGGTACGCCCGCGTGAGCAGCACGCCGGCCAGCTCGCCGTGCGAGCCGGCGCTCGGCTGCAGCGAGACGTGCGGCAGCCCGGCGATCTCCGACAGGGCGCGCTCGAGGTTCCACATCAGCTCGAGCGCCCCCTGGGCGCGGGCGGGCGCCTGCAGCGGGTGCAGGCGGGCGTGGCCCGGCAGGGCGGCGACCCGCTCGTGCAGCTTCGGGTTGTGCTTCATCGTGCACGAGCCCAGCGGGTAGAAGCCGCTGTCGAGGTCGAAGTTGCGCTTCGACAGGCCGTTGTAGTGGCGCACGATCTCGGGCTCGGCCACCTCGGGCAGCTCGGGCGGCGCCGCGCGCCGCAGGCGCGCGGGCAGCAGCTCGTCGAGCGGCCGCTCGGGCACGTCGAGGGCGGGCGGCGTGAAGGCCCGGCGGCCCGGCCGCGAGCGCTCGTAGATCGTGGTGGCGTGCTCGCGCTGCTGGGGGGTCTGGACGGCGACGCTCACGCCCGCGCCCCCGCCAGCGAGCCGGAGCGCTCGGCGGCGACCGCGCGCCCGAGCACGTCGGCCAGGCGGTCGATGTCCGCGCGCGAGCGCTGCTCCGTGATCGCCACGAGCAGCCCGTCGGGGTGCTCCGGCATGACGCGGCCGAGCGGCAGGCCCGGGTTGACGCCCTCGGCGGCGCAGCGCTCGACCACGGCCTCGACCGGCGCCTCCAGCGCCAGGGCGAACTCGCGCACCACCGGCTGCTCGTGCAGGGCGCGCACGCCCGGCAGCGCCGCGAGGGTGCGGCGCGCGTAGTCGGCGCGCCGCAGCATCAGCTCGGCGAGCTCCACGACCCCGCGCTTGCCGAGCCACGACAGGTGGATGACGCCGGCCAGGGCGTTGAGCACCTGGGCGGTGCAGATGTTGCTCGTCGCGCGCTCGCGGCGGATGTGCTGCTCGCGCGTCTGCAGGGTCAGCACGAACCCGCGCCGGCCGTCGACGTCGCGGGTCTCGCCGGCGATGCGCCCGGGCATGCGGCGGATGTGCTCCTCCGTGGCGGCGAAGAAGCCGAACGAGGGCCCGCCGTAGTCCAGCCGGTTGCCGAGCGACTGCCCCTCGCCCACCGCCACGTCCACGCCGAGCTCGCCCGGCGGGCGCAGGATCGCCAGCGGCAGCGGGTCGCAGGCGCAGACCACGAGCGCGCCGGCCGCCGTCGCGACCTCCACGAGCGGCTCCAGGTCCTCGACCGCGCCGAGGAAGTTCGGCTGCTGCAGCACCACCGCCGCCGTGTCGGGGCCCACGAGGCCGGCGAGCGCGGCGGCGTCGGTGACCCCGTCGCGCAGCGGCGCCTCGACCACCCGCTGGCCGTAGCCGGGCGCGAGCGTTCCGAGCGTCTCGCGGCTGTGCGGGTGGACGCCCCGGGAGACGACCACGTCGCGGCGCCCGTTGGCCAGCTTGGCCAGGTAGGCCGCCGCGCCGACCGACGAGGGGCCGTCGTAGAGCGAGGCGTTCGACACCGGCAGCCCGGTCAGCTCGCTGATGGCCGTCTGGTACTCGAACATCACCTGCAGCCCGCCCTGCGAGATCTCGGGCTGGTAGGGCGTGTACGGGGTGAGGAACTCCGAGCGCGAGATGATCGAGTCGATCAGCGCGGGCACGTAGTGGTCGTACATGCCGGCGCCGAGGAAGGTGATCTCGTCCTCGGCGCTGACGTTGCGCGCCGCGAGCCCGGCCAGGTGGGCGTACACGTCCTGCTCGGGCATGCCCTCGGGCAGGTCGAGCGGGCGTCGCAGGCGCACGCCCTCCGGGATGACCGCGAACAGGTCGTCGACCGAGTCGACGCCGATCAGCGCGAGCATCTCGCGCAGGTCCTCCTCGGTGAGCGAGGTGTACCGGCTCACAGGCCGGCCAGGTACTGGCGGTAGGCCGCCTCGTCCATCAGCTCGTCGAGCTGGGCGGGCTCGGTCAGCCGCACCCGGATGAGCCAGCCCTCGCCGTAGGGGTCCTCGTTCACGATCTCGGGGCGCTCCTGCACCGCCTCGTTGACCGCCACGACCTCGCCGCTGGCCGGCGTGAAGATGTCGGAGACGGCCTTCACCGACTCCAGCTCGCCGTAGGGCTTGTCCTTCTCGACGGTGGCGCCCACGGCCGGCGGGTCGTAGAAGACGACCTCGCCCAGCGCATCCTGGGCGAACCAGGTGATGCCGAAGACGGCCTCGTCGCCGTCGAGGCGCACCCAGTCGTGCTCGCGGTGGTAGCGCAGGTCCGGCGGGTAGCTCTCCTCGGCGGCCACAGGCCCTCCTCTACTCCTTGGGGGATGTCGCGACGAGCGGGCGGCGCGCGACGACGGCGGCCTTGGGCTTGCCGCGCACGTCGACCGCGATCTCGGTGCCGGGCGCGGCGAGCTCCGCCGCGACGTACGCCATGCCGATCCCGGCGCCGAGCGTCGGCGAGAGCGTACCGCTGGTCACCCGGCCGGCGGGCGCGCCGTCGTGGAGCACGTCCTGGCCGGCCCGCGGGATGCCCGGCTCGGTGAGCCGGAAGGCGACGAGGCGCTCGGGCGTGCCGCGCTCGGCCTGCTGGCGCATGCGCGCCGCGCCGGGGAACCGCCCGCCCTCCAGGTCGCACGCCCAACGCAGGCCCGCCTCGATCGGCGTGCGGTCCCGCGACAGCTCCTGGCCGTACAGCGGGTAGCCCATCTCGAGCCGCAGGGTGTCCCGGCTCACCAGGCCGGCGGGCTCGGGCGCGGCGTCGGCGGCGAGCAGCGCGTCCCACAGCTCGGGCGCGCCGTCCCACGGGCACATCAGCTCCACGCCCGGCTCGCCGGTGTAGCCCGTGCGCGAGATCAGGCACGGCACGCCGGCGACGACGTCCTCGGCGATCTCGAAGTAGCCGAGCCCGAACGCGGCCGGCGTGCCGGCGAGGGGCCGCAGCGCGTCCGCCCAGCGCGGGCCCTGCAGGGCCAGCATCGCGATCTCGTGCGAGCGGTCGGCGAGCTCGACGGCGTCGGGCAGCAGGGCGGCGAGGCGGTCGTGGCAGGCCGCCGTGTTCGCCGCGTTCACGACCAGCAGGTGGCGGTCCGGCAGCGCGTAGGCGATGAGGTCGTCGATGACCCCGCCGTCGTCGTCGCAGAGCAGCGTGTACTGCCCCTGGCCCGGCCCCACCCGGCTGATGTCGTTGGTGAGCGCCGCGGCGAGCGCCTCGCGCGCGCCGGGCCCGGACACCTCGAGCTGGCCCATGTGGGAGACGTCGAACAGGCCGGCCCGCCCGCGCACGGCCAGGTGCTCGGGCCGCGCGCCCGCGTAGTACAGCGGCATGTCCCACCCCGCGAACGCGCCCATGCGCGCGCCGAGGGCGACGTGGCGGTCGTGGAGGGAGGTGGTCTGCGTCGCGGCCGCCATCCGCGCCGACGGTACCACGCCGCCCGGGCCCCGTCGCCGCGCCCCGCGGGGCGCGGCGACGGGGCCCGGGGCGGGCCGGCTACTTCAGGAAGTCGGGGATCTCGAGCGCGTCGTCGGGGATCTCGAAGCCCTGGCGCTCCGAGCTCTCCAGCGTGACCGGGGGGCGGCTCGGCTCCGGGGCCCGCGTGGCCGGCTGCGGCCGGCGGCCCGGGGCCATCGGCACCGCGGCGCCCTCGCGTTCGCGGCGGCCGAAGCGGGGCTCGCCCGGCGCCGGCTGCGCCTGCGCCTCGACCCCGCTGAAGCCGGTGGCGATGACCGTCACGCGCAGCGTGTCCCCGGCCGACTCGTCGATGACGGCGCCGAAGATCACGTTGCAGTCGTCGTGGGCCGCCTGGCGGATGATCCCCGCGGCCTCGTCGATCTCGAACAGCCCGAGGTCCGCGCCGCCGGTGATGTTGAGCAGCACGCCGGTGGCGCCCGCCACCGTCGTCTCGAGCAGCGGCGACGAGATCGCCGCCTTCGCCGCCTCCGAGGCGCGGTTCTCGCCGGAGGCCGTGCCGATGCCCATCAGCGAGGCGCCCGCGTCCTGCATGATCGTGCGCACGTCGGCGAAGTCCAGGTTGATGAGCCCGGGCACCGTGATGAGGTCCGTGATGCCCTGCACGCCCTGGCGCAGGACGTCGTCGGCCATCCGGAACGCGTCGATGATCGAGGTGCGGCGCTCGACCACCTGGATGAGCCGCTCGTTCGGGATCACGATCACCGAGTCGACCTGCTTCTGCAGCTCCTCGATGCCCTCCTCGGCGCGCCGGGTGCGCTGGGCGCCCTCGAAGCCGAAGGGCCGGGTGACGACGCCCACCGTCAGCGACCCCTGCTCCCGTGCGATCTGGGCGATGACGGGCGCCGCGCCCGTGCCGGTGCCGCCGCCCTCGCCGGCGGTCACGAACACCATGTCGGCGCCGCGCAGGGCCTCCTTCAGCTCCTCGCGGCTCTCCTCCGCGGCGTCGCGGCCGACCCGCGGGTCGGCGCCCGCGCCGAGGCCCTTCGTGATCGCGCCGCCGATGTGGATCTTCACGTCGGCGTCGCACATCGACAGCGCCTGCGCGTCGGTGTTGACGGCGATGAACTCCACGCCCTTCACGCCGGCGTCGATCATGCGGTTGACGGCGTTGGTGCCGCCGCCGCCCACGCCCACCACCTTGATGACGGCCAAGTAGTTGCTGGCTTCCACCGGACTCCCCCGATCGGCACTACTCATGCGGTCTTCCAGGAACCCTCGACCATCAGTCGAGGCTGGTTTTCCCATGGTCCGCGCGGCCGCTGAACGGCCCTAGGCACGAGTCCACCAGCCTGGAACCTAGGGACGGCGCCCCCATGTGTCAAGCAACCCTCATGTATGAGTAGAGCCATGCCACGCCGTCGGAGCCCGTGTCTCGATCACTCATCGAGGGTTGCCGCGCCGTCCTCGGCCGTCGTCGTGGCGCCGCCCCCCACCGCCGGGTTCTCCGGCGTGACCAGCGTGATGTAGTCGGCCGCTGCCTCCTCCTCGGGCGACAGGCTCTTCAGCACGAGGCCGAGCGCGACCGCCTTCGCCTCCATGCGCTCCGGCGACCCCAGCCGCAGCTCCGGGCCGCCGTCGAGACGCCCGGTCACCATGCCGTCGCGGCCGAGCTGCAGCGCGCGCACCCGCTTGGCCACCGCCGGCTCGGCCGCGCCCAGGAAGCCGAGCAGCGCCGCCTGGTCGGCGGCGAGCCGGCCGCCGGGCGCCGGCGGCGCCTCGCCCAGCCGGATCCACCCCAGGCCGACGTTGCCCTGCCGTTCCTCCAGCACCCGCCCGGACGCGGCGACCACCACCGCGCGGTCGCCGGCGGCGGCCACGGCGAGCGGCCGCGCCTGCACGATCGTCACCGTCAGGCCGCGGGGCCATGCCCGGCCGACCGACAGCGACTCCACCCACGGGAACGACGCCGCGGCGGCGCGGATGCGCCCGACCGGCGGGGAGATGACGGTGCCGGACTCGCCCGCCCGCTCGAGGGCGGCGCGCAGCTCGGGCGCGTCGGGCCGGTCGTAGCCGCGCAGCGAGACCCCGTGCACCGCGAGCAGGGGCCCGGTGGCCAGCCAGTAGAGCAGCGCGATCGCCGCCGCGGTGCCGAGCAGCAGCACGGCGCCCGAGCGGCGCCGCCGCGCCTGCTCGCGGGCGACGGTGCGGCGCCGGGCCGCGACCGCGGGGTGCGGCGCCGGGCCGCGCGCCGGCCGCGAGCCGCCCCCGGCGGGGCCCGTCCCGCTCATCCGGCCACCGGGGCGCGCACGACGCCGCGCTCGGGGTCGAGGTAGCGGACCTCCGGCTCGAGCCGCGGCCCGCCCGCCGCGAGCACCCGGCGGCGCCCCTCGGCCATCAGCGCCAGCACGTCGGCCGCGCGGGAGCCGGCCGCCGCCTCGATGAAGTTGGCGTGCACCGGCGAGAAGCGGGCGCCGCCGACGGCGAGCCCCTTGCAGCCGGCCGCCTCGAGCAGCCGGCCGGCCGAGTCGCCGGGCGGGTTGGTGAAGACGCTCCCGAACGTCCGCACGCCCTGCGGCTGGGTGGCGCGCCGGTGGCCGCGGAACTCGGCCAGGCGCGCGGCGATCGACCCGGGGTCGCCGGCGCGCAGGGCGAAGCCGACCGCCGTGACGACCTCGCCGGGGCGCACGGCCGACGATCGGTAGGCCAGGCGCAGGTCGTCCGGCAGCACCCGGCGGCGGCCGTCGGGCGAGCAGATGACCGCCCAGCGCAGCACCTGCGCCAGCTCGCCGGCGTGGGCGCCCGCGTTCATCGCCACCGCGCCGCCCGCCGTGCCGGGGATGCTCGCCCCCCACTCCAGGCCGGTCATCCCGTGGCGCGCGGCGCGCTGCACGGCCCGCGGCAGGGACGCCCCGCCGCCGCACCACATGCCGTCCGAGCGCACAGAGATCGCGGCCAGCCCGCCCACCAGCCGCAGCGCCAGGCCGCGGAAGCCCGCGTCGTCCACCAGCAGGTTCGACCCCCGCCCCACCACGGCCACCGGCAGCTCGCGCGCCCGCGCCCAGCCGAGCGCCGCGACCACCTCGCGCGACGAGCGGGCCCGGCAGAGCCAGTCCGCCGTGCCGCCGACCCTGATGGTGGTCAGCGGCGCGAGCGGGGCGTCGCGCTCGATCTCAGGCAGGGGCGGTGCGCTCGTCGGGACCTCCATGTGAGGACGTTCTTTCGAGGCGGCCGACCAACTCCTGCCCGAGCGAGGTGACGTCGCCCGCCCCCATGGTCAGCACGAGGTCCCCGGGGCGCACCCGGGCCATCACGGCGTCGGCCGCCTCGGCGAGGCCCGGCGCGTAGACGACCTCGGCGGTCGCCGGGACCCGCTCGGCCACGACCCGCCCGCTCGCGTCCGGGTCGGCGGCCTCGCGGGCCAGGTAGACGTCGGTCACCACCACGACGTCGGCCGCGCCGAGCGCCTCGCCGAGCTCCGGGCCCAGCGCGCGCGTGCGCGAGGGCAGGTGCGGCTGGAAGACCACCACGACGCGCGCCGGGGCGCGCTCGCGGGCCGCGGCCAGCGTGGCCCGGATCTCGGCCGGGTGGTGGGCGTAGTCGTCGAGCACCTCCACGCCCGCCGCGCGCCCGCGCCGCTCCATGCGCCGCCCGATGCCGGCGAAGCCGCCCAGCCGGGCCGCGGCCGCCTCGAGCGGCACCCCGCACCAGTCGGCCAGCGCGAGCGCGCACGCGGCGTTCTCCGCGTTGTGGCGGCCGGCCTGCGCCAGGGGGACGTCGACGCGCCGGCCGTCGGCCACGGCGAGGGTGAACCCGGCCCGCCCGGCGGCGCGCTCCACCCGGCACCAGGCGCCGGGGTGGTCGCCCACCTCGCGCACCTCGCACGGGGCGGCCGCCGCGGAGCGACGGGCGTCCGCGTCGGGGCCCACGACGAGCACGCCGGCGGCGGGCAGCCGCGCGACGAAGGCGCGGAACACCTCGCGCACCTCGTCGATGCTCGCGTAGGTGGCGTGGTGGTCGTGGTCGACGTTCAGCAGGACGGCGGCCTCGGGCGCCAGGTTGAGCAGCGAGCGGTCGCTCTCGTCGGCCTCGGCCACGAACCAGGGGCCCGCCCCCCACACCGCGCCGGTGCCGGCGCCGCCCTCGATCGTGGCGCCGACGCACGCCGAGGCGTCGCCGAGCGCGGTGAGCAGCATCGCGCTCGTGGTCGACTTGCCGTGGGCGCCCGCCACGGCCAGGCCGCGGCGCCCGCCCATCAGCTCGGCCAGCAGCTGCGAGCGGTGCAGCACCGGCAGCCCGCGGCGGCGCGCCTCGGCGAGCTCGGGGTTGTCGGCGGCGATGGCCGTCGAGACCACGAGCGCCGCGGCGTCGCCGGCGACCGCCGCGGCGGCGTGGCCGGCGCGCGCGTCGATGCCCGCGGCCCGCAGCGCCGCGAGGGTGGGCGACTCGTCGCGGTCGGTGCCGGCCACCCGGTAGCCCGCCGCCTGCGCGAGGCGCGCGAGCCCGCTCATGCCCGCCCCGCCGATGCCCACCATGTGGATCGGGCGCGGGCCGCCCCCGCCGCCCGCGCTCACGCGTCCCGGCGCCGCCGCCGCAGGGACAGGCGCGGCCGGGGTCGCCGGGCCCGGCGGGCCGCGGCGCCCCGCCGGCGACGGGCGATCCCGAGCGCCTCGTCGGCCACCCGGTCGGCGGCGTCCGGGCGGCCCACGCGGGCGGCCTCGGCGGCCATGGCCTCCAGGCGCCGGCGGTCCGCGAGCAGGGCGCCGACCACGGAGCGCAGGCGCTCGCCGGTGCACTCGGCGTCGGGCAGCACGACCGCGGCGCCGGCCTCGGCCAGCCAGCGGGCGTTCTTGGCCTGGTGGTCGGCCGTCGCGTGCGGGTAGGGCACGAGGATCGACGGCCGGCCGATCGCGGCGAGCTCGAACACGGAGCCGCCCGAGCGCGAGATCACCAGGTCGGCGGCCGCGATGGCCTCCGGCAGGTTGTCGAGCCAGCCGACGAGCCGGTAGCGCTCCCCGGGGTCACGCGCGTCGAGCAGGCGCCGGGCGTCGTCGAGCTGGCGGGGACCGGCCACGTGGATCACCTCGACCGGGGGCTGGTCGCCGAACGCCTCGATCGCCGCCAGGTTGAGCGTGCGGGCGCCCTGGCTGCCCCCCACGACGAGGATCACCGTCGCCCCCGGGTCGATGCCGAAGGCGCGCCGGCCCGCCGTGCGGGTGGCGGCCGTCACCGCGCGTCCGACCGGGCGGCCGGTGACCAGGTAGCGCCGCCCGGAGCGGCCCGCGAGCGGGAAGGCCAGCGTCACCCGGCGCGCGAGCGGCGCCGCCAGGCGGTTGGCCATGCCCAGGTGTGAGTCGGCCTCCATCAGGAGCAGCGGCCGGCGGGTGAGCCAGGCCGCCAGTGCGACGGGCCCGGCGACGTACCCGCCGCCGCCGATCACCACGTCGGCGCGCCGGCGCGCGAGGACGCCGGCCGCCCGGGGCACCGCCGCGGCCGCCAGCGCGATCGCCCACAGGTTGCGTGGCGACGCCGACCGGCGCAGCCCCCGCAGCCGGATCGGGTGCTCGGGGTAGCCCGCGCGCAGCACGGCCGCCGACGCGCCGCTGCCGCGCACCCCGATGAACGCGACCTCAGCCCCCCGCGCGCGCAGCGCGTCGGCCACCGCCAGCGCCGGCATCACGTGCCCGCCCGTCCCGCCGGCGGCGATCACCGCCCGCACCCTCGACGACGGCGAGGCGGGAGGCGGGGGCGTGTGAGCGTCGGCCGATGTTGACAAGGATGCCCGTGCAGGCCAGGAACGTGATCAGGTTGCTGCCGCCGAAGGACACGAACGGGAGCGGCACGCCCGAGACCGGCAAGGCGCCGA
Organism: Miltoncostaea marina; assembly: GCF_018141525.1. GTDB lineage: Bacteria > Actinomycetota > Thermoleophilia > Miltoncostaeales > Miltoncostaeaceae > Miltoncostaea > Miltoncostaea marina. Next base: position 2,089,840 of record NZ_CP064655.1, read on the forward strand.
CGACGGCGCCGATATTGACCGCGGCCTGGATCACCACCGTGGTGGTGAGCCCCGCCGCGAGCACCTGCTGGTGGAGGGTCCGGGCACCCAGCGCGATGCGGTAGCCGGCGACGGCGAACAGCCCGTACGCGATGAGCACCGCGAGCACGCCGATGAGGCCCAGCTCCTCACCGATCGTGGCGAGGATCATATCCGTGTGGGCCTCCGGCAGGTAGAAGGCCTTCTGCACGCCGTCGCCGAGGCCCACGCCGTGCAGCCCGCCGGTGCCGAGCGCGACCTGCGCCTGGACCGCCTGGAAGCCGGCGCCCTCAGGGTCGCTCCACGGGTCGATGAAGGTCATGAGGCGTGCCCGCCGGTAGGGCTCGGCCATCACCGCCACGAGGGCGAGGAGCGCCGCGCCGCCGACCAGCACCCCGAGGTGGCGCGCCCGGGCGCCCGCGACGAGCAGCATCACGAACGCCATCGCGCATGCGATGAGCGCCGTCTCGAGGTCGGGCTCGATCAGGATCAGCAACGCGAAGGCGCCGGTCACGCCGAGGAACGGCACGAGGCCGCGCGGCGTGGACAGGCGCTCGGGGCGGCGGATGACGGCCTGGGCGATCCACAGGGCCAGGGCCAGCTTGGCGATCTCGGACGGCTGGATCGCGCCCAGCCCGCCGAGCGAGATCCAGCGCCGCGACCCGTTGACCATCGTGCCGATCGACGGCACGAGCACCACCAGCAGCAGGAAGCCCGCGATCGCGACCGCGGCCGGGGCGATGCGCCGCATGGTGCCGGGGTCCATGCGCACGAAGACCGCGTAGGCCCCGAGCCCCACGAGCGCGTACAGGGTCTGGCGCACCGCCAGGCCCAGCGGGTCGCCGTCGTTGAGCAGGGCGGTCGTGCTCGAGGACGAGAAGACCATGACCAGGCCGAAGCAGACGAGCGACAGCACCACCGCGGCCAGCAGGCGCTCGGGGTGGGCGGCCACCGGACCCGGGCGCGCGCCCGCCGGCGCCGGGCGGCGCCTCGCGGGGGCGCCGGAGCGTGATGCGGAGCGGGGGGCGGCCACGGTCCCGACCCTTTCGCCGGGCCCGGCCCCCTCCCTGCCCGCCCTCAGCCGGCCGGGTCCCCCCGGACGAGCGCGGCGAAGGCGTCGCCGCGGGCGGCGAAGTCGCGGAAGTCGTCGCCAGTCGGCGCGCCGGGCGACAGCAGCACGGCGCCGCCGGCCGGCGCCATGGCCGCGGCGCGCGCGACGGCGTCGGCGAGGTCGTCCGCCATGGCGACCGGCACCGGCCCGCCCCGGCCGGCGGGCGGCTCGGCGGCGACGCGCTCCAGCGCACGGGCGCCGTTGCCGGGCAGCCCGACGATGCCGGCCACCGCGTCGCCGGCCGCCGCGTAGGCCGCGAGCGGCGCGTAGTCCTGGCCGCGGTCGCGCCCCCCCACCAGCAGCACCACCGGCCGGGGCGCCAGCGCGCGCGCGGCGGCCACCGTGGCCTCCGGGATCGTGGCGATGCTGTCGTCGACCCACAGCACGCCGCCGCGCTCGGCGACGGGCTCCAGCCGGTGGGCGAGCGGCCGGAAGGTGGCCAGCGCCCCGGCCAGCCCGTCCGTCGGCACGCCGGCCGCCTCCAGCGCCGCGAGCGCCGCGCAGACGTTGTCGAGGTTGTGCTCGCCCATCAGCGCGATCCCCGCGCGCGGCGCGAGGGGCCGGCCGGCCCGCGTGACGCCCTCCGGGCCGGCGTCGAAGCCCTCCGGCGAGCGGAACCAGCGCGGGTTGGGCAGGCGCGCCGCCACCGCCCGCACGCCCGGGTCGGCGGCGTTCGCCACCGAGGTCATGCCGGGGCGGTGGGCGAACAGGGCCAGCTTGTCCTCGCGGTAGCGCTCGGGCGTGCCGTGCCAGTCGGTGTGCTCGCGGTGCAGGTTGAGCAGCACCCCGACCGGCGGCGAGGCGTCGAGGTCGCTCGTCTGGAAGCTCGAGAGCTCCAGCACCCAGAGGTCGACGTCGGCCTCGTCCTCCCCCGCGAGCTCCACGAGCGGCACGCCGATGTTGCCGCCCAGGCGCACGCGCAGGCCGGCGGCCGCCGCCAGGTGGGCGATGAGGGCGCTCGTGGTGCTCTTGCCCTTCGTCCCGGTGACGCCGATCGCCCGCGCGTCCGGGTGCTCGCCGAACCAGAGGTTGGTGCCGGTGGTGAGCGTCACGCCCGCCGCCGCCAGGCGCGCCACCTCCGGCCGGTAGCGGCTGATGCCGGGCGAGCGCACGACGACGTCGCAGCCGAGCAGCGCCGCCGGGTCGTCCAGCACCCCCTCCCCGCCCGCGCCGCCCTCGTCGACCAGGGTCAGCGGCGTCCCGGGCAGGCGCTCGGCGACGGCCCGGACCACGGCGCGGCCCTCGCGCCCGAGGCCCCAGACGCCGACCCGGCGCCCCTCAAGGTCCGAGAAGCGCACCGGCCGCCCGCAGGTGGCGCTCGGGGATCGCGTGCTCGCCCGCCGGGGTCAGCCAGGGGGCGACCGCGCCGGGGTCGGGCGGCCCGGCGAGCGGGCCGAGGCGCTCGACGATCGCCGCGCCCGCCCACTGCGGCGACGCGGCCAGGGCGCGCATGGCGGCCCGCGCCTCGTCGACCTCGCCGACGCACTCGAACGGCTTGTCGGCGTCGATGCCGAGGATCGCCCGGTAGCCGTCCTCGCCCGCCGGGTCGTCGAGCAGGTCGCGCCCGAAGGTCCCCACGAGCGCCTCGCGCGGCGTGAACGGGGCGAGCGCCAGGAACACGAAGCGGCACTTCGGGCACTCGCCGCACCACCCCGAGGCGGCCGGCCGGTCGATGCGGAAGACCCGGTTGCAGCTCATGAAGGTGCCGTGGTGCTCCGGCAGCGCCGCGAAGGCGCGGCTGATCGCGAGCTCCGACCAGGGCCGCAGCAGCGAGAAGACGCGCAGGTCGCCCGCCACCTCGCGGCGCACCAGCTCGGCGAGGTCCCGCTCGCTCCCCCAGCCCTTCGAGTGCTGGTGGTTGACGACGCCCCCGTACTCCGGCCACTCGAACGACCCGGCCGAGGCCGAGCGCTCGTTGGACATCACCACCGCGTCGCAGCCGTGCAGCAGCGCCGCCACGATCGCCGCGCAGGTGACGATCGCGGTCACGGGCACGTGGCCGTTGAGCGCGCCGGCCCGGTTGAGCGCGAACAGCGCCGGGTCGAGCTCGCGCTCGACGTGCAGCATCGGCACGGCCTCGATGCGGGCGGCGGCGTCGGCGGACGCCTTGCGGCCCACCGAGAAGGCCAGCACGTCCTCGCCGGCCCTCGCGAGCGCCGCCAGGCTCACCACCGAGTCCTTGCCGCCACCCACGGGCACGAGCGAGCGGGGCCCCGCGCCGAGGGTGGGCGCCGCCTCGGGCGCCGGCCGCCCGGCGGGGAACGCGATCGCCCGGCCCACGCCGGGCAGGCGGTTGCGCCAGGCGAACTCGGCGAGGCCGCCGCGCCAGAGGCGCTCGAGCGCGCGCGCCGCCTCCGGCGAGGGCGGCTCGCCCTCGACCTCGATGCGCGGCGGCACGGCGGCCTTGTAGTACGACACCCCGGCCACCAGGTGCAGCAGGCGCACGGCCGCGTCGAGCGCCCAGCGGCGCGCCGGGTCGGGCGGGGACCCGGCGGGGAGGGGGAAGCGGAACGTCTCGGTGAAGGCGTGCCCCGGCTCGAGCGCGTAGCCGAGGCGCACCTCGCCGGTGGCCCAGTCGGCCCGCGCGCCGGCGAACCGGAACGCGCGCACCGACCCGGGGTCGAAGGCCGGGGCGGGCGCGCTCACGGCGCGATGCTCTGCAGGTCGCGGAAGTAGAGCGTGAAGCCGACCCCCGCGAACATGGCGGCCAGCAGCCAGAAGCGCACGATGATCTTCGTCTCGCTCCACGCCGCCATCTCGAAGTGGTGGTGGACCGGCGTCATCAGGAAGACGCGCGCCTTGAAGCGCTTGAACACGATCACCTGGATGATCACCGACAGCGCCTCGGCCACGAAGACGGCGCCGATCACGATGAGCAGGATCTCGGTCTTGGTCATCACGGCCATGGCGGCGATCGCCCCGCCGATCGCGTACGAGCCGGTGTCGCCCATGAAGACGGCGGCCGGGAACGAGTTGAACCACAGGAAGCCCACGCACGAGCCGACGAGGGCGGCGCCGAAGATGGCCAGATCGCGCTGGTCGGAGACGAACGCGATCGCCGTGTAGGCCAGCAGCACGATGCCGGCCACGCCCGCCGCCAGCCCGTCCAGGCCGTCGGTCAGGTTGACCGCGTTCGCGAAGCCCGAGACCACGAGGAAGACGACCACGAAGAAGGCGACCGCGCCGATCTCGAACGACTCGTCGAGCACCGGCACCACCAGCGTGGTCGGCAGGCCCACGACGTCCACCGCCGCCCACACGAGCACCGCTGCCACCACGAGCAGCCCGAGCATGCGCCACTTGCCCGCCAGGCCCAGCGAGCGCTTCTGGACGATCTTCATGAAGTCGTCCACGAAGCCGATCGCCCCGCAGGCCAGCGTGGCGAACAGCACCAGCATCGCCTCGGTGCTGCGGCTCGACAGGATCACGAACGGCAGGGTGGTCGACAGCAGGATCAGCAGCCCGCCCATCGTGGGCGTGCCCTGCTTCTCGGCGTGGGCGTCCGGGATGAGCCCGGCCGGCCGCACGAACTGGCCAACCTCGTTGCGGCGCAGCCAGGCGATGAACTTCGGCCCCAGGAACATGAGGAGCGTCGCCGCCGTGATGGCGGCGATGAGGACGCGCGGCACGGGCTAGGCGCCCACGGTCAGGGCGTCGGCGACCCGCTCCAGCCGCATGGAGCGCGAGCCCTTCAGCAGCACGGCGTCGCCCGGCTCCACGAGCGCCGGCACCCGCTCGAGGGCCGCCTCGACGGTCGGCAGGTGCACCGTCGCCAGGCCGTCCGCGCCCTCGGCGTAGGCGGCCGCCCGCTCGCCCACCGCCACGAGGAGGTCGATGCCCTCCGCGGCTGCGGCCTCGCCCACCTCGCGGTGGTAGCGCAGCTCGTCGGGCCCGAGCTCCATCATGTCGGCGAGCACGGCCACGCGGCGGCCGGGCCGGCGGGCCAGGTCGGCCAGCGCGGCGCGCATCGCGAGCGGGTTGGCGTTGTAGCAGTCCTCGATCAGGACGCCGCCGCCGGCCAGCGGCCGCTCCTGGCCGCGCATGGCCGACAGCGCGATCTCCACCCGGGTGCCGGCCGGCGGCTCGTGGCCGAGCGCCCGGCAGCAGGCGAGCGCGGCCGCCGCATTGCGCAGCTCCCACGCCTTGCTCAGGCTCCAGTCGAGGTCGAGGTAGGGCGCGTCGCCGAACCGCACCACCGTCACGGCCGGGTCGAGGCCCTCCAGGTGCGGCTCGAGCAGCGGCTCGTCGGCCGGCACGACGGCGGTGCCACCGGGCCGCAGCGCGGTCAGGAGCTCGGCCTTCGCCGCGGCGACCGCCTCGACCGTGCCGAGCAGCTCGAGGTGCACCGGGCCGATCGCGGTGATGCAGGCCACGTCCGGCGGGGCCAGCGCGGCGAGCTCGGCGATCTGGCCGGTCCCCCGCATGCCCATCTCGACCACGGCGACCTCCGTGCCTTCGGCCATCGCCGCCAGCGACATCGGCACGCCGACCTCCGTGTTGCGGTTGCCCGGCGTGCCCTCGGCGGCCACGCCGGCCGCGCGCAGCAGCGCAACGACGATGTCCTTCGTCGTCGTCTTGCCCGTGGCGCCGGTGATCGCCACCACGCGCGCGCCGGTGCGCTCGAGGGCCAGGCGCCCGAGCGCGCCGAGCACGGCGACCGGGTCGGGCGCCACGATCACGGGCTTGCGGATCGCCAGGGCGTCACCCTCGATCCAGCGCCAGGCCGACTCCCCCACCACCGCGGCGGCGGCGCCGTCGCGGAGCGCGTCGGGCGCGTGCTGGCCGCCGTCGGCCGACTCCCCGCGAACGCCCACGAACAGCGCGCCCGCCTCCGGGGCGCGCGAGTCCACGAAGGCGCCCTCGATCTCGGTGTCGGGGCTGCCGACCGGCAGGCGCGCCTCGACGCCGGACCTCAGGATGTCGTTGACGGTGAGCTTCATGCGGCGGCTCCGCTCCCCTCGAGGATCTCGCGCGCGACCCGGCGGTCGTCGAACGGCGTCACCACCCCGTCGCGCTCCTGTCCCTGCTCGTGCCCCTTGCCGGCCACGACCACCACGTCGCCGCGGCCCGCGCGTCCGATCGCGGCGGCGATGGCCGCCCGCCGGTCCGGCTCCACCACCAGGTCGGCCGCACCGCGCGCGCCGGCGAGGATCTCCGCGATGATCGCATCGGGGTCCTCGCTGCGCGGGTTGTCCGATGTGACCACCACCACGTCGGCCAGGCGGCGGGCCACCTCGCCCATCTGGGGCCGCTTGCCCCGGTCGCGGTCGCCGCCGCACCCGAACACCGCGATGAGGCGTCCGCCGCCGACCAGGTCGCGCGCCGCCCGCAGCACGTTGTCGAGCGAGTCCGGCGTGTGGGCGTAGTCCACGATCACCGGGAAGGGCTGCCCGCCCTCGACCGCCTCGAAGCGCCCGGGCACGCCGGCGACCGCCGCGATGCCGGCGGCCACCGCCTCGTGCGGCAGGCCGAGCAGCTCCCCGACCGCCACGACGCCGGTCAGGTTGGCGAGGTTGAAGCGGCCCCGCAGGCGGCTCGCGATCTCGACCGGCCCGCGCGGCGTGGCGATGCGCGCGCGGATCCCACTGTCGAGGCCCGTCACCCGCTCCGGCCGCACGTCGGCCGGCGAGTCGGCCGCGTAGCCGAGCGCGCCGGTCTCGCGGGCCAGGCGGGCGCCGTACGGGTCGTCGAGGTTGGCCGCGCCGGGGGGATCGTCGCCCTCGCCCTCGGGCCGGGCGAACAGGGCGCGCTTGGCGAGGTAGTACGACTCCACGTCGGGGTGGTAGTCGAGGTGGTCGCGCGTGAGGTTGGTGAACAGGGCCGCGGCGAAGCGCGTGCCGGCCACCCGTCGCTGGTCGAGCGCGTGGGAGGAGACCTCCATGGCGCAGGCGCGGTCGCCGGCGGCGCGCATGCGGGCGAACAGCCCCTGCAGGGCGATCGGATCGGGGGTCGTGTGGGCCGCGGGCACCGCATCGCCGCCGACCCGCACCTCGATCGTGCCGACGAGGCCGCAGGGCCGCCCGGAGGCCTCGAGCACCGCGCGCAGCAGCACGGCGCAGGTGGTCTTGCCGTTGGTGCCGGTCACGCCGACCACCTGCAGGTCGCGGGAGGGGTGACCGTGCACGGCCGACGCGGCCAGGGCGGCGCCGAGGCGGGCGTCGGGCACCACCACCTGGGGCACCGGCAGGTCGAGCGGCCGCTCCACCAGCAGCGCCGCGGCGCCCCGCGCCACGGCGTCGGCGGCGAAGTCGTGGCCGTCGGCGCGGATGCCGGGGATGGCGCAGAAGAGCGCCCCGGGGCCGGCCGCGTCGGCCCGGTGCACGACCGAGGCGATGGCGACGGCGCCGGGGGCCGGGGCGCCGGAGGGCGTCGCGGCGGGCCGCGCCCCGGGCACCTCCCGGATGAGGTCCTCCAGGGTCATGCGGGGCCGCACACTACCACGCCCCCCGGCCGGGATCAGGGCAGGATTCGCAGGCTATGCAGGGACAACTCGGCGATCTCCTCGAACGCCGGAGCCGCCACGTCGCCGCCGTAGTAGGCGCCCGACGGCTCGTCCACCACCACCGCGACCAGCAGCTGGGGGTCGTCCGCCGGGACGTACCCGACGAACGAGGACGTGTAGAGGGTGTCGCTGTACTCGCCGGTGTCGGGGTCGATCTTGTTCGCCGTGCCGGTCTTGCCGGCCACCTCGTAGCCCTTCACCTGGGCGAGCTCGGCGGTGCCGTCGGTGGATACCACCTTGCGCAGCATGCCGTCGACCTGGCGGGCGGTCGCGGCGGTCATGATGCGCCGCCCCGCCGGCACGGGGGCGGGCTCGCCGTCGACCTCGTTGATCACGTGCGGTTGCACCAGCGTGCCGCCGTTGGCGACGGCGGCGAACGCGCGGGTGAGCTGGATGAGCGAGACGCCGATGCCCTGGCCGATCGGGATGTTGAGGATCGAGGTGCCCGACCAGCGGTCGGCCGGCAGCACCAGCCCCTCGACCTCGCCGGGGTAGTCGATGCCGGTGCGCGAGCCGAAGCCGAAGCGCTCGATCCAGGCCTGGATGCGCTCCTTGCCCAGCAGCTCGGCGATCTTCACCGTGCCGATGTTGCTCGACTGCTCGAGGATCTGGGAGGCGGTCAGCGAGACCGGGCCCCGCTCGTGGGCGTCCTCGAGCTCGCGGTCGTAGAGCTTGTAGACCGGGGGCAGGTGGAACAGCGTGGTGGGCTCGACGACGCCGTCCTCCAGCGCCCCGGCCATCGTCACGATCTTGAAGGTCGAGCCGGGCTCGAACGTGTCGGTGACCGGCCGGTTGGCCTCCAGGTCGGCGTTGAAGCTCTGCCGGCGGTTGGGGTTGTAGCGGGGCACCGTCGCCATCGCGAGGATCGAGCCGTCGCGCGGGTCCATGGCGATGGCCATCGCGCTGCGCGCCTCGTACTTCTCGCGGGTGGCCGCCAGCGTCGACTCCATCTGGTCCTGGATGACCGGGTCGATGGTCAGCTTCACGTCGCTGCCGCGCCGCGCGGGCGTGTCGGAGAGCACCTGGATCGGCCGCTGGAAGACGTCGCGCACCTCCACGCGACGGCCCGGGGTGCCGGTGAGGGTCTCGTCGAGGCTGCGCTCGAGCCCCGAGATGCCCTGGTGCTCGTCGCCGGTCAGGCCCAGCAGCTGCGCGGCGCGCATGCCGCCCGGGTAGAAGCGCTGGTAGGTGTCGGCGAAGTGGATGCCGGCGATGCCCAGGTCGCGCGCCCGGTCGGCCGCCGCCGGCGTCACGTTGCGGGCCAGCACGGCGTAGGTGCCGCCCTTGGCGAGGGTGTTGGCCAGCTCGTTGGGGTCGCGCCGCAGCACGGGCCCGAGGCGGGCCGCCACCCCCTGCGGGTCGGTGATCAGGTTGGGCGTCGCGGTGACGTCGACCGCCAGCCGGTCGGTGGCGAGGTCCGTGCCGTCGCGGGCCGTGATCGATCCCCGCTGGGCGAGCAGGTCGATCTCGTGGCGGCTCTGGGCCAGCGACCGCGACGAGAGGTCGTCGGCCCGCACCGTGCCGAGCCAGAAGGCGCGGCCGCCGAGGGCGACCATCAGCACGATCGCCCCGAGCGCGAGCAGGCGGATGCGCCGCGAGCGGTCGCGGGGGCTGAGGCCCTTCGGCCGGGACGCCGGCCGGCGCGGCGGCCGGCGCGGGGTCGGCCTGCGCGGCGTGCCCGGCGGCATCAGCGCGCCGCCGGCGGGTCCAGGTAGGTGACCGAGTCGCTCTCCGGCGCGATCATGCCGAGCTTCTGCTGGGCGGTGCGGCGCACGGAGGCGTTGCGCTGCTCGAGGTCGCTCTTGAGGCGCGCGGTCTGGCCCTCGACCACGCGGGCCCGCTCGATGACCTTGCCGGTCTCGTTGGTGAGCGTGAGCTTGGCGACGTTGACGAACACGATCCCGCCGAGCACCAGCGCGATCAGCGGGATGAGCAGCGGGCGCACGTTGACGCGCCTGCGCGCGGCGCCCCGGGGACGCGGCCGCGTGGTGGCGCGGCGGCGGGACGGCGCGGGCGCCGGCGCCGGGCGCGGGCGAGCGGGCGCCGGGCGCGGGCGGGCCGTCGCCGGGCGCGCCCGCGCGGGGGCCGCGGCCGCCGCCGCCCGGGACGCCCGCGCGCTCACGGCGCCTCCTCCAGGCGGCGCACGCCCCGCAGCAGCGCCGAGCGGGCCCGCGGGTTGCGGTCGAGCTCGGCCTGGCGCGGGCGCTTGGCCTTGGCTGCGAGCAGCGCGGCCTCCGCCTCGCGCCCGCAGCCGCACACCGGCATCTCGGGCGGGCAGATGCAGCCCCGGGTGCGGTCCCGCATGAACCGCTTGACCATCCGGTCCTCGAGCGAGTGGAACGAGATCACCGCCAGGCGGCCGCCCGGCGCGAGCAGCTCCCACGCCGCGGCGAGGCCGCGCTCGAGGGAGCCGAGCTCGTCGTTGACCGCGATCCGCAGCGCCTGGAAGACGCGCTTGGCGGGGTGGCCGCCCGCGAACAGGGCCGGCGTCGGCACCGCCGAGCGCACGACCTCCACGAGGTCGCCCGTGGTGGTGATGGGCTCCTGCGCCCGCCGGCGCACGATGGCCCGGGCGATCTGGCGGGCGTAGCGCTCCTCGCCGTAGGTGCGCATGAGGTCGGCCAGCTCGCGCTCCGAGGCGGTCGCCACGATGTCGGCCGCCGAGGCGCCGGCGTGGGGGTCCATCCGCATGTCGAGCGGCGCCTGGCGCGAGTAGGAGAAGCCGCGCTCGGGGCGGTCGACCTGCATCGACGACAGGCCCAGGTCCATCAGCACGACGTCCGCGCGCACGCCCTCCGCCGCGAGCGCGGGCAGGGCGTCGGCGAAGTTCGCGCCCACGAAGCGGGTGGCGCAGACCACGTCGGCCGCGAGCTCGGCGAACCAGCCGCGCGCCTCGGGGTCGCGGTCGACCGCGATGTAGCGGCCGCGCTCGCCGAGCAGCGGGGCGATGCGGCGCGCGTGGCCGCCGGCGCCGAACGTGCAGTCGACGACGGTCTCGCCGGCCCGCGGGGCCAGCATCGCGACGACCTCCTCCGCGAGGACGGGCTCGTGGCCGCGCGCGGGGCTACGAGACTCGAGCGGCAAGGCGCTTGGCATGGTGGGACACCCCCTCACGGCGGAACTTGGCGAAGCGTTCGGCGATGCGGCCGGGCTCCCAGATCTCCAGGTACTCGCCGGTCCCGACGAGGCGCACCTTGTTGTCCTCGATGCCCGCGTGCTCGCGCAGCTCCGCGGTCAACGGGATCCGGCCCTGCTTGTCGAGCTCGTGGTGGAACGCGCCGGCGCTCAGGAACCGGTTCAGCTCGCGGGCCTCGTCGTCGAGCACGCTCATCGTCCCGAAGGTCCGGTCGATGAGCGACGTCCACTCGGCGCTCGGCACCACCACGAGGCACTCGTCGATCCACCAGCCCACCATCGCCCCCTCGGCGAAGGGCTCTCGGAGGCGGGCCGGAATGGCCAGTCGGAACCGATTGTCGAGGCTGCACTCATACATCCCGCTGAGCAGCCGACGTTGCATTGCCCCACGCTACCCCACCTCTCCCCACATGACAAACCAATCTCCCCCAACGTCCACCACCCTGTTCCCCCACGCACCCCCGCGCAACCCCCGCCGTCACACTGGCGTCCGCGCAACGGGCGTTGCGCGGCGCGGCGGTGGTGACCCGAGACGTCCCACCCGCGGTACTCGCCGCCGGGGTTCCCGCACGAGTCGTGAGATCGGTCGTCGAAGAGTCCTGAGCGCTGACCTCAGATCTCGGCTCCTGCAGAGTCGCTCGACGACCCGCGTGTCCACCTGACCCAGTGGGAACACTTGTTCGCGTCCGAGGGGCGAACTACAGTTCCCCCCATGCACGCACACGCGCACCGCCTCGACGCCACCGCCCCCGCCCCCCGGCCCGGCCGCCCCGCCCTGCGCGCCGTGCCGTCGCCCGAGCCGCGACGGCGCCTGCGCGCCCCCGCGGCGGGGACGGTCGCCCTCTACGCCCTCGGCCTGGTGGCGGGCTTCCTGCTGAGCGCGGCCGCCTCGGCGCCGGGCGGCGCCGACGTCGTGGGCGGCCAGCTCCAGCTGGCCGGGGCCGCCGTGGTGGTCGGCGGCCTCGCGCTGCTGCGGGCGCGGGCGGTCGCCCGGCGGGCCCGCCGCCGCGGCGCGCGCGCATAGGCGCCGCCGCGGCGCGCGCGCATAGGCGCCGCCGCGGCGCTGTAACACCTCACGCGGGCCTGCCCCGCCCGGGGGGCCGCGGGTACACTCGGCGGGCCGACGTGAGCCCCTCGTGACCGATGCCCCGGACCCACCCGACGCGGCGCCGATGGCGGCGATCGACGTCGGATCGAACACCACGCGCCTGCTGGTGGCGCGCGTGCGGGGCGGCCGGGTGGAGCCGATCGCCGACGGCAGCGCCATGACCGCCCTCGGCGCCGGACTGCGCGGGGGCGGCCAGATCGGCCCGGAGGCGCTCGACCTGGCCGCCGAGACCGTCCACCGCATGGCCGAGGAGGCGCGCGGCCTCGGCGCCGTCCGCCTGCTGGTGGCGTGCACCGCGCCCGCCCGCACGGCGGCGAACGCCCCCGAGCTGCTGGCCCGCCTGGCCGAGGCCGCGGGTGTGGCCCCGCGCGCCCTCTCCGGCGCCGAGGAGGCCGCGCTCTCCTTCCGCGGCATGGTCGCCGCGGGCGCGCCCGATCCGCTGCTGGCCGTCGACCTCGGCGGCGGCAGCCTCGAGCTGATGGGCGGCGAGGGCGGCCGCCTGCGCTGGGCGACCTCGCTGCCGGTCGGCGCCCGGTCGCTCACCGAGCGCTTCGCCCCGGCCGACCCCCCTTCGCTCGACCTCGCGGCGCCGATGATCGCGGCGGTCCAGGTGATGCTCGAGGCCGTCGAGCTGCCGCTGGCCGCGCGCGAGGCGGTCGCGACCGGCGGATCGGCGCTGGCCCTCGCCGCGCTCGCCGGCACGGAGCGCCTCGACGGCGAGGCGCTGCTGCGCGCGGTGGAGCGCATCGCCGGCGCGCCGGCCGCCGACGTCGCCGCCGAGGCGGGCGTCGAGCCGGCGCGCCTGCGCCTCTCCCTGGCCGGCGCGGCCGCCCTCGAGGCCGTGCGGCGCACGTTCGGGCTCGACGCGCTGCTGGTGAGCGGGGCCGGCCTGCGCGAGGGGCTGCTGCTGGAGGCGGCGGCGTGAGCGCCTCCGCCGCGCGGCCGCCGGCGCCCGCCTACCTCGCCCACTGGGGGCTCGCCGAGGCGCCCTTCCGCCTGGAGCCCGATCCGCGCTTCGCCTACGAGCGCTCCGACCACCGGGAGGGGCTCGCGCGCGTGCTGTTCGGCATCACCCAGCTCGGCGGCCTGGTGGTGATCACCGGCGAGATCGGCTCGGGCAAGACCCTGCTCGCCCAGACGCTGGTCGAGGTCCTCCACGGCGAGGGCTACCACGTGGCCACGGTCGCCAACCCGCCCCGCACTGCCGCCGCCCTGCTGGCGGCCGCCCTGCCGGCGATGGGTGGCGAGCCCGCCGGCGGCTCGGCCGCGCGTCTGGCCGGCCGGGTGCGCGAGCGGCTCGCCGAGGCCGAGCGCGAGGGCCGGCGCGTCGTGCTCGTGATCGACGAGGCCCAGCGCCTCGACCCCCGCGCCCTCGACGAGGTCCGGATGCTCACCAACCCCGGCGACCGCGGCGCCGGGGCGCCCGTCGTGCTGCTGGGCCAGCCGGAGCTGACGGTGCGCGTGGAGCGCCTGCCCCAGGTCTCCCAGCGGGTGGTCGTGCGGTACCACCTGGGGCCGATGAGCGCCGAGGAGGTCGACGCCTACGCCCGTCACCGCGCCCGGGTCGCGGGCGCGGAGCGGCGCATCCTCTCCGAGCGCGGCGCGCGGGCGGTCCACGAGGAGACCGGCGGCATCCCGCGCCTCGTCAACATGCTGCTCGCGAACGCCTTGTTCGTGGCCGCGGGGCGGGGCGGGACCCAGATCGGGGAGGACGACATCCGCGACCTCGCGGAGGACCGCCGCATGAGCCTCGAGGCGGCCGAGGCCTCCGCCGAGGCGTCCGGCATGGGCGACCGCGCGTGAGGCGCGGGGTGAGCTACCAGGGCATGCTCGACGGCCGGGACGGCCCGCCGCGGTCCGTGTACGTGCGGCTCGGCGAGGACGCGATCACCACCCGGCGCAAGGAGGCCCGGCGCGAGGCGACCGTCGCGCTCTCCAAGGCGCAGCGCCGCTGGCTGCGCGAGGTGTCCGAGCTGTCGGGCGCCGGCGTCGACGAGGGCGCCGTGCTCCGCGCGCTGGTCGATCTCGGCATGCAGCTCGACATCGACTGGACCGCGCTGGCCGGCGGGAAGGCGCTGCGCCGCGCGGTGCGCGAGTCGGTGATGGTCCGCCGCCCGGCCGGCGACTGACACGCGCGGTGGCGAAGGCGTGGGAGGTCCCCGGGCTGCGGCCCGACGCCCGGTTCCGCGACGCCGCGGGGCGGGTCGTGCTCACCCGCTGGCGCGAGATGATGAGCTACCGCGACGGCACCCTCCTGGGCGAGGACGTCGAGGAGCTGCACGCCATGCGGGTCTCCTCGCGCCGCCTGCGCGCGGCGATGGACGCCTTCGCCGGCGCCTTCCCGTCGAAGGCGTTCCGGCCCCTGCTGCGCCAGGTGAAGGAGATCACGGACGTGCTCGGCGACGCCCGCGACCTCGACGTCGCGATCGAGCGCCTCACCGGCGAGCTCGCCACCGTGGCCGACGATGAGCGGCCCGGCCTCCACGGCCTGATCGCCCGCTACCGCCACGAGCGCGCCGCCGAGCAGCCGCGCATCGCCGAGCTCTTCGCCCGGCTGGACGCCGAGCGCTTCGAGGAGCGCCTCGCCCGCCAGGTGGCCACGCACACCGGGGTCCGGCTCGAGCGCCTGCGCCCCCGGCCCCCGGAGGCCTGAGCGTGGCCAGGCCCCGTCCCGTGCCGGGCATCGACCCCGACCGGCGCCTCCGGCCCAACGCCCGCCGGATCCTCGCGGTGCGCATCGACGAGGTCTACGCCTACGACGGCCTCGTCGCCGACCCGGCCAACGTGACCGAGCTCCACGACATGCGCATCGCGTGCAAGCGCCTGCGCTACCTGCTCGAGATCTTCGCCGTCGCCTTCCCGGGCCCCGACCTCGACCCCTTCCTCGACGAGGTCAAGGCGCTGCAGGACCTGCTGGGCGACATCCACGACCGCGACGTCCAGATCCCCATGCTCGAGGAGCACCTCGCCTGGCTGGCCGCGCGCGAGGCCGGCGCCGCCCGCCGGCTGGTCGCCCAGGCGGCCGCCGGCGCCCCGCGCCGCCGCCGGGGCCGGCCCGGCGGCCGCGCCGACGAGGCCGCCTTCCGGGCGTTCCAGCGCGAGCTCGAGGTCGGCCGCCGGGCCGGCGAGCGCCCCGGCGTCCACGCCCTGATCGGCCGCCGCCGCCGCGAGCGCGACGAGCTGTTCGGCCGCTTCACCGGCGAGTGGCGCCGCCTGAAGCGCGAGCGGTTCCGGGCGCGGCTGCAGGAGGCGCTCGGCATCGATGCCTGACCGGCTCGCCCTGATGGGCGACGTCCACGCCAACGCCGCCGCGCTGCGCGCCGTGCTCGCCGCCATCGAGGGTGCCGGGATGCGCCGCGGCGTCTGCACCGGCGACCTCGTCATGCGCGGCGACCGGCCCGAGGAGTGCGTCGACCTCGTGCGCCGGCTCGGCTGGCCCTGCGTGATGGGCAACACCGACCGCAAGGTCGCCACGCGCCAGCGGCGCCCGCCGGACCACCCGAAGGCCCAGCGGGTCGGATCGCGGCCGTGGACCACCAACCAGCTCAGCGAGCCGTCGCTCGCCTACCTCGCCGATCTGCCCATGGTCGCGCGCCTCGAGGTGCGCGGCGCCCTCGTCGTGGTGATGCACGGCAGCCCCACCGACCCCCGCGAGGCCATCGACGGCGACACGCCCGGTCGCGATCTGCGCCGCCTCGCCCGCGACCTGGGCCGCCCGGCGTGCGTGGTCAGCGGCCACACCCACGTGCCCCTCGTGCGCGACGAGGCCGGCTGCCTGTTCGTCAACCCCGGCGCCGTCGGCGAGGCCCTCGACGGCGACCGCCGCCCCCGCTGGGCGTGGCTCGAGGTGGGCCGCGCCGGTCTGCGCGCCCACCTCGAGACCGTGCCCGAGGAGCTCGCCCGCATCCGCGACAACTGACGGCCGCCGACGGCGGCGGGGCCGCCCGGCGTTGTCATGACCTCACCAGCCGACCGCCCAGCCCGGAACGAGCACGGCCGGCCGCGGCGGCGCAGGCGGGCGCGGCGGCCGGGGCCGCGGACGCGCCGGACGCCGCGGCACGGCCGGCCGGCGCGGCCCGGCGTCAGGCGGGGCGACCAGCGCGGCCACGGTCCCCACGGGATCGATCGGCGGCCGGCGCTGCGGCCGGTGCTCGCGCACGGCGACCAGCGCCAGCATCAGCAGCCCCACCGCGGCCACCACCGCGAGGTACTCCGCGAGCGCCGAGCCCCCGCGACGCCCCCCGCCGCCCGCGGTCACCCGACCACCCCGCCGACCTGGCGCGCCAGCTCGATGATCAGCACGCCGATCACCAGCAGCAGGATCGCCGGCACCATCAGCATCGCCACGACGAGCTGGATCTTCGGCGCCGCCCGCGCCGCCCGCTCGCGCGCGTCCTGGCGGCGCGCGGCCCGCAGCGCCGCGGCCTGACCCTCGAGGGCGCGCGAGAGCGGGGCGCCGAGCTCCTCGGCCTGGAGCAGGGCCGCGACGGTCCGCGCCAGCTCGGGCGCATCGACGCGCTCGGTGAGGGCGCGGTAGGCCGCCGCACGGGGTGTGCCGAACGCGAGGTCGCCGAGCACCCGCCGGATCTCGTCGCCGAGCGTCCCGCCCAGGCGCCCGGCGGTCAGCTCGAGGGCGGGGTCGAGCGCCATGCCCGCGCCGACGCAGATGCCCAGCAGATCGAGCAGGTCCGGGAGCTCGCGCACGACCGCCCGCCGGCGCGCCGCGGCCAGGGCCCGCACCCGTCGCCCGGGCGCCAGGGCCCCCGTCAGGGCGAGCGCCGGGGCCGCGACGAGGAGCACCGGGCTCGCCAGCGCGAGCGCCGTGCCCGCGAGGGCCCCGGCGGCGGCGGCGACCGCGCGGGCGCGGGCGAGCGCGCCGCCGTCCAGGCGCCCCGCGAGGCCGGCCCGCAGCAGCAACACCTCGTCGCCTGGGCGCGCGAGCGCCCGGGCGACGGCGCACGGGCATGGCACCGCGGCGGCCGTTGTCACCAGCCCCGCGCGGACGGCGCGCGGAGCGGCGGGGCGGCGCGCTCGCCCCGCGGCCCGCCCGCGCAGTCCGACCGCCGCCAGGGCGAGCGCGGCGAGCCACAGCGAGAGGGGCGCGACCGCCGGGCTCACGGCTCGACCCGCCCGATGCGCCGGATCGCCAGCACGCCGGCCCCGTAGAGCGACGTCGCGACCAGCAGCAGCGCCGGCCCGACTCCGGCCCCGAGCGTGCGCGCCAGCGTGCCGGGCGCGACCACCTCGGTCAGCACGCCGCCGCCGAGCGGCAGCGCGGCCACCATCCACGCGGTCATCCGCGCCTGGGCGGTCGCGCCGCGCAGCTCCCGCGCGAGCCGCCCGCGCTCCTCGAGCCGCTCCGCCAGCGCCCCGAGCGCCCGCGCGAGGTTCCCGCCGGTGCGTCGCTGCACCAGGATCGCGGTGACCATGATCCGCAGATCGTGGGAGGGCACGCGCGCGACCAGCCCCTCGAGGGCGGCCTCGATGCGGCTCCCGAGCTCCAGCTCGGCCACCACCCGCCCCAGCTCCTGGCGGGCGGGCTCGGGCGCGTCGCGCGCAGCGCGGGTCAGCGCCTGGCGCAGCGACAGGCCCGCAGCCAGCCCAGCGGCCAGCTGCTGCGCGACCCCCGGCAGCTGGGCCTCGACCCGCCCGACGTGCCGGCGGTCGGCGGAGCGGACCACCGCCGCGGCGGCGGCCGCCACCGCGCCCGCGCCGGCCAGGGCGGCGATCGGCATCCGCAGCACCACGAGGCCCGCCGCGGCCGCCGCGACGACGGCGAGGACGGTCGCCGCGACGAACGCGTCCGGGCCGACCGGGACGCCGGCGCGCGCCAGCCTGGCCGCGAGCCGCCGGCCGGCCGCCCAACGCGCCACGACGGGCTCGCGGCGGCCGTCGCGACCCGGCTCCGCGGCGGCGAGGCGCGGGCGAGCGCCCGTGAGCCGGCGGGCGCCGATGACGACGAGCGCCCCCGACAGCGCCGCGATGCCCGCGGCGGCGGCGCTCATCCCGGCCCCCCGGGCGGGCCCTCCGCCGCCCACCCCGCCGCCGCGGCGCTCCACGCGAACGCGCCGCGCCACCGCACGAGCGTGGTCAGGACCGGCCCGTCGGGGCCGGGGGCGACGGCAGCCACCTCGACGACGCGCCGGGCGCCGTCGGCGAGGCGCGCCTGGTGGACCACCAGGTCGACCGCGCTCGCCACCTGGTCCGCGACCGCCCGGTAGGGCAGCTCGAGGTCGCCCATGAGCGCGAGCGTCTGGAGCCTGCGGATCGCGTCGCCGGGCGACGAGGCGTGGAGCGTCGACAGCGAGCCCTCGTGGCCCGTCGTCATCGCGGACAACATAGTGTACAAAGACACCATCGACATCGGCATCTACACCCGGCTTAGCCGCGACCCCGATGGAACGCAGACAGCGACTGCCCGTCAAGCAAGCGACTGTCGCGAGCTGGCCGCCCGGGAGGGATGGCGGGTCGTCGAGACCTACGAGGACAGCGACCTATCGGGTTACCGACGGGGCGTCATCCGGCCGGACTTCGAGCGGATGCTTGCGGACGTATCCAGTCGTCGCATCCGAGCCATCGTCGTCTGGAAGCTCGACCGGCTGAGTCGCCAGCCTGGCCAGTTCGAGCAGGTCCTCGACGCCTGCGCGCTCGTCGGCGCGCGAATCTTCAGTGTGCACGAGTCGGCCGACATGACCTCCCCGATGGGCCTCGCGATGATGCGGATAGGGATGACCTTCGCCGCTCTCGAATCGGAGACCATCTCGTTGCGCACCCGCCGGGCGAAGGCCGAAGCGGCCGATGCCGGCCTACCGAATGGCGGCGGGCTCAGGCCCTTCGGGCTGAGCAAGAGCAAGACGGAACTCGTCCCCGCCGAGGCGGCACTCATCCGCGAAGCGGCCGGGCGCGTCATCGGCGGGGAAGGTTTGCGGCAGATTGCAGCCGACTGGGAGGCGCGAGGTGTCGTCTCCTCCCGCGGCAACCCGTGGACGATCACGGCCCTTCGTCGGATGCTCGTCAACCCTCGTCTGAGCGGAGCGCGTGTCCATCGCGGGCGCGTGGTTCCGTCCGACGTCATCCCCGCCATTCTCGAACCTGCGGTCGCGGAGCGCGTCCGGCACCTCCTCACGCGTGAGCCGGCGTCCGCGTACGCTCGGCAGCCCCGAGCGCTGTCGGGGCTCGTGCGCTGCAGCCTTTGCGGGGAACGCATGAAGGTGAAGCGCCGTCAGAAGGGCGACGCCCTCTACCGATGCTTTCGGACCCCGGGTCAGCGCGCATGCGGCCGGATGGTCGTCACGGCCGAACCGCTCGAGGAGCTGGTTGGCGCTGCGCTGGCAGAGGCGCTCAGTACCCCGCTCTTAGGCGCCGCGATCGCTCAAGGCGAGCCCTCCGGCGAACGCGAGGAACTCGCGGCTCTGCAGGAGCGTCGAGAGGCACTGGTCAACGATCACTACGTCGAGGGCCGTCTCTCACGCAGCGAGTTCCTCGCCGCTCACGCCGCCCTGACGAACCTCATCTCGGCTTCCGAGGACGCGCTGGGGCGGCAGCGGCAGCGCGAGTTGCTCGGGGACCTCGACCCCGGCGAGACCGTCGCCGCCGCTTGGTCCGCCCGAGATCCAGTGTGGAAGCGCGCTTTCGCCAGCGCCTACCTGGAGCGTGTCGTCATCTCGCCGGCCGCTGTTCGCGGACGCCCGCGGTTCGACCCGGCGAGGGTCGAACTCGTGTGGCGCCGCTAGCAGTTCGGCACCGCGGGCAAGCGCATTCAAGTCCTCCACGCGCGCCGGCAAGCCCTGCGCGGCGCGAGTTCGGCGCGTGAGCTCCCGGCCTGCGGCGCGAAGGTCATCCGCGGCCATCGCGCGCCGTTCGAAGGAGCGAGTACGGATTCTCGTTACGCCACCCGCCTTCGAGACGCCTTTCCCAGGCGATGTGAAGGTGGGGGCTGGTGCCGCGGGCGGAACCGGTGTCGCCGACGCGTCCGACGGCTTGACCGGCCGCCACATGCTGGCCCTCCGCTAATCCGGGCGCGAACGCCGAGAGGTGCGCGAGGTAGAACCGGTCGCCGTCCGCCTCGATCCACAGCCGGTTTCCGCCGAGGCCGCTCGGGCCGAGCCGCGTGATCCTCCCCGTGATCGGCGCGACGAGGAGGGTTCCGCGGGGCGCGAAGACGTCGATCGCGCAGTGCCACGTGGGGTGGTCGGGACAGTGGCCACCGCTGCCGCGGTGGCCGCGGTAGTCGTCGCTGAAGCTGCCTGTCGGCCGGCCCCCGTGATCGCGCACCGGGTAGACGAAGCCCCCGCTTGGCGAGGCAGCGGGAGCCCCGGCTGCCCCACGCCTGTAGCGGGCGGCCAGCGCGAGTACCGCTTGGACGTAGTCTTCTGAGTGGTTGTAGGCGAAGACCGCCCGCGGGTAGTCGTTGGGTGCGCCGTTAGCGACCAGGTAGTCCGCGGCGGCGGGGATCGCGTCCTCCGGGTCGTACGGGTCCCGCCGCCCGTCGCCATCGCCGTCCACTCCGTAGGCGGCCCAGGTGCTTCCACCCTCGGGCGTGACGTCGAACTGCATCGGCCCGGCGCAGCAGCCGGCGAAGTTGACGCCTGAGCGGACTCCGGGAGCGGACGAGCGACCGTGGTCGGATTCGATCGCCCCGATCGCGGCGAGCACCGCCCAGTCGATTCCTCGGCTCGTGCCCGCCGCGCGGTAGAGCGCCACGTAGCCCGGCGGAATGTCCTCCACCGGCGCGGCGCCGGAGACAGCCTCCCCGCCCCCGGTGGCGCCGAGCAAGAGCAGCGCCGGCAACGCCAGCAGTGCGAGGACGAAGGACGCGCAAACGGCGGCCAGGCGCCCGGCGGCCTTCACGGGCGCGTCCGGATGGCGGGTAAGGCGGTGATGTCGCAGGGAGGGGGTGAAAACACCCGGCCGGTTCCTCAGTAGGGAGAGGCGCCGGACATGTCGCGGCGCCGCCTATTCGCAGAGAGAGACGGCCCGATGCCTTTTCACCCCCCTCGCGACGCGTCCGGCACTGACGTCGCCGACCGCGACGAGCTCGTCTCACCTGAGCAGCCGCTCCCGCTCATCGACGGGCCGGTTGACTGGGATGGCGAACGGCCCATACCTCTCCTCGAGGAGGTCGAGCCGCCCGCAGCCGGCGCCCCGCAGGAAAGCGCTCTCGCGGGCTCGGGTGAGGCGCGCACGCGTCTCCCGAAGGAGGTCGTGCGAGACCGGTCGGTGCGCTCGACCGGCCGTCCTCGGCGGACCGCCCGGGGGATCGCGGCGCTCGCAACGGGCGCGGCCGCCATCGCCACGGTGGGAGTCCTGATGGGCGGGGAGCCGCCCGATCGGCCGCCTCCGCAATCTGCCGCTCCGGGCCCCCGGGCGACGCCCGATCGTGTGCGTCAGCCTCCGACCCTCCTCGGGTCCCGTGGTGACAATGTTGCGGGTCGCGGGTCGGCGAGTGCACCGCGCCGCCAAGCGGGGCGCCGACACGCGTCGCCGCCCGGCCGCGGCGGTAGCGCGGCCGCACCCCGCACTCGTCGCGCGGACGCCCCGCAGAGTGTCGGTGCGGCCTTAACCCCCGAGCCAACCGGATCGGGTGAACGCGGGCATCCGGCTCCCACCGCAGCACCTCGGCCGACGCGACGCGACTCCGTGTCCCACTCGGTATGGCTCGAGTTCGGCCCGTGACCGCGTCGCCGCGCCCCGGCACGACGCCGTTCGACCGCGCCGAGGCGCACGCATCGCCCTATCCGGCGGGCGGAGCAGGGATCCGTAGCCCGCCGGGGGCCGATGGCAGCCACTCCTGGCCGCGGCCGCTCGGCCCCGCCACGTCAAGACGACGCGGCCGTCATGCGGCGCGTCCACCAGCGAAAGGAACACGATGAGATTGACCGCGACGACTGCGCTCGCCCTCGCGGCGGGCGCATCGGCCCTGTGGTGCGCGACGGCTGTGGCGAGTACCGAGACGGTCGCGCCGGTGGCCGGCGAACTCCGGCTCGGGGAGACGGTGAACGGCGACACGCGCATGGGCACCGAGTTCGGCGTCTGGAGCAACCAGTTCTGGCGCCTGCCCCCGCTCCGCCGCCTCGACCGCGTCCAGCTGCGCATGTCCGCCCCAGCGGACGAGGGTTACTACTTCGTCTGCGCCTACGGGCCGCACGCGAGATCCGCCGGCTTCATGGAGAAGGGAAGCCCGTGCCAGGTGGGGACGGCGGTCGGCGGCCCGGCGCCCAGCCTGCTCGCCACCCAGGGACCGGGCCGCTACCTGGTCGGCGTCACGGCGGCCGTTGACGGCCCCTACAGGCTGCGGCTGGAGCGCATCCAGCACCACGTCAGCCTCAGCCTCGCCTCCCCTCGCCGGTTGCCGCTGGGCGGACTCGTGACCGTGAAGGTGCGCGGCGGGGCGGGCGAGCCGCTCACCTCGCCGGCGCTCCGCGTCCGCCTCACGGCCCAGTTCGCCACCGGCGAGACGCGCGTGCTCGGGACGGCGACTCCGAGCCGCGGGCGCGTGCAGTTCCGTGCGTTCCCTCCCACGGACGTGGCGCCCTACGTCTATCGCGATTACGAGGTGTCCCTGCAGGCGCGGGTGGCTCCCAGCCGCCACTACCTCGGCGCGTCGAGCGCGCGCCGGCGGGTGCGCCTCGGCTGACCTGTCACGGCGCCCGGCCCACAGTCGTGGCACGTCCGTGACGTTCCGCGGGGGTGGAAGCGGGGGCGTCGGGCGCTCTTAGGCGGCGGAGGGGCCGTCATCCCATCCGGCCCCTCCTCCCGTTTCCAGCTCCGACCCCCGGGAGTCGCGCGTGTCCCTTCCCCGCCCCCGTCACCTGCGACGCGCCGCAGCGGGCGCCCTCGTGCTCCTCGCGGCGCCGGCGCCGGCCCTCGGCGTGCAGGCGACACCGGACCCGAACGGCCTTCCCGGCCAGGAGAAGCTCCAGCAGCTCCTCAACGGCCTCTACAGCTGGTCGCTGATCATCGCGCTCGCCGCGCTCGTGATCGCCGCCCTGGTGTGGGCGCTCGGCGCCCACCAGAACCACTACGCCGCCGCGGCGTCGGGCAAGCGCGGGGTCCTGGTGGCGGCCCTGGCGGCGCTGCTGATCGGGATGGCCCCGGCAATCGTGAACTTCTTCTACGCGCTGGGACGGGCGTGACCCGGCCGGGCGATCCGATCCGGCGCGCGGCCCCCGCCGCCGTCGCGGCCGTCTTGGGCCTCGGCCTCGGAGTGGCACTGTCCCCCGACGGGGCCGCCCCACCCCAGGAGCCGGTCCTCGTCGTCGGCCCCTCAGCAGCCGACGAGGCGACCCCACCGACGGCTCCGCCGGCGAGGCGGCAGCGGGCCCCGCGGCCCGCGGCCCCGCTGGACGCCTCGGGCCCCGTGGTGGCGGCCACCACCCACCTGCGGGCGCTCGCCGACGAGCGGCTGGTGGGCGCCCCCGGCCGTCGGCGGGCGCTCGCGGTTCGGATCGCGACACCCGGTTACCGCGACGAGCTCGCGCGCCGGCTCGACGCCGCCTACCAGGCGCTGGAGGCCGGCTGGCCGGCGGGGACGCCGATCGTGTTCCGCGCCCATCCGCTCGGCTACCGGATCGAGCATCGGTCCGCGGGCAGGGCGACCGTCGCCGTCTGGAGTGCCGTCGTCCACCCCGGCGAGGACGGCACGGCGACTGTGGCGTGGACCCTCAGCCGCGCCGCGGTGCGCCGCACGGCCGCCGGCTGGCGCCTGGAGCGCTACCTGCCCGACGAGCCGGGCCCGGCGCCGGCGTCCGCCGCGCCGGCCACCCCGGCGGCCGAGTTCGCCGCCATCACGGCGACGCTCTCGCCCTACCGGCGCTGACTGGTGCCGCGCCTGGCCGCCCTCCTCGCCGCCGTGCTCCTCGCCGGAGGCCTCGCGTTGGCCTCGTCGCCGCGCGCGGAGGCGCTGCCGAGCCCGTGCGACGCGCCCCTGATCGGCACCGTGTGCGACGCCGCCGGGGACGCAGCCGCCGCCGGCGTGCGCACGGCGGCCGACGGCATCCTCGGTGCCCTCACCGGCTGGGCGGGCGACGGCGCCCTCTGGCTGATCGGGCAGGTGGTGAAGGCGATCGACACGACCACCGGCGTCGATGTCGACGCGCGCTTCTTCACCCGCCACTACGGTTTCATGGTCGGCGTCGGCGGCCTGCTCCTCCTGCCGCTGCTGCTTCTCGCCGTCGTGCAGGCGCTCGTGCGCGGCGACCCCGCGATCCTCGTACGCGCGTTCTTCCTGCAGCTCCCCGCCGCAGTGCTCCTTACCGGGTTGGCGGTGGCGGCCACTCGGACGGGGCTCGCGGTCACCGACGCCCTCTCAGACGAGCTCGCGTCGGGGATGGCGGCCGAGGCGGAGGGTTTCCGCAAGGCCTTCGGGGCGGTGGTCCTGTCGGCGGGCGTGATGCCCGCGTTCGTGGCGTTCCTCGTCGCGGTGGTGGTGGCCCTGGCGACGCTCGCGATCTGGCTGGAGTTGATCCTGCGGGCGGCCGGCATCTACATCGCCCTGATGTTCCTGCCGCTGTTCCTCGCGGCGATCGTGTGGCCGGCGAGCGCCCGCTGGGCCCGGCGCCTCGCCGAGCTCCTAGTGGCGCTGGTGCTGGCGAAGCTAGTGATGGTCGCATGCCTGTCGCTCGGCCTGTCGGCGATCGCCTCGGGCGAGGGTCCCGGGACGGTGCTCGCCGGCGCAGCGATCTTCGTGCTCGCCGCGTTCTCGCCGTTCGTGCTCCTCTCACTGATCCCGCTGGCGGGGGAAGCGGCCCACCTGAGCCGCCAGGGCCGCCCGGCGCTGGGCGGGGCGAGCGGCGGGGCGCTCGTCTGGCAGCAGGCGCGCTCGCGCATCACGGGCGCCGCCGCCGCGGGCGGCGGCGTGCGCGCCATGGTGCCCCTTCCGCTTGCCTGGCGCGGTTCCGGATCCGGTGTGCAAGCGGCGGGCGCCGGGCCCGGCGGGACAGCCGGCGGGCCGCGTGCACCGCAAGGCTCGGGCGTGTCCGCCGGCTCCGGGCGGGCACGCGCCGCTGGGGCGGCTGGGCCGCCCGGAGTCGGCGGCCCGAACGCCCAGCGGCCCTCGACCGCGCCGCGCGACACCGGCAATGCCCCGTCGGCCCAGACAAGCCGGCCGCCGGTCGATGAGTCGCCTGGAGCGCCAGCGGCTCCCGCGGCGGCGCGGCCCAGCGCCGGCGCGGCGGCCGCACCGGATCCGGCGGGCGGAAACTGGCTCGGCGGTCCCCCGACCAGACCGGCCGCCCGCCCGACCGGCGATGACGTCCCGCCGCCGCCCCCTCCGCGGCATCGCCCTCCCCTGGGCGGCGATGGCTGAGCCGCGCCGCTACCGCTTCGGCCCGCTGGAGCCCGGGGGCGCCCTCGGCTTCATGAGCTGGGGGCAGCTGGGATGGCTCGCGTCGGGTGGCGTCGCCGCGGTCGTCGTGCTGCGCATGGTGGGCGGCGCGAGGGGCGGCCTCATCGCGCTCGCCTTGGCAGGCGGGAGCGCAGCCCTGGCGTTCGCGCCTGCGGGCGGGCGCAGCCTCTCCGCCTGGGCGCCCGTCGCGGGAGGCTTTCTGCGGCGCCGCCTCGTCGGCGAAGCCCGCTATCGCGCGGAGGGGCCGCAGTCTGGGTTGCCGGGCGGGTGCGATCTGCCGCCGGCGTTGTCGCAGATTCGCATCATCGCCGCGCCTGTCGTCGCATCGCGCGATGTCGCACATCAGCCGGTGGGCAACGTAATGACCGGAATCCTCGACGGTTCACCCGGGGGGTGCGAGCGCGTCATCCTTGCCCAGTGGGAACGCAGCTGTCCGCGGGAAGAGGTGGCGAGGCGTTGGCGGACGGAGCACCAGCTCCCCGAGCCATGGAGCGGCGACCTTGCTCGCGCGCGAGTGCTGTTCGTGTCGTCGAATCCGTCCGGCAGGTCATGGCGCCTCGGCACACGGATTGGTGTCCCCGGACCACCGGCGGCGTTCGCCGACCCCGCGCACCCGTCCCGCCGGCACGGCGGCGCGTTCCCCAGGGCGGGATGGCGAGACGATGAGATCGCCGACTACTTCAACGCACGGCTGGAACTCACGGTCAATCCGAGAGGATTCCACCGGATGCCCGACGGCAGCCGCGGTCCCTACCAGCGATTCTGGGGATGGGCGGCCGGCCGCGTCCGCGAGTTGATACCGGACGGCAGCCTCGCGCGAGACGCCTGCATGACGGAACTCGTCCGGTGCAAGTCGATAAGGGAGGAGGGCGTCGACGGCGCGCTCGCGACGTGCACCAGCCGATACCTTGAACCGACCCTCCGGCTCAGTCCGGCGCGCGTCGTCATCGCAGTCGGGAAGAAGGCGCGCTCCCAATTGTCCGTCTCACTCGGCGAGCTGTCCGAGCCCCGGATGGTGGCAGGCCTCCAGCGCGTCATCATCGGGCTGGCCCACCCCTCATCTGCCGAGAGCCCGAAGAGGATCTCCCAGGCGGGGACTGCCGACCAACGCCAGTATGCAGCCGCGCTCGCGCAGGAAGGCGTATCAGAGCTCGATGAGCAATGACGATGTCCACGACGCTTGACACGCCGGCGTCGGATCTCTCGCCACAGCGAGCCGGTCGTTGACGCCACAGCACCTTGATTGCGTGCCCCGGGCGCCCGACTGCTTCGCATGCGGCGTCGGCGACGTCGGGCAGTTTCTAAGCGGGCCGTTGACGTCCTACGCGTCGCGGGCCAGTGTGTCCGTCCGGACGTCCGGCTGCACCTTGGTGCAAGTGTGTGGGCATGAGACTGGCGTCCGGCGGTGCTGCGGATGCGGTCAGGGGCCGTCAGCGTCCGGTGGATCGGCGGCGGGGGCCGCATCGGTGTCCGCGAGCATCCGCCTGAGCCTGTCTTCGAGCTCCTCGGGGAGAGGCGTTGACCGCAGCCTCCGAAGGAAGTGCTCACGCTCGATGCGTCGCTCGACGGTGGCGTTGCCGAGGAAATCGAACGCGATCGCCTTCTTCGCCGGGTCGTACCGGAGCGAGTCCACGCCGAGCGGAAGGAACACGGTCGAACGCACGCACTCACCCCACCCGAGCGTCCGAGCGAGCTCGAGGGCCACGGGTTTCGCCGGCTCGGTGTCCAGATCGAGGGCTTCGAGGAGGTCCACGAGGCTTGGCGCCGGGAGTTCGACCTGGAGGAGTGTCGTCCCGCGGAAGACGACTCTGGAAGCGGCCCGGCCGGCGTCGTCGCGGAGGGTCTCGGTCTCGACATCGAGATCGGTGGGCTCCCCTTGCAGCAGCAACTCCGCCTTACGCGCCAGGAGCCGGTCAAGCGCCGCGGCACGCAGAGAGACGTCGAGGCGCCGCCGGCCGACCAACGTACCTACGAGCGCACCAGCCGTCAGCGCGCTCCATGCGTCTTGTGGCCGCTCCTCTCGCAGGAACGTCAGGAGCCGTCGGGGGTCTGGACGCAGGAGCGCATACAGACCGCCCCGGGCGGTGGACAGCGGTATCCCGGGGTCGTCGACTATGAGGTCCGCGCGGGTGTCGAGAACGGCCTCCACGCGGTCCATGGAGGTCTTGATCGCCTCGGCGTCAGCCTTGCGCGGGCGCCCTTTCAGGGCGATCCGGCGCGCCTCCGAGAGCACGTCCGCGTTACGGAACCCGGTCGCACGCCCGACGCCCGCTAGGGCCTGTGCGAGTCCCAACAGGAGCCGCGGCTCCGCTTCGCGGGGGGCAGCCGATTGCGACCACAGGACCTCCGCCGGGTTCAACCAGGGCGGCCAATCGGATCGGGCGGCCGGGCTGGCGCCGGGGTCGCCCCCGCCGAGGACCGTGGCGTAGCCCTCGACCGACTCCGGGTAGAGGGCGACGACGTTCGCGAGGTTAGCTTCGGAGCCGCCCAGGCCGTCGCAACGCCGGAACGACGCGCCGAGATCGGGTCCGCGGTGGAGTCCGCCGAGCCAGTCCGTGAGGCGTCCCGCGATGCCAGACGCTCCAGCGAAGAGCCACGGCGAGACCGCGTATCGGAACCTGTCGTGCGCCACGTTCTCGTACGAGCTCAGGCGATGCTCGGTCAACTCGGCATCCGAGCGGAAGTGGACGACCGCGTCCCCCACGGCGAGGGCGCCCTCTACGGCGAGGGCGGCTGGTGGGCTGTCAGTCAAGCCGGCCGTCTGCTCGTCCCCTTCGAGTCGCTCCGCCTGAAACGTCCTCCTCGCCGTGAACTGCAGGATCACGGGGAAGGCCCCCGGGTCGTCGGCCTCGGTCACGAGCGCTGCCGTCCGAGGATCGACCGGGCCCGTGAGGAGGACCACCCGACCGGGGCAGAGCCGAAGGAGGTCGTCGTAGTACTTGTCGAAGGCCTCGACGGGCGCGAGAAGCCCCGACGACTGGATCTCCAGGAGGTTGTATCGGTTGGTGAGGAAGAGGTACTCCTGCGGTCCGAGCGGCGTCGATCCGGTCGGCTCCTCCTGCGGGGCGGGGTCCCGCTCCTCCGCCTGGCCCTCGAGCGCCAGCTGGTGTTCGGCTCCGGTCACTTCCATTCGATGAGCTCCTCCGGCAAGCGGCTCCTGATCCTCGGCTCACCCTGCCCGGACGAGGCGAGGAACAGCGACTCACGGGCTCGGGAGAGCATGACGTAGAGCTGCATGTCGGTGAGCTCCTTGTGCCACCCGTCGATCCCTTGGAGCTCGGGGATGAACACCGCGTCGAACTCGAGCCCTTTCGTGCTGGGGTAGTTCACGATCTTCACGCCGGGTGTGTCGAAATCCAGGAGGTCGGCATCGGCGCCTTGGCCGCCGATGTACGCCTGGACGCTGTTCTTCGTCTTTCCGCTCAGTCGGTTGACGAACTGTTGCTGGACCTTCTTGGTGGACGTGAACACGCCGATCTCGAGGTCGCTGTTGGCCCGCTCGAACCGCGCGATGAAGTCGACGGTCGCCGCGAGTGACGGGAATCGTGTCATGGCGGGCTTCTCGCCTCGTCTGGTAGGTGGCTCGGCGACGCCGGTTGTCGAGTTCGCAGCGAAGGTGTCCGCGAGCGCTGCGACTTCATAGGTATTCCGATAGTTCCGCGTCAACTTGTGAAGCCGGTCGCCGAAGTCGCCATACGCCTGGATGTCCTTGATGGTCGAGTTGCGCTCAGTGATGCGCTGGTTCTCGTCGGCGAAGACGGTGAGGTTGGTGGCCAGGAGTCGTGCCAGCACGTAGAACTCCTTCGGCACGTCCTGTCCCTCGTCGATGATGAGGTACGGGATCTCGCCATCGGTCGGCGGATCGGCGTTGACCCGC
Organism: Miltoncostaea marina; assembly: GCF_018141525.1. Classification (GTDB taxonomy): domain Bacteria; phylum Actinomycetota; class Thermoleophilia; order Miltoncostaeales; family Miltoncostaeaceae; genus Miltoncostaea; species Miltoncostaea marina. The sequence goes on from NZ_CP064655.1 coordinate 2,118,936, forward strand.
GTGAGGACCGTCGGCCAGTCGTAGACGTATGGCTCAACGGTCGGCGGGGCCGTCCCGTACTTCCGCCGGTAGAAGCGCGAGAACCACGAGTGGAAGGTCGTCACGACCCCGTCGATCCCGAGTTCCTGGATCGCTGCGTCCGTGTACTGCGACAGCAGCCGTGAGTGCGTGATGACGAGGACTTTCGATCCCAGTTTGTGAAGGCGTTGCGCCCGATAGAGCGCCATGACCGTCTTGCCGGTACCGGGCGGGCCCACCACGAGGTGACTGCCGCTCAGCGGCAGGTTGTTGACCCGGTCCTGTTCCTTCGACAAGTCCTGGTAACTCGGGAGCCTCACCGCTCTCCAGTCGTCACCGCGAGGACCCTCGAGTCCTTGAGGAGATCCGCGAGCACGTCCTCGAAGAATCCGGTGACGCCTCGGCCCGGATTCCCGACCACGAGCGACCGGTCGAGGAGCCGGTTGCCCGACTCGCAGCTCGTCTCCGGAAGGAGACAGCACCCGTGGCAGGCCGCGAGGTTCAGCGAGCCGAAGCCTTGCCCCGGGTTCTCGCTGCACAGCGGGTCGGTGGAGCACCACGCCCCGCGCTCGAGGGCCCGGATGACGGTGGGAGCGAGGCGACCCGGACGGCCCTGATCGACAAGGCCCCCCATCGTGCCCTCGACGTCACCGGCGGCGGTGTAGACGAGGACCCCCGCTTGCGGGTCGCCCTGCGACGCCGTCCGACTGTAGATGCGCTCCTGCAGTGACGCTGCCGAATACCCGCACTCGAAGACCAACTGCCGGATCAGGAGGTGCGCGAAGGTGTGCAGCATCACGTAGCGTGCGGTCGCGACTGGGAGCCGCCCGCCCACGAGCGAGCGTTGCCGTCGGGCCTCGAGCAGCTCGCCGACCGCCGCGGCACCGAGCTCCCACCGTGAGACGGCCGCCTCGTCGAACGCGATGAAGACGCCCTCCCCGAACACCTCGACACCCGGTCGCCAATCGATGGCGGCGCCCAGGTCTGCCGGCACGGCGCGGGCGCCCGGCTCGTAGCGGCTGAACGATACGAGGGCCCGGACTTCACGGAGTCGGACGGCTAGCTGCACGGATTCGACGAGCTCGTCCAACCGTCGCTCGACGGCGGACCCGTCGTCGGGCCTGAGCAGCGGCACGGCTTCCCGGATGAACGTCGATCTGGGGTGGTAGTCGCGTGGCTGTGCGGTGAGCGCCTTCCACTCGCCGGTGAGGATGTCGTCCTCGTCCCCAGACGCGGGCGCGTTCGCGGTCGTCTCATCCCGTAGGGCGCGCCAGACGACTTCGTCCTCGCACTCGATCTCGACGGCGATCGCGTGCACGAGGATCGGTGTGGCCGGGCCGTCGGGGGCGTTGACGATGGCGGGGAAGTTCGGGTGGGACTTGAGCTTCAGGACGAGGTCGCCGTAGGGGTCGTAGTCGGACTCCGGCGGGATGTCCAGGGCGCTTGCCGTGTTCGCGAAGTACACGTTGGTCGCGCCCCGCTGGACGACCTGGAGTAGTCGTCCGCACGGCTCGCCCTGGTCGGCGCGTTGCCAGGGCTGCGTTCCGTTGCAGTGCACCGCCTCGGGGCTCCGGGCGGCGAGCGCCCGCAGGCTGTCCTTCGCGGAGATCCCGTTGAGGCTGCGCCGTGCACCGCACTTGCCGCAACGGACGGAGAGGGAGTCGAGTCCCCCTGTGCCGCGCTCCGCGGAGTCGAGGTACAGGTTCGGCGAATTGCACTGTTTCTGTGCGGGTTCTCTGGCCGTGGAGTGAGCCCAGTCGCGCCAGGGCACGTCGGTCATGTGGCCTTGGTCGCACACGGCGACGAAGCGCATCGGGACCAGTTGCGGGGTCCGGACGCACTGGCCGCAGCGCGCCGGCTCACCGGACTCCTCCCAGTCGCGGCGCCAGAAGACGACCGCGCGACACGAGGGGCAGAAGAGGACGCGCGGGAACCGCACGAAGGGCAGGCCCCGGCTCGACGCCTGGCCCCGCGACCACACCGGTGCGCTGCGGAAGCCAGCGACGTTGAGCTGACGCGCGAGTCGGTCGAGGTGGAGGGCATCGCCGCGTGCACCCCACCACCTGACGTCGGCGGCGACGAAAGACTCGCCGAGCAGGTCGAAGATCGCGCCGACGCCAAACGGCGCGACCGTCTGTGACTGGCGCATCCGGCGTTCAACGGTCACGACGTCCCCCCGACCACGTCGACTGCGACCTGGTGATCGACGCTGCGCATGGACTGGGGCGTCTCCCAGCCCGGACGCCTCTCCGCGAAGTTGATCAGGAGCGACGGGTGCTGCCGACTCGGGAAGAAGTAGAAGAGCGTCGTACCGTCGTCCCGACAGGCTTCGGCTCGCGCCTTCCAGTCGTGCAGGAGCGCGTCGATCTCCGCCGTGGTCGCCTCCGCTTCGCGCGGGTCCGATTCAGCGATCCGGTCCTTTAGCGTCTGCACTGCCCGGACCACGTCGGGGTCGGCCGGATCCATCCTCATCGCGTCCGCGTTTGATGGGAGACCAGCCCCGTGGCGGACGAGGACCACCAGCGCGGCGTGCAGGGCGCGGGCGCGCGCGGGGAGGGAGAACGGCGTGACGCTCGTGGGCTCGACCTGCTTGTAGAGGGCCTCATGGAACTGTCGGAACCCCTCGTAGTGTGAGCGGTCCCTCGGCTTCGTGGCGGAGTACATCGTCACGACGGTCCCCGGCACGGCGGACCGCCCGACGCGGCTCGTGGCCTGGATGTACTCCGCGGTCGTCTTCGGTTGACCGTTGACCAGCATGAGCGCGAGCCGTGAGACGTCCACGCCGACACTCAGCATGCTCGTCGTGACGAGGACTGAGACCGCGTTCCGGTCGTCCGCTCGGAGGAAGAGGCGCTCGAGCAGGGAGGGCAGTCGTTCGCCGCCGACGTTGCCCGTGAGCTCGATCACCGCCTCATCGCCGAGGGTTCTACTCCGCGACTGGTCTCTCGCCCGGTCCTTCAGCATCTGGGGGATGTCGTCGCGGTATTGCGTCAGAGCCCTCCCGAGCTCCTTGAGCGTGTTGTGGTAGGCGACGAGCGTCCAGAGGCCGTCCCGCTCCGCCTCGGTGAGCGTGAGTTCCTGGGGGGCGAGAAGGAGCGCCGTCGAGGTCTGCACGTTCGTCGTGGCCGCGGTGTGGCTCTGTGACATCACGCCCACATAGAGCCGGCCCGGCGCGGTCTGATCCGGCCTGGCGAAGTAGGAGTGCTCCGAGTCGAGGCCGCTCGGGGGGAAGAGCTTCACCGGACTCCCGAACAGCCTGCGTACTTGTTCGTCGGCCCGGCGGATGGTCGCCGTCGAGGCGATCACCTTGGGTCTGTGCCCGCGGAGGTTCACCAGCGCCTCGATGGCCCGTTCGTAGAGCCCGACCATCGTGCCGAGCGGCCCGGAGAGGAGGTGCAGTTCGTCCTGGATGATCAACGAGGGAGGCGCGTGGTGGTCCGACCCGAAGAACGCCCCCGCCTCCTCGTGCCACGCGAGCTGCGCGAACTTGTCGACGGTGCCCACGAGGAGTGTCGGAGGGCGGGCGTAGACCTCGTCATCGACGACGGCGATGGGGAGCTCGGCGTGGAACGCACAGCGCTCGTTCGGGCAGTTGAAGCGGAAGAAGTCCGAGCCGGCCTGCAGGCCGTAGTCGCTCCGGTTGTCCGACTGGCCGTCGGGGACGATCTCGGTCCCGCACCAAGGGCACCGCTCCACCTGGAACACGTTGACCGGCTCCCGTGCTTCGAGGATGTCCTCGACCGCCTGCAAGGCGGCTGCGAAGGTGTTCGGGGTGACCTCCTTGCCCACCCACAGGCCTATTCGGATCGGCTCTCGGCCCATCCTCTCCTCGTGCGCGCCGCGCAGGCTCTCGAGCGCGCAGACGAGCGCCGCCGCGCGTTGGAACTGCTGGGCGGTGAGGAGGCGGAGCGTGTAACGGGTGATGACCGCCGTGCCGCCACCGCGCGGCCCGGACCGCAACCGCCTGAGAAGGATCTCCGTCGCGGCGACCGCCAGATAGGCCTCCGTCTTACCCCCGCCCGTCGGGAACCAGAGGAGGTCGACGACCTCACGGTCCTCGTCCGACGGATCCACCAACCCCGGTAGGACGAGGAGCTGGAAGGCGAGCTGGAACGGGAACCAGCCGTAGTCTCGGCCGACCCACGCGACATCCCGCGCGCCCGGTGCGTCCGCCCGGCGCTTCCGGGATCCACCCAGGTCGCTCTCGGAATGCCGCATCTGCATCGCCATGGCTCTGTTCGCGAGCCGGAAGGCGAGCAGCACGTCGTCGTCGTCGAGCGCGGCGATGCCCCGCCTCATGCGTGTCGCCGCATCCCGGAGCCTCGTCAGGATCCTGTCCCGCGCGGGATGGAGTCGAGTCGGTAGGTCCCCATGCTGCCCTGGCAGACCCCCGATCCATTCCTCGTAGCCTTCGACGAACTCCTCGAGGCCGGCGCGGAGCTCGTCTCGGTCGGCGTCGGCGAGGTGGTCGAGCGAGAGGACCTCCGGAGTCTTCTCCCACCGGGGGGTGATCGCGGCCAACTCGAAGGACGGCACCGTCTCGGTGCGCACCCGATCCGGCTCGGGGGTCGGTTCCGACCACTCGGCGGACGTGCCGTGCCCGATCGCGAACTGCCGGGCGCGCCGGTAGACGAGCGCCAACTCCTCGTCCTCGTCGTCCGCGACGAGCTTGTCGATCGAGGGGTAGTCGACGAAGCGTCCGCCGGGCGCCGTGCACTCGAAGCCGACCTGGTAGAGGCATGCCTCGGGATCGGGCCGCGAGCCGGGCTCGTCCGTCGGCGCCTGTGCCGAGTTCACGAGGGTGACCGTGACGAGCCAGCCGCCGGGCAGTGGCCGCCACAGACACCGCACCAGCCCCCGGTCGTCGAGGACGGGGACGTCGGTGTGGTGGCGCACGTCCTCGGTGGCGACGACCAGGTGGGTCTCAGGGCGGTCGCGGGATGCGAGCGCACGGCGTCGGAACCGTGTACCGGCGCCGTCGTAGACGGCGGCCCAGAGGGCGACGGCCACGCGCGGTTCCCCTTCGAGTCGGAAGCTGAGCCCGATGGAGCTCGGCAGCCACTCGTTGGCGAGGGTGACGGGGTCGTCCGCGCGGTCCTCTCCTACTGAGCCGCCCGAGGCGTCTTGGACCTCGTCCGCCAGTAGGGCGTCGGCGTCGGCTCCCTTCGGGTACAGCGTCCCGGACAGGTACCGGCGGTAGGGCAGCTGCCGGATCTCCTCGTCCTCTCCGTCGTGCGGGCCGACCACGTACGCGCGGAGGTGGTCCAGCAAGTCGTTCCTGAAGGCGCCGCGCGGCGTCATGAACTGGTGCCTCCGAGGACCGCTCCGGCCATCTCGGCGAGCCGACTCCTCGAGGCGGCGTCCAAGAGCAGCGAGAGCCCGACTCGGGGCCGGCTCATGCCGATGTACAACTGGTTCACGCCCCTCTCGCCCTCGGAGAGGAGGTGGAGGTCCGTCAGGATGACGAAACGGTTCTCCAGACCCTTGAAGTCTTCGATCGAGGCCCATGTCAGGGCGTCACCCGGCCACGCGGAACACACCGCCTCGTCGATGACTCGGATGCGACCGCGACGCCACCGCTCCGCGCGGCTCACGCACGACTCGGCGGGGGTCCCAGGCGAGAGGATGGTGATCTCACCCGGGGAGACGTTCTCGTCGATCAGCTCGCGCAGGCGGGTCTCCAAAGCCTCTTCCGCCGGCGATTCGCCCACGTCGACGAAGTCGACCTTCGGCCCCTCCCCGGCGATGGCGGTCCCGAGGTCGCCGCCCGTGTACACCCGCACCTGCTCGACGATCTGCGGGGTGTTCCGGCAGTTCCGATCCAGGCGTACTTCATGGGCGCCGAAGGACTTCAACATCGCGAAGGCGTCTGCGTCGAAGACACCAACGACGGAGTGCTGTCGGTTGGGGTCCAGGAAGGCCCGCCACACGCCGCGCTCCAGCCCACCCTCGATCAGCTCGTCGAGTCGCTCGAGTTCCGGGAGGTTCATGAGGTCCTGAGCCTCGTCGACGATGAGCACGTCGTACGGGTCGTCGCCGACCGAATCGACCGTCATGACGTCCACCCCTGATGGGATGAGACGCGGCCGGAGGAAAGCCGCGAGGCGGTCGCGTGGGCAGAGGTAGAGGACCCTTGCGCCCTTCGCCGCATGTCGCCGCGCAGCCTCGGCCGCGAGGAACGTCTTTCCGGTGCCGGCACCGCCGACGAATGCCAGGCGGTCCCAGTCCTCGACGTAGTCGAGCGCCCGGAACTGTTCCTCCGTGAGCTCCTCCATGGCGAGGTCGAGCGCATCGGTGCGGGCGCGGAGTGAGGGCACCTTGTCGAAGTCCGGTCGGAGGAGGCGGCCGACGTCGACGTACCGTTGCTTCGAGACCCCCGAGCGCCCCGGGGACTTGGCGGTCCAGTAGGCCATCAGTCGCTGGAGGGGCCCTTCGAGCGAGCGGACGCCACTGAGGTCGTCGGCGTCCATGACGAGTTCGTCGTCCCAGCCGACCGACCGCTCGTCGAACTCCCAGTCCGGGAAGACGACCCCGAATCCGACGACCATCGCGCGACGGACGTCGGTGCCGAGCTCGTCGTTCAGACGTCCCTCGAGGGAGAACATCCCAGAACGAGCCTGTTCGAACGGCCCCTCGCTCCTACGGTGCTCCTCGCCGTATCGGTCAGTGAAGACCCAGATCCCGTCCCGGCAGCTGATCGCACCACCTTTGACCTCCAGCACGAGCAAATGGGTGCGGGTGGTTATGACGAAGTCGAGCTCGGCGACCCGCTTGTACTCGTGCTGGGAGAGGTTGGTCGAGTGGTAGCCGATCGCGGAAGCCCCGAGATCCGTGTTCTCGAGCAGCCTGAACACCCTGTGCTCCGCGCCCCGTCGCGGGCCACGGGTCGGTACGGCGGGGATCATCTTCATCGACGGCGCCCGCCGACAGGTCGGATGCGGCCCACACCGTCACGATGGACGGCCGGATCGCGTCGTCTGCCCACGGTTTGCCCAATGAAGCTGGCGCAGTCGTCCTTCATCGTCGCGTCCCACCGCGTCGGCGAAGGTCGCTCAGGAAACACAGTTGCTCCCGTCCGTCCGAGAAGCGCACTCTGGCCGTACGGGCGAGCACCTCCACGACGGTCCCGGGGCGCGAGCCGTCCACGACGACGCCGTCACCGGGGGCGAGGACCCTCTCGACAGGTGCTCGGACCGGCGAGGGCGAGGGCTGCCGTTGTCGACTGAGAGCCCCGAAATGCCTCAGGAGGTGGTCGGGGAAGCACGCTTGGCACAGGCTGCGTTCGCGATCGACGGCCGCCCTCTCGACGGGGACCTCTTCGATCGGGCTGTAACGCCGGGTGGTGCCCTGGACCGACGCCCGCAAGCCGTCCCAGAGCGCCGGGCACTGGCGATCGGCGTGGAACAGCCGACCGCCGGGTGAGATGAAGACGACGTCGGGGACGCGACCTGACGGCCTCATCACACCACGGCCTTCAGACGCTGCACTTCGCAGGGGGCTCTCTCCGCGGCAGGAGCGCCCGCACTCAGGTGGGTGGCCACGGGCTCACGTCCGCTCGCCGGCCGGCTTGGGCCGACACGCGGCTGGGCTTTGCGGGACCTCGAGGAGGCGTGCGTCGGTATCCGTCGATATCTCCCGGCGGGAAGCCACAGCGGGACACGTTTTCAGATTACTTGCAGCGAAGGCAATCGGAATGCGGTCCGGCTCGTCGGGGACCGCCCGGGAGGGGGTCGCTCAGCGCCGTCGCCCGATCGAGGAACGGACGGGCGCCCTCGCCGGACTCCGCCACGCGTACCGTTCGGTCGAGGGGGTGTTCTTGGCCGAGGGTGATGCGAACGATTCCACGGCGTCCTGGGCGTCGTCTTCCGGGGTTCGCCGGTCCATGCAAGCGAACCGGGGCCGGGATACGGCTCCTGAGCTCCGGCTGCGCTCGGCGGTCCATGCTCTCGGCCTGCGATACCGCGTGGATACGCGGCCTCTGGCGAGCCTGAGGCGCACGGCCGACCTGGTTTTCCGCGGGCCACGGATCGCGGTCTTCGTCGACGGGTGCTTCTGGCACGGCTGCCCTGAGCACTACTCGGCGCCCGCGACGAACGAGTCGTTCTGGGCCGAGAAGGTCGCCGCCAATGTCGCGAGGGACCGGGACACGGACCGAGCCTTGCGGGAAGCGGGATGGACGGTCCTCCGCTTCTGGGAGCACGACGACCCAGGGAAGGCGGCCGCCGCCGTCCAGGCCGCCGTTGCGAGGGCGGCGCCGTCCGGCGTCGTGAGCCGACGATCGGAGCGGCCCGGGGATCCCTCCCGGTGAGGCCAGGTGGAGGACGGGAACACAGCTCGAAGCCTCACGGACCAGAGCCGGATCGAACGGTTCCGGCCTCCGAACCACACGATCTCCTGGCGCAGGTGGTCGTGCGGCGTTCCGGCACACGGGTCGCGGCAGTCGCAGTGTCGGCGCGCTCCTGGACGAGCGGGAATCGGCGGACCGTCGGACATGCGGGGATGCCGGCGGGTCGGCCGCGATGCCGAGAGCCTCAACTGACGGCGAGCGTCCGGGCCAACCCGTCGTAGTCGAGTAGGCGGCCCTGTCCGACCAACTCGTCGAGAATCTCCTGCTGGGCGGCTGTCCCCGAGGCCTGCACCGCCTCCCTCAGCTCGTCGAAGGCGGGGTGGTACACGGCATCGACGTCGCCGGTACCCCGTGCGATCGAGGCGATCCGACTCGGCAGCGGTTCAGCCGTCACAGCGACGACGTGCGGAAGACGCCCTCGACGCTGTCGGGTGAGGACGGCGCTTTCCTGCCGGATGTTCTGCACCCGGTCGGAACGGATGGTCAATTTGCAGGAGACCGTGGCGTGCAGCAGTGGCAGGCTCTCGGTCGCTGCGCCGGCGCCCTCGGCACCGCCGCCGAGGACCAACCCGACGGTGACGTCCGGAGCCACCTCGTACTCCCGGCCGATTGCCATTCCGAGCACGCCCGTCTCGTCTTGCTCGATCAACCGCTGCAGCGTGGCGAGGTGTCCGTACTGCGCGAAGCGCGACAGCTTCAGGCCGGGTCGGTCCACGAGCCACCGGCGCTCGGGAGCCAGCTCGGCGAGCCTCCCTCGGAGGTCGTCGGCTACGAGGCGCTCCATCAGGGAGCCTCCGGTCTGGCCCTCGACCGCGACCCGGTTCTCGCTCAACCCAAGGGCTTCCAGCATGTGCCGCGCGATGGCCATGCTCGCGGCGCTGTCCTTGTCCGCGACGTTGGGGTTGCCGGTCTGGCCCCGGAGGCCGATGAGCTCGCCGAGGAAACCCGCGGCCGGACTCATGCGGCGAGGCTCGCCTCGATGTCCGAACTGACCACCTGGGCCACGACTTCGGCGATCCGGCGCGCCAAGAGGGGTGGAACAGCGTTGCCGATCTGTCGGGCGACGCTGATCTTCGAGCCGACGAACGCGAACGAGTCCGGGAACGTCTGGAGGCGCGCGGCCTCCCGGTGGGTGATCGGACGGTCCGCTTGGGGGTGCAGGTACCGCCCCTTCTCGGGCTTGAAGAACTCCGTGCGGATGGTGAAGGCGGGGCGGTCCCACCAGAGTCGGCCGAACACGTCTGTCGTCCCGCTCTTCTTCCGTCGCCAGCAGTCCGGGAGCAGATCCGGCCGATTGCGCGCCAGGTCGAAGCGGTTCCCGCCTTCCGGCACCGCCCGGTACCGCTCGATCGAGAAGGGCTTCGGGTTGCGGCCCCAGTGGAGATCCTCGTTCGTCGGGGTGAGCGGGAGGTCGCCGATCGCCTCGCGAACCGTTGCGTAGGTCGCGGGGTTGTGTGTCGGCGCCGGCGGCCACAGCGGACGAGGGTCCCGGACCCGCGAGACGATCATGACGCCCCGCCTTCGGAGCTGCGGAACACCGTAGTCGGCCGCGTTGAGCACGCCGAATGCCGGGGGGTGGTACGCGGCGAACGCCGGGTCCTCCTCCAGGGTCCGGAGCAGCACCTGGAACTCGGCGCTCTTGAGGAACTCGGGCACGTTCTCGACCACGAACGCCTCCGGCTCGACGTCGCGGACGGCCCGGAGGTAGTGCTCCCACAGCGCGTTCAGGCGCGCCCGCGAGACCGCGTCCCGGTCGCGTCCGAGGGGCGAGAAACCCTGGCACGGGGGTCCGCCGACGATCACCCGGGCCTCCGGGAACTCCGTCAGGTCCTCGATCGGGCCAGCGTAGACCTCGCAGCCGAAATTGGTGGCGTACGTCTCGGCTGCGGACTCGTCGTGCTCAACGGCGAGCACCGGCAAGAAGGCCTGATCCGCCTGTTCGAAACCGAGACTGAGCCCCCCCGCGCCGGCGAACAGATCAAGCGTGGGGATGCTCGAGACCGACACGGGACTCCTCAAAGGCGGCGGGACAGGGAAGGCCTACCGTACCGACCGCCCAGGACGTAGACCGCTTCGCCAAGACGCCAGGACCACCGCCAGCAAGCGCGAATCGTCAGGCGCGTCGCTGGACCGGGGATCCCAGGTGCTACTCCACGAGGCCGCGCTGGAGCTCGCCGACATCGCGAAGGAGCTCCAACCGGACGACGCCTCCCGCGGGGACATCGACCGGTTGGTCGCCAAGCTGCGTCGCGTCGAGGCGCGGGCGTTCGGCCCCCGTCCCCGCGCGAAGAAGGGCCAGGGTGCCAAGTGGCAGATCCTGGCCTACCTCCGCGAGCATGTCGGCACTACCGTCGCTTTTGTCGTCGCGATCGCGTTCGAGCTCGGCCTCACCGCGCCCGAAGTCGCCGTGCTCACCCGGCACGCAACGCGAAGGGCACGCTAACCGTCTAAGCCGGGCTCACCGGCGACGGCCGCGAGACGCAGTCGCGAAGCTCGCAGAAGGGCTTCGGTGCCTAAGCTCCTGGCGGGTTTCAGGCCACCTCGTCGAGGATCTGCCTTTGGGACTCAAGGTAGCGACGTATGTCGATAATCACGCCGTCGACGGAGTCGCTGTCTGCATCATCAAGACCGCTCGGCTCGACAGAGTTCGCGTCGGCCAGCTTGTTCGTGTAGTCAGCGATGAGGCGCACGAGCTTGTCGGGCTCCTCCACCGACAGCTCGAGCGAGATCGCGCCGCTGTCTGCCTTCTCCTTGAGAGAATCCAAGTCTGAGATGAGGCGGGTGATGAGGCCGGCGGCGAGGCTTCCGGAGCCGATTGCCTCTAAGTAGGCGGCCAGTGACGCGTTGTAGTTAGAAACGCACTCCGGGGTCTCGAGCTCCGCAGCCGGCTGCTTCTCCTTACTCCTGGCCCACACAGCGACTCCGCCCCCGACGGCTGCTGCGGCGACGACTCCGAGGCCAATGATCACAAACGTCGGGTTCTTCACGCTCTTGCCCACCGCCGCGGCCATCGGGTTCTTGCCATCGCTAAGCGTGCGGGAAACTGCTTTGATGTGCGCCGTGATGTGTTCGCTGTTGCGCACCGCCGTGGTGCCTAGCGTCGAGAGCTCGCCGGTCGCCAAACCCTTGGCGATGTCGGGCGGCACGTAATAAGTGATCTGAACGAGAGGCACGTTTCTCCCGAGCGAGCTACTCGTCCCCGTTCCTCTCGAAGGGCGCGGCACCCGCGTAGTCGGTGTAGAAGGACGAACCGTCAGACCGCGTGCGCTTCAGGTCGTTGTCCCAGTTGCAATCGTAGCTCAGGACATACTCGCACGTGCCCGAGGCGGGACCCCCTAGCGCGGGTTCACCGTGGGCAGCGACGACCGCGGCTCGGGTCCCGTTCTCGACGGCCCCGGCGATAACCCGCGACTTGGCCGGGGCGCAACGGCAAGGCGATGCTCGTCCCGACGGCCTGGCCGAATGGCCTTGACCCGAGGGGTGATCCGCCACGCCATCGTGCGATGCCGCGGGCGACGCCCCTTCCTCGCCCGAACCGCCCCGGGTGGACCTCCTTAGGTCCGGCCCGGCGGCCGAGCGCGAACGCTTCGAGGAGGGAGGGGATCGGTTGGCGCGTGCCGTGGTTCGGTCCCGCTGGCGCTGAGAAACGGGGGTGCCTCGGCGCGCGGGGCTCGGGCGGGGAGGCGTCGTCGCGGTACCCCGGTGGTGGGGTGGGATGCCGCCGATGCGAGGAGCCCCACCTCCCGGGGGAGGAGATCGGGCTCCGGGTCCGCGCCGTCCTCGGCGCGTAACTCCACAGCCAAGAGAACGGGGTCGCCGGGCGTGGGTACCGGGGCACTCGGGGAAGCCTCCGGTCGCGGCTGCGCGGGGGCGCTGATTGAATCGCCGGGCATGCCCCTGGTCTTCGCCATGAACGATGAGAGCGAGTCGGATCACGTTTACGACGACCGCTTCGGCATCTCCTACGAGTATCCGCAGTCTCGCTACCAACGGCTTGTCCGCAGCGGCGAGCTCTTCGTCTACTACCGTGGCCGCAAGAAGAAGGGTGGCGGGAGACAGCCGCAGGTGTACCTCGGAGCCGGGGTCGTCGGACCGGTGCGGCCCAGCCCTCGGGAAGGTCGGCTGGTCTGCGAGATCCTGGACTTCCAGGAGTTCGAGAGCCCGGTCCCCTTCAAGGACGCTCACGGCGCGCACCTGGAGCCCAACGGCGGCCGGAAGGGCTACTACCGACCGGGGGTCCGTCGGATCTCCGAGGACGTCTACGAGCGCATTCTCGGCTTGGGCGGGTTTCCGCCGGCGCCCAGCAATGCAGCCGAGGGGTTGGGGACGAGCGGTTACGCCGATCCTGGCGAGACCCGGGAGGTAGAGGACTACGCCGTGGACGTCGTGACCGCGACCTTGGCCGCCCGCCATCCGGACGCCGAGATCGAAGTCATGGCGCGCAACAACCCGGGCTTCGACATCCACGTCCGAAGGGGTGGCGAAGACTCGTTCGTCGAGGTCAAAGGAACCCGGCGCCCGGCGGCGCTGTTCCACATGAGCGAGGGCGAGCGCCTCTTCTCGCACGCCCACGCCGAGGACTACTCGCTCTTCGTGGTCTTTGGGATCAACTTGGCCGCGAGGACGCATGCAGGCCTGGTCGAGACCCCCGGGCCGGTGGCCGCCCCCCGGGTCAGCCTCGAACCGCGTCAGTGGGTGGGCGAGGTCGTCGAACTGCCGGATGAATAACGAAGCCATATCGACGGGGCGTTGCCTCCTGGAAGGTCCAGTGCGAGCCCGGGGCGGGAGTAGGCACGCCTCGGGTTATGGAGGCGTTTCTGATCGCTGGGACGGCCCGAGAAGGGCCGTTCGTCCCGACGGACGTGCCATTCCTGGGCGGCTATCTCACCGTCAGCCATGCTTTCGAAGCAAGCGATCGCTTTCCGACAGGCCCAGATGTGGCGTACGTATCGGGGGTCGCCGAGCAAGGCCCTCGCCGGATCGGCGTTCCGGCTTCTAGCGGTGACGTGACGACGGCGCCCGCAGCCGCTTCATCCTCGCTACTGCGAGCGCCATGTCTGACGCGTCTGGGTAGGCCCGGAGTCGGGCCCTAACTCATGAGGCCCAGCGGCGCAGGTGCTCTGGCACGACGGAAGTTCCGTCGGTCACTTCCACTCCGGCCTCGCGCGCGCGCTCGAGGCGCGAGACTGGCGAGTTGTACCACGGACCATCGAGCCGCCAGCGCTTGTCCACGAAGCGCCAGGCGTCCTCGACCTCGTCGCGGTCGCGGAGGACGAACCCGACCTCCCGCGCCATGATCGCGTCCGAGTGGAACTGGAATACCACGCCCTCCGCCTCCGCTATGCGCGTGGCCATCAGCCCGAGGGCGTACGCACGTGAGAACCCGTCGCGCGGGAAGTAGCGCCGGTCGTTGGTCGCGCGAACGACATACTCAGCGAACCGCTCGCGCGTGTACGGGTCGGTTCGGCCGTCGGGGCCGATGACGTATTGATGCATTTTTTCGCACTCCTCGGTGCTGGGCGACTGTGCCACGCGGGGCACAGCGACTTGGATGGTTCGCCTTCAGACTAACACCTGCGCCGGGCGGCCGTGGCGCGAAGTCGGGCTCGCACAGTTGTTCGCGGGCAGTCGCCAACGGGCGGCTTTCGGGGCGCAGCCCACACGGCCAGCTGGCGTGTTTCGTTGACATGGGCCTACATCCCCAACCGCTCGCTAGCCGGCGCCCCGGGCCGCGTGACGGCTGGCAGAGCCCTCTAGAGGGGCTTATGACGAAAGCGCCCTGGCGGCTAGTCCTCTCTTGCGCCCCCGACCGGCAAGCCGGTCAGGGCCAGACCCTCGACCCAGGCCAGGAGACCTCCGAAGAGGAAGTATCTTCCGAGTTGCGGAAGGTCGTCCGTGAATGTGAGTGCGAACCCGGGGAGCGCCACTACGAGCGTTGCGGCCGACAACCCGGCCATCCGACGCCACCGGCGCCGTGTCCGATCGCCCCCGAGAGCTACGGCCATGCCGATAAGGCCCGCGACCGGTATGACTGGGTACGCGACGTTGTGTATTCGGTCCTGCCATGAAGGGGCGTCCGATGTCCCCGGGGCGTCGGGAGGGAACGCCACGAGGCTGAGCGCAGCGCCCGCAACGACCACCAGGGCAGCGATGATCCGGACGCGCGGCTGGTGATCGGACTGCCAGAGCGCCATGCCGGAACCCACGACGAGGACGCCGCTCACAGCAAACGCGGCGCTGAGGAGCTCACCTCGGGGACCGACCATGAGCAAGCTCGGCCACTCGACCTCGCTGCGGCCTACTGCTGACCATCCCGCCGCAGAAAGAAAGTCACGGCTAGCGACCGTCAGGCCGGCGGTCGTGGCGACGATCATCGGCGGCGCGATCGCGCCGCCGAGCGTCCCCAGTCTCTTCGCACGGCCGGTCGCGATAGCTGCATGTGCCGACGTCTGGAAGCGAGTGAACGGGCGCACGACCCCACGGTACAGACCGCTATGGAGACGCGTTTCTGTCCGAGAGGGACGTCATTATCTCGCGGCTCAGTGCACTTGGAGTCACCGAAGGTCTAGGAGGACGGGTCGTGAGTCCGGAGCCCTACGTTCGCGGCCAGGCGTTCGCGTTCATGGCGATCCTCGTCGCCGCCGCGGTGCTCGGCCCCCCTTGGGCCGCCCTGACGGTGGCCGCTGTCGCGTCCCTGATCGCGCTCGGGCTTGGTGTGAAGTACCGCAGTGACGTTAGGGCCGCAAGCGCGGAGCGGCCAGCGCATCGCGAGCGGCCTGATCTGATTGTGGCCGGCGATGCGCGCACGGCCTTCGGGATCGCCCTCGCGACAAGTGGAGCGCTGGTTGCGACGGGGTTTGAGGAGCCGGACATCGGTCTAGCGCCCGCGACGCCGGCTCTCGTCGCCGTCGCGGCTGCCGGAGTCTACGTGTCGAGCCTATTCGACTGGTACGTCATCCTCCCCAGAGTAAGCGGCCTTCTCGGCAGGCGGCCCTGCCGCGACGAAACGGCCGCCGATCGCTATCCCAGCACGTGGAGGGGGACAACTCGGTGGTGGTACATCCACCGGACGGTCGCTGCTCTTCTCCTGCGCTTCGGGCTTTCCTACGCGGCCGTGTTCTCATTGCGCCAGGTGCTCGACTTCCCCTTCGCCGCCGGCCTGGTTGCTGGCGCCTTCCTAGGGTTCCTCGCCCCCTACCTGCGGGCGGCGCCTCTCGCGGCCCGCCAGGCCGCTCATCCATCAGTCGTCGTCGGACAGACCGCCGACATGTACCGAACCGAGGCGAGGGTGAACGTTCCGGTCGGGCGTTGGAGCTTCGGCATTCCCGGGCTCGGGCGCCGGCCTCTGGAGGAGATCCTGGTCCGGGCCTACGTGATCGACGTTTCCGTCGAAGGGATTCACGTCGCGGGGGCAGCCGAACGAGAGGGCCCAGCGCCGCGTGGCGGCAACCATGGCTTCCAGCGTCACGCGCGAACCGTCGCTCTTCGCGACGCCCCAGGCTCGTCACCGTCGGCTCGGCCCTTCACAGGTTGTGAGGTCGAGTGCTCCGGGATCAACTGGTACTGCATCGAGAACCCAGAGTGCTTCAAGGAGAAGTAGCAGCCGGCAGCGCAGGCGAGGCTGCGCCAAAGTGATCCTTCCGTGACGCGATGAAATGTGCCGCTGAGACCCGCTGCCTCGAGGACGGCCTGCGGGCGCTGCGGTGTCCTGAGCCGCGATGGCGGTCTGCATGACCCGTCCGAACCGCTGGATCGACGAGTCCCTCCCCTACCGGCGAGCCGAGGTCGACCGCCGGCTTCGCGCACTCGTGGAGGCATCCTCGCTCCCCCGGCCCCTTTGCGGCGTCGCGCTCGAGTCCGGTCCCTTCGGCCCGGCTGACCGTGCGCTGGGCTTCCCGACAGCCAGGTCGCCCTCGCCAAGACCCACGACGTCGCCTACGCCCGCCTTCGCGATGGCACCGTCGCCCTGGCGCCGGTGGACGACCCCTGAGCTCGCGTACCTCGACCTCCTGCCGGCGGGCGTCGTGATGCACGACGAGTACGAGCGCCGGGGCGGAGACTGATCTTGATCGAGCCGCCGCGGGCTCTCCGGACGTAGCCCCAGCCCCCGCCGCCGTCGTGACGGGCTCCGGCGTCCGGCGGGGTGTGCTTCAATGCGTCGCAACGGTTACAAAGTCGGTCGGTCGCTGCCCCGCGAGGGGTGCAGGCGAGCCGGAGCTGCGTGCTTCGGCAACCTCAAGTGCGACTTGCGGGCGGAGGACCGCCATCCCACACCTGAACCCGCCGGGTTGAGGACGGGAGGGGACCGACTCCTTGTCGGCCCTCGCTAGACGGGCCGACCAGCCGCACCCGCCCCACTCCGAGTGGTGCGGCGCCGCGAACACAGGAGTCAACATGGGCACGAACCTTCCCCCCGAGTTCGACGACCGGGGGATCAAGCCGCTCACCCACATCCCCGAGCTGCCGCCCGCGCGCCAGACGAGCGCGCTGGTGAGGCAGCTGGTGCGGGACGGCGTGCGCGACCCTGACGGGACGCAGGTCGCGACCTACTCTCAGCGGGAGGCGACGCAGCTGGCGTACCCGTGGGTCTACCCCCGGCAGGTCAGCGCGCAGATCGTGGCGCCCCACACCATCAACACCCAGGCCGGGACCCTCTTCATGGTCCACGGGCTCGTGCTCACGACGAGGATCATGCCGCCGTACCACAACTCCCGGGCGCGGCCGAAGCTGGCGATCCCGCCCGCCGACGCCGCCGGGAAGGTCAACACGCCGTGGCCCACGCGCGACGTGAGCGCCGACCCGACGTCTCCCCACCGGCTGCTCGTCTCCGCTGAGGATGCCCGCGCGCTGGCGGACGCCGCCCGGGCGACGGCCGAGCACGTCGAGGCCATGCAGGGGACCCTGAAGGACATCCTCGCGCGCGAGGGCGTCGAGGAGCCGGTCCTCCTCGTCGGCGCCCGCTTCGCCCTCGACCACGGTGCCCTGCCTAACGACCTCGTTGAGCTCGCCTCGGACGGAGGGAGCCGCGTGACGATCCAGCAGGGGCACCTCGCGGCGGCGGCGAAGGCCCTCGTCTCCTCGGCGGCCGACACGGGCCCCCTGGCCAGCCAGAAGCTGACGCTCCGCCGGCTCGACGCGATCGCCGAGCTTGGCGTTCACCTGGAGGGCCGCGTCGCCGGGCTGATGGTGCGCGACCCCCAGGCCGAGCGCGACCTGCGGGACTACCTCGACCTGCTCCAGAACGCGCCCGCGAAGGACCTTGCCGAGTCGGGGCTCTACGCGGGTCAGCGAGCGCTCGTGATCCCGGCACGGGCGGTAGTTGCCTTCCGTTCGCACGGCGGAACCCTCGTGGAGGCCGTGGGCCAGCTCGTCGGCAACGCCCACAAGCGCGGCCCGAAGCCCTGGGACCCCGAGGCGATCAACATCGACACGCGCGACGAGATGCTCCGGCACCTCTACGAGGCCGGCGCGATCACCTCGGAGCGGCTCGCGCTGTTCGGCCCCCGCTTCGAGGAGGCCGAGACCCTGTACGGCGGGAGCGCGAACCCCGACTACCGGATCGGCGCGCTCGTGCGGCTCATCCACGGTGGCGACCCGCTCTCGGATGAGGCCCGCCGGGCCGCCCGTCGGGCTCTGCGCGTCGGCCGCCTCAGCGCCCGTCAGACCGCGCAGATCGCCGCGGCCGCGGTGCTCGAGCAGTTCCGCACCGGCAGCACCTCTGAGCGCGCGTCCGTCGAGGCGACGCTGAACGAGATCATGGCGGGCGAGCCGTTCAAGGGGGGCGTGACCTTCGGCGACCACGACCCCGACGTGGAGACCCTCGTCGAGGACGCTATCGCCGAGCAGCAGCGGCTCATCGCGCAGGGGACGCCGAGCGTCTTCGTCGGCGCCAAGGCCAAGGAGGAGCTGACGGTCAAGGGCGGCGTCGCGCTCACGTTCCTCGGCGCTCTCCGCCGGCGCTACGCCGGCACCGGGTCGGAGCGTGCGTACCAGGTCCTGGCCCGGGTCGCTCGCGACGAGCGGGGCCTCGCCCTCATGGGCGAGGCGATCGCCCAGCTGCGGTCGGGCGGCGACCGGCTGCCCGCCCTCGACCCGGAGACCTGGGAGGAGCTGGGCAAGACGGCGAAGGGCGACGTCATCCCGATGGACCTCGACAACCTGCTGGAGCTCTTCCCGACCACGACGCAGCAGGTCGCGCCCCAGCGGACGACGCCGGAGAGCTGCGTCCAGAGGATCGTCGCCCTTCTGAGCGGCGGCGTCTCCGACGCTCTCGAGGAGCTGGAGGGGCTCCCCGGCGTCAACGACAGGGGCGTCGTCCCGTCCCCGGAGCTCGCCAAGGCCATCGACCTGCTCACGGACTACCGTGACCGCCTCGTCAGCGCGCGGAAGACCCACGAGCGGTACTACGCGGACGCCGAGCCCGCCGAGGAGGACCGCGACGACGAGGCGGCGGCGTGAGCCCGGGCCGCTACCTCGGGGCCTGGGGGCTGGTCGCACGGTTCGCCGAACCCCCCATGCCCCGTCCCTGGCGTCTCACCCGCGGCATCCCTGCGACGCTGCCGCGGTCGGTGAACGCCGTCTACATCGCCACGGACGTCGCCGGCACCGTCCGGTACGTCGGGAGCTGTCGCCGGGGTGTCACCGCGCGCCTCAACGAGCACGTCCGCCAGCCCAGCCGCGCCCGAGGGTGGGACGGCGTGTGGGTGATCGCGCTGCGCGACGATCTGCCACGGGTCATCGTTGAGCTCTGCGAGGGCCGGGTGGGGCGCTACCTGAGGCCGCTGGACAACGTCCGGTTGCCGCGCGCCTAGGTGCGGCGGAGGACGGGGCATCACGGCCCCGTCCTCCGCGGCTCCATCCGAGAGCAACCGGGCGGCCCCTGCACAGCCAGGGTCGTCGACCCGGCTTCGGAACGAACACATGTTCGTATAGCGTGGCCGGCCCGGGCCGGACGACGACACCGCTTCGTCAATGGAGAACCTCGGGAAATTGGCGACGCCGGCGTCCAGCGAGATCAGTGGTGTCCTGGATGGTTATGGCGGAGAGCATGTCCAGCGCCTCGCCGCCCCGCACCTCCCCGACGACGATCCGGTCGGGGCGCATGCGGAGGGCGTTGCGCACCAGCGCGCGGATGGGCACGGCGCCCGTGCCCTCGAGGGACGGCGGGCGGCTCTCCAGGCGGACGACGTGCGGCAGGTCGATCCGCAGCTCCGCCGCGTCCTCGATGGTGACCACGCGCTCGCGGGCGGGGATGGCGCCCGCCAGGGCGGCCAGCGTGGTGGTCTTGCCGCTGCCGGTGCCGCCGGTGACGAGGATGTTGCGCCGGTCCCGGACGGCGCGCCGCAGCGTGGCGAGCATGCGCTCGTCCATCGTCCCCAGGCGCACCAGGTCGTCGCCGTCGAGCGGCCGGCCGGCGAAGCGCCGGACGGTGAGGACCGGCCCGTCCAGCGCGAGCGGCGGGATGATCGCGTTGACCCGCGAGCCGTCCGGCAGGCGGGCGTCCACCATGGGGCTCGCCTCGTCGACCCGCCGGCCGAGCGGGGCGAGGATGCGGTCGATGACGTGCAGCAGGTGCGCGTCGTCGTGGAAGCGGGTCGCCGCCGGCTCGAGGCGCCCCGCGCGCTCCACGAAGACGCGGTGCGGCCCGCAGACCATCACCTCCGTGATCCCCGGGTCGCGCAGCAGCGCCTCGAGCGGGCCCAGCCCGAGGGCTTCGTCGACCACCGCCTGGACGACCGCCTCGCGCTCCGCGGCCGGCAGGATGCGGCGCTCCTCGTCGAGCATGTCGAGCACGACGTCGGCCAGGTCGTCCGGCGCGAGCCCCTGTCCCACCACCCGGGGATCGCGAGCCGCCCGGGCGCGCAGGTGCTCGACGAGCGCCGGGTCCGCCGCCGCGCTCACCCGACCGCCCCCGCCAGCCCCTCGACGGCGCACGCGAGGCGCCGCCGCCGGCCACCCGGCCAGCGGCCCGCGCCGAGGGCGGACGCCTCGCGCGCGGACCAGGGCAGCTCGCCGACGAGCGTCGCCCCGATCGCCCGGCCCAGGGCGCGGGCGCCGATCTCGGACGGCGCCGCGCCGCGCGCGACGACGAGGCCGGGGGCGGGCGCCCCCGCGGCGCGGAGCGCCTCGACGACGCGGCGCGCCCTGCGGGCCGACTGCAGGGTGGCCCCGCAGACGACGAGGACGCCGTCCGCCCGCGCGGCGATCGCTACCGCGCGCTCGCCGGCGCCCGTCCCCGCGTCGATCGCCACCCGCCCGCCGTCGCCGGCGGCGCCGCGCGCCGCGTCGGCGAGCCGGCCCAGCGCGGGCGGCCGCCAGGCGCCGCCGGCGTCCGGCGCCGCCGCCACCACCCAGACGCCGGAGGCGTGACGGTGGGCGGCCTGGCGGACGTGGCGCGCCTCGAGCTCGTCGGCGACCACGGCGAGGTCGGCCACGGTCGGGCCCTCCGGCAGCGACCAGGCCTCGGCGAGGTCGCCCCGGTCGAGGTCGAGCTCGACCAGCCAGGAGGCCGCCCCGGTCCGGCTCCAGGCGATCGCGATGCCGCCCGCGACCAGGCTCGCGCCGCATCCGCCCGAGGCGGCGAGCACCGCCACGAGCCGCGCGCCGGAGGTCGCGCCGCCGGTCACGGCGCGTCGACCGCCCGCGGCGCGGGCGGGGCGTCGATCTCGCCGGCCGGGCGGGCGAGCAGGCGGACCTCGCGGGCGAAGTTCACGGCCGCCGTGATCCGCAGCGCCTGCGCCGCGGACACCCGCAGGAGCGCCTCGGCCGGCTGCGCCAGCCCGTCGGGGGCGGTCGCCTCGACCACGGCCAGCACCTCCGCGTCGGCCACCACGACCGCCGTGCGCCCGGCCGCCCCCTCGCCCGTCGACGCGACCACATCGACCCGCGCACCGGGCAGGAGTCCGGCCGCGGCGCCGCCGGCGGCGGTCAGCGGGACGGACACCGCCCGCTCGCCGTCCGCGAGCGGGCGCGGCCCGAGCCCCGCGGCGCCGCCAAGCGCCGCCTCGGTGAGCGGCTCGCCGGGGGCGACCGGCACCGCGACCGTGCGCCCGACGAGGGCGGCCGGATCGGCCGCGAGGCCCGTGACGCCCGGCATGGCGGGCGCGGGGACGGCGACGAGCGCCGTGGCGGCGACGTCGGCGTCGATGAGGAGGCCGGGGCGGAGCTCCTGCCGGGCGACGACCACGGCGCCCCCGGCGGCGGGCTCCCCGGCGCCCGCGCGGAGCGTCATCGCGGCCGCGAGCAGCCCGACGAGGCCCGCGAGGAGCAGCCAGCCGCCCGGCCGGGCGCCGCCGAGACGGCGCCTCATCGCCGGCCCCCGGCGACCGCGGCGCCGCACCGCCCGCACGGGCAGCCGGGGAGGCCGCCGCCCGGGCAGCGGCCGCACGGGCGCCATGCCGCGGCCGCCCAGCGGGACATCACCCGCGGCCGCAGCGCCGGCACCCGCGCCCCCGCCCCGGCGCTGAGCAGCGCCTCGAGCGATCGCACGCCGCGGTGCCCCTCGAAGGCCGGATGGAGCGCCACGGCGACCGCCCAGGCGGCCCTCGGCGCGGCGCCGGGGAGGCGCAGCAGCGGCGCCGACATCAGCCGGGCGACCTGCGGCAGCGCGGCGGCGCCCGGGTCGTCGCCGGCCGGGCGCGCCAGCACCACGGCCCCCGGGCCGGCCGCCTCGAGCGCCGCCACGACGTCGTCGGCCGCGACCGTCGCCCAGCGGCCGCGCCGGCGGCGGCGAGGGACCACGGCGAGCCCGCGGCCGTCCCGCCCGGCGACGAGCGCGCCGACCAGGCCCTCCACGACGAGCGTGCTCATGCCGCGCGGGGCCCGTCGTGCCCGCGGGGGGCGAGCGGGAGCGCCAGCCGGAAGCAGGCGCCCGCGCCGACCGGATCGAGGGTGAGGCGCCCGCCTCCGGCCTCGGCGAGCTCGCGGGCGATCGCGAGCCCCAGCCCCCGCCCCTCCCCCGCCGGGGCGCTGCCGCGCTCGCCCGGCAGGAAGACGCGCTCGCGGTAGGCGGGCGGGACGCCGTCGCCGTCGTCGCGGACGCGGACCTCCGCCCGGCGCCCGCGGACGGCGAGGGCGAGGGTGATGACGCCCCCCTCGCGGCCGTGCCGCACGGCGTTCGCGAGCAGGTTGTCGAGGATGCGCTCGACGTCGCCGCGGTCGGCCGCCGCGCTGACCGGCCGGACGGCCGCCCGGACCCGCACCGCGATCCCGCGCAGGGCGGCCGCGCCGGCGAAGCGCTCGGCGGCCTCGTCCACGAGGGCGCCGAGGTCGCAGGCCGGCAGCGGCCGCCGCGGGGCCGGCTCCATCCTGGCGATGGCGCGCAGGCCGTCGGCGAGCCGGAGGGCCTCGGCGTCGATGAGCTCGATGGCGCGACGCCGGTCCCGGCGCGCCTCGTCGCGCGCGAGCGTGGCGCACAGGCCCCGGATGACGGTGAGCGGCCCGTGGAGGTCGTGGACGACGCGGGCCATGGCGTCCGGCGCCGGCGAGGCGAAGCCGTGGACGGTGGTGGCGGGCACGGCTCAGGCCTCCTCGGGCAGCAGCCGGTAGCCGATGCCCCAGACGTTGACGACCCACCGGCCGCCGCCCGCGCCGTCGGCGAGCTTGCGGCGCAGGCGGCTGGCGTGGCTGTCGACCGTGCGGGTGCGCGCGGCGGCGCGATAGCCCCAGACGTCGCGCAGCAGCTCCGCCTTGGTCATCACGCGGTTCGGCTCCCTGGCCAGGGCCTCCAGCAGGGCGAACTCCTTGCCCGACAGCTCGAGGGCGCGTCCGCCGAGCGTCGCCGTGCGCGCGTGGCGGTCGATGACGAGGGCGCCCACCCGCAGCTCCTGGCGCATCGTGGCGCCGCGCGCCCGCCGGACGAGCGCCGCCACGCGGGCGAGCACCTCCGGGTAGTGGAACGGCTTGCCCTTCCACTTGATCTGGCCGCACCCGATTCGGCTCCGTGTGCCGTACCGACGACGTGCCACGAGGCCAGGAAGCGCTTAGTGGCAGTTCTTTGGGACTACGGGACCTGGTGCGCCTATCGGTGCACCGCCTCGCGACCTGCGAGCCGTACGTGCCCAAAGGGGGACGAGCCGCTCTCCGCACCCGATGAGGTCGTCCGCCCGGTCCAGAGTGCCCTGTACGGACGTCAGCCCTGCAACCGTCAGCCCGCGACCCACAGTCGATGGGCACCACGCACTAGGCAGGCGATCCGGCCGACTTTGCGCATGGTTTTCCGCTATTTACGGCTATTTGTGCGCATGCTGCCCTTGCGTACGCGCATACGTATGCGCATACTTCATGCGCCCGTGAGCACCACTGCCCCCTTCGGAGCGATGCCCAACTTCAACGTCTACTTGCCGGAAGCTTTGTCTGACCGGGTCCGCGACGCCCGCGAGAGCGGCGAGGAACTGAACCTCTCTCGCCTCCTCCAGGAGGCCGTCACCAAGGAGCTGCGGCGTCTTGAGATGCGATCAAGGGATGTGCCGGCCGTTGAGGATCGGATCGACCTCGAACGGCTCGCAGCACGGATCAAGGCGCAGCGCGAGGCGGTCTACCGAGTGGGCTGGGAGGTGGCCTTGGACTGGGTCGCGGACGCCCCTTACGAACACCTCCGCTACCTCGGGTCGGGTCCGGATTGGGAATCCGACTTCGGCGAGACCTACGACGATCGCCACAACCACGCCGCGGTGTCCGAGGGGCGTGAGGAAGCCGAGCGACGTGCCAAGGAGCGAGATCTGCCGTGGGATCCCGGAAAGGCAACTGAGGGCTTCGTTGCGGCCGTCGAGGAGACTTGGCGACTGATCGAGCCGCCAGAGCCCGAGCCTTCCGGCTGGGCCAAGCCAGCGGAGGACGACGAGATCCCGTTCTAGCCAGAACAAAGAGGGCCGGACCCCGCGCCAACGAGGTCCGGCCCTGAAACTAAGACCCGTAGGGCCTCAGCGTCGTTCAACCTGAGCGTAGCCCACGAGCGGGTCTCACGACCAGCCCGGAGGGCTACGCATGATCACGCACGGAACACGAACCACCCACGTCCACTTCTCGAAGTCGGCGTACGCCCGGTTCCGCGACTGCCCCCAGCGCTACGCCTACGAGAAGGTCGAGCGCCGCGAGCCCGACGTCGAGGACGATCCCAGCCCGGCAGCACTGATCGGCAGCGCCGGCCATGAGGCGATCGCCGCGATCTTGCGGGCCGATTGCGACCCGGCGACCGACGAGCGGGCGGCGGACATCGGGCGCGCCGTTCTCAGCGAATATGCGCTTGCGCCGCGCCGCATCGAGGCTTTGGTCGAGCCGATCGTCCTCGCCGCGCAGTTGGCCTTCGCCCGCCGCGGCCGGATCGAGTACGTCGAGTCCCTCGTGAAGATGCTGCGCGTGCCCGATGCCACGGTGTGGGGCAAGTTCGACGCCGTCGTGGTCGGCGGCACCGCAGCGCCCATCGAGGTGATCGACTGGACGTTCGGTCGCGCCCGCGCCAGCCGGTCCACTGACCTCCTCGGCGACATGGGCACGATGATCTACCGACTCATCGCCGGGGACCTTTTCCCGAACGCAGCGGTGAGGCCCATCGTCGTGACCCAGGTCGCCATCGCTGAGACTTTGGTTCCGATCTCAATCGAGATGACGAACGCCGACGTGGTGAACTCGTGGAATCAGGTCAAGGCGGCCATCGACGAGATCCGGCTCGCCATCGACACGGCCGACTTCCCGCCGCGACCGGGCAACCACTGCGCTTTCTGCCCGTACCGCGAGTCGTGCCACGCGAGCGCGCCGGGCTCGAAGCTCGACGAGGTGCCGCTGTGATGGCGCGCCTGGGGATCGCAGTACCTCTTGACCGTGCGTGCGAACTCGACGCCGCTATCCTCCGATACCGCCGAGCGTGCGAGAGCCTGAATCCCGAGTCGGTACGCGACCTCGCAACACTCGCCGACGACGTGCGGCAGGCGGCCGAGCGCTTTAGCACAGCGATACAGGCAAATCGCACCTGAGACAAATAGCCGCAGGCCGCCATGGCTCGCTCCATGACTACGAACGGGGACAGCCATGGCGGCGCGCGATTCGATGAGCCTCTCCTGTGGCCACATCCCCGGAGTCGGGCAAGCGAACAGGGTTGCACAAGCCCTCGACCGCCCGGGGGAGCGAGGTTAGGGTGACCGGGTCCCTAGTTTCCGTCCGCCGTCCGAGTCGCGGCTTAGATTGAGGTGGTGGTGTCTACGGTGTCCCAGGTCGAGCCTCTTGCGCAGCCGAAGCGACTTGAAGATCTCTCACGCGCGGAGCTTCTGGAGCTGCTTCGCGACCGCGCGGAGGGCGGCATTCGCATTGACTTTGATGGCAAGGCGAACGCGCGACGCCTCGCGCGACTCGTTCGCCCGCGCGTCATGCGCACCGTCAAGAAATACTCGGCCGGCCCCGTGGAAGAACAGGCCAAGAACCTCGTCATCGAGGGCGACAACCTCCAGGCGATGGCGACTTTGTATCGCGAGCGCGGTCAGGTCGACCTCATTCTCACCGACCCCCCATACAACACTGGAAACGACTGGCGCTACAACGACAAGTGGGAGGACGACCCGAACGACTCGGGTCTCGGAGAGTGGGTGAGCGCCGACGATGGCGCGCGCCACACCAAGTGGATGCGGTTCATGTGGCCGCGCCTACAAGTGATGCGGTCGATGCTGAAGCCGGGGGGCGTGCTGGCAATATGCATCGACCACCGCGAGCTGTTTCGCCTCGGCCAGATGCTAGACGAGTTGTTCAGGCAGGAGAATCGCCTCGCGATCATCAATTGGCAACGATCCGCGACCCGGCGGAACGACAAGGGCGGACAAGCGGGCCAAGGAGGCGTCTCGGTCGCTACGGAATACGTCCTCGTATATGCGCGCGATCGCGACAAGGCCATTACTGGAGTCGAGGATCGGCGCGACTACGGGTCGTATCGCAACCCGGACGGTGACCCGCAAGGCGACTGGTACGGCGTCGACCCGTTCGCACCTGGAGCGCCCACGCACCCCGGCATGGTGTACGCCGTGCAGAGTCCGTTCACCGGCGAGTTGCACTACCCGCCCGGCAACAAGTGTTGGGCGAATGAAAAGGTCTGGGTGAAAGCGCGACTCGAAGAGTGGGGGTCCACATACGAGGAGCGGGAGCTTGGCGACGGCAGGCGGCCGGCGTTGCTCCTCAAAGGGAGCACCGATCCTCGAACCCTACAGGACCCTCTTACGGATCCTGTTGTCCTGCAGGCCCGCAAGCGGGCGCTCAAGCAACTCGACGGTGTTCTGCCTCAGCTCTATTTCACAAAAGGCGGGGCTGGACGCCCACGGAGAAAGGCGTACCGGGAGCAGATTAAGCAGGGGCTCGTGCCCACGACCTTCTGGGCAAGCGAGGAGCACGGCGACCTGGTCGAACTTGGCAGCACCAGCTGGGCGCACGCGGAATCGGGGACATCGGAGGTTGGTGCGCGCGAGCTGGGAGCCGTTGTCGGCTCTAGTCATGGCTTCGAAACGGTCAAGCCGCTCAAGCTGTTCCGGAAGATCATCCAGCTTTGGGCACCCCCAGACGGATTGGTGCTCGACCCCTTTGCGGGCTCCGGCACCACCGGCCACGCCGTATTTGCGATGAATCATGAAGTGGAAACCACGCGCAGGTGCATCCTCATTGAGCAAGGGCGCCCGGACAAGCGAGACTCCTATGCCCGTACGTTAATGGCTGACCGCCTGCGGCGAGTAGTCAGTGGCGACTGGGAAAGCGGAAAGCGGGAGGGGCTCGGATCTGGATTCCGGTTCGTCACCCTCGACAAGAAGGTCGACGCCGACGCGCTGCTCAGCATGGAGCGTGAGGACCTAGCCGAGACCATCATCGTCTCGCATTTCGACCCGGCAACCCGCAAGCGCGACGCGCTGGTGCGTGTACCTCCTGATGCCGGCTACAAGCACCTCGTGGCCTATAACAACCAGAACGAGGGCTTCTTCCTTATCTGGAACGGCGCAAAGGGCAACACCGACTTCACCGAAGCCACCTACGAAGCGTGCGCCAAGGAAGCCAGGGCTGCTCGTCTCGGCCAGCGCTACCATGTCTATGCACGGCTCTACCGCTTCCAGACCAGTAACGTCGTTTTCTACCAGATTCCAGACCGCATTCTAATGGACTTCGGCCTCGATCTTCGCGGTGAGCCGTACCACGACGAGTCATGATCGAGCTCAAGGAGTATCAGAAGCAGGCGGCCGACCAGATCGCCGAGCGGTTTGCCCGCTACTACGACGAACCGCCCATGCGTGGCACTAGAAAGAACCCGCGGGTGGTGCCGTTCTTTCAATCGCTGCACTCGATCACGGCCTCCGGCAAGACCGTCATTCTGGCTGACGCGGTCGCGACCATCGCCACACTGCTGCCACTGGCCCCAGTTGTCCTGTGGCTCAGCAAAGGGAAGGTCGTCGTCGACCAAACCAGCGCCAATCTTGCGCCGGGCGGCAAGTATCACCACCTACTTGGAGCCGCGCGCTTCGGTTACCTGGCGCAGTACGACCAAGTAGAGGTTCGCGACGCCGAGGAACCGCTTGTCTTCTTCGCCACCGTCGGTACCTTCAACCAGAAGGACAAGGAGGAGGGCAGCCGGCTCGTCTTCAAGAGCGAGATCGACACGGCTGAGGCCAGCACGTGGGACGCGCTGAAGCTGCGGGTCGATGGCGACGGGCGTCGCCGGCCGCTCGTGATCGTCTACGACGAGGCCCACAACCTGACGGACCAGCAGATGGGTCTGCTGCTGGAACTGGAGCCCGATGGCCTGATTACCGCGAGCGCCACTATGAAGCTGCCTACCCAGCTTGGTGCGGAGATCAAGCACCTCAAGGACGAGGGTTGGACCGACGCGGATCTCGTGACGGACGTCGACGCAAAGGCCGTCGCCGACTCGGGCTTGGTGAAGAGCCAGGTCCACCTCGGCGGCTACGAGGCGCCGATGGAAGAGACGATTAACTCGCTGATCGCAGACCTGAGAGAAACTCAAATTGAAGCCTTCGCCCATGGCGTGGGCGCGCCGAAGGCCATCTACGTGTGCAAGACGAACATCGTCGAGGGCAATAGCCTCCAGATGGACGATCCGCACCAGCCGTTCTTGCAGCGGCGCTCGCCTCCGATTCTTATCTGGCGGCACCTCACCGAGCAGTGCAATGTCGAGCCCGAGAGCGTTGCCGTCTACTGCTCACTCAAGACCCACAAGGATTATCCGCTGCCGCCGGATTTCCATCTTTTCAAGGGGGGCGACAAGGACTACGACTTGTTCATCGCGAACGACTACCAGCACGTCATCTTCAATCTAAGCTTGCAGGAAGGATGGGACGACCCGCTCGTCTATTTTGGCTACGTCGACAAGAGCATGGAGTCCAACATCCAAGTCGAGCAGATCGTCGGCCGGCTCCTTCGGCAACCCGGCGGGAAGCGTTACCCCAGCGAACGCCTCAACTCGGCACACTTCTATATCCGTGTAGACAAACGCGGCGTCTTCAGCGACATCCTGGAGGAGGTCAATAAAAGGCTTTCAAAGGACGCTCCTGGCATCAAGCTCGTCGAATCTAAGCCAGGTAGGCCGAAGCCGGAGGCGATACCAGCCAAGACGGTGAAGCGGGTCTACGAAACGGCCTACATCACTGACCACGCCATCAGGCCGATCGCTGACCTGATCGACGGCATGATCGACTTCCGCAACGACGACGGCTCTAATATCCGAAGCGCGGGCGGGCGCACCCTGATCCAGCGCTTTATAGGCGATGACTCCGACGTTACGTTCGAGTGGGAGGAGTTCGAGCACACGAATTTGGTCGTAGCGCGCTGGCTGTTCCAACGAGAAGTTATGCGTCGCTTCCAAGGCGCACTCGGTGTGGCCCCGACCGATGCTCCGAAGTTCGATGCCCGGATCGGTTTTGGCAGCCCGGCCCACAAGGAGATTCAGAAGCTCGCGGCCGATGTGGTTGATGCCTACATCGACAACGTCTATCTCAAGCAGAAGTCGGTCGACGAATACGTGGTCGGCCCGGCGCTGGTACGACGGGACGAGATGGAAGCGTTCACTAACGCGTTGCATGAAGGTTACAGCGGATTGAATGAGTCGTTGGAGTTGCCATTCGCGCGGGCAATCGATAAGACCGGCCTTCCCTGGTACCGCAATCCCTCACGGAGCGGATACAACATTCCGCTCATTACGCTCGGCACGACCCGCAACTTCTATCCGGATTTCCTCGTTTGGAGTAAGGACAACGTCTTTGCGATTGACACTACGGGCAAACATCTGTTGGCTGACAAGACCGGTCGGAAGCTCCTAAGCATTGCTCCGCCGAAAGGCGAGGCGGGGCGGCTTGTAGTGCGCTTTCTTTCGGAGGGCACCTGGAACGCCAGACTGGAGCCGGAGGACCCGGCGGGCTACACCGTCTGGAGCCAGAAGCAGGATGGCAGCCTTCGGGCCACGGCCGCTGCAGACATGGACGACGCGGTCGCTCGGGCGTTGGCCGAGTTGGCTTAGAGGCCACAAGGGACCTCTCCTGTGACGGCCGGGTTTTGGGGTAGAGCGGTGGCGCTCCACACCGCCGGCCTCGTTCGGGGCTCTCCTGCGCGCGCAGAACCCGTGGACGGCTCCACGGGTTTGTATCGAAGCCTTTTCTCTTCCTCGCGCTCGGTTCGGGGGACGCTTTCGGCGGCGACGAGTGCTGCGAGAACCTGGCCCGACCCTAGGCCAGCCGGGACCACCACGCCCTCGAGTTCAGTGAGTGACGAACGTGGGTGCTTGGCCCCCGGCTACCCACGCGCAGTGACGGTCAGAGCGGCCTTCGAGCCACCTGCGTCCTGCCACACCGTCCGCTGTTGTTCGACACAGTTCCCGCCGATTACAGCGGAGCGCTCCAGGACCGCTCGCTCCGGCAGCCGTTGCCGTTGCGACTCGCGAACTCGTCTCATGTTTGGCGAGCGCCATTATTAGCGGCAGAAGTGTTGGGTCTCTCGGGGTGGATACTCCCCCCATCTCGGGGCGGAAGTCGAAGCCAGGACTTGCGGCGGCGGATTAGTGCGGGCCTTCGCCCCCGCCCCGCGGCGTTGCGAGCGCTTTTTTGGTCGGCGTTTCACTTGAGAGGCCGACACGTTTTGCGTTCGCACTGTTGTTATCTGTTGTGCCGTCCGATAAGTTGACACCTACATAGATCTGGACGTCGGGTCGGCGGCAACCGGCCCAGCGTCTCCGTCGAAGGGAGTGCTTCGATGATTGACCGCCAGCCCCGGCCGGGTCAGTACGTCGCCCGTGAGACCGTCGAGCAGCGAGACGCGCGCCGGGAGGTCATCCGCAAGCGTGCCGCCATCGTCCGAGCCCGCCGCCGCGCCGCGCGCCAGGGTGGCGCGCGATGAGCACCGCCGACGAGTACAACGGCTGGACGAACCGCGAGACGTGGGCCGTCGCCCTGCACCTCTCGAACGACGAAGGAATGTACGAAGCGGCGCGGGCGGTGCTCGGCTCTGTGGCCAGTGAGCGTGCCGCAGCGGACACGCTGGAGGACTGGACACGGTCGCTCTTCGAAGAGCGCGGAGCCGACGCGCGAACGCTGCTCCTCATGGCCCTCGACATCGGCAGCCTCTGGCGCGTCAACTGGCGTGAGGTGGCTGCGTCGCTAGTGAACGCGTGATGCGGGCCATTGGTTACGTGCGGGTGAGCACAGAACAACAAGAACGCAGCGGTCTGGGCAAGGATGCCCAGGTCGCTGCGATCCACTCGATCGCCGACCGCGAAGGGCTAAGCGTTGTCGGGATCGCGGAGGACGTCGCGTCCGGTAAGAGCACCAGCAAGCGGCCGGGTCTAGCGGATGCCCTGGACCGGATCGAGGGCGGGGAAGCCGAAGCCCTGGTGGTCTCGAAGCTCGATCGGCTCGCCCGGTCCCTTGTCGACTTCGTCGGTCTCGCCGAGCGGGCGCGCAAGCGTGGTTGGCGGCTCGTCGTCGGCGACGTCCCGGTGGATATGTCCAGCCCGGTCGGAGAAGCGCTCGCCGGAATCCTCGGCGTCTTCGCGCAGCTTGAGCGCCGGCTGATCTCGGAGCGCACCAAGGCAGCGAGAGCGGCCGCTCGCGCAGCAGGCCGGCCCGTGGGCGGACGCCCCGAGGGGGTGACGCGCATTCCGTCCGAAGTCCTCGCGCGCATCGCCACCGAACGGGCGGCCGGGGCGAGCTATCGGAAGATCGCCGAAGGGCTGACGGCTGACGGCATCCCCACCGCAAACGGTGCTGCCCGTTGGGCACCGGAGACCGTGCGACAGACTCACCGCAAGTTCACTTGAAAAGCAAGCGGGGGCGCGCCGCGGCAACGGCCGCCCCCCGGCACCGAAGGGAGTGCTTCGATGCACACAGAGACTAGCGCCGCGCGAACGAAGACCATCGCGGGCGAGACGTGGACGGAGACCGAGCCGAACGTGTGGCGCGGCCCGGACGCCGACCCCGCCGACCATCGAACCGACGCCAACGGGTACGGGTTCGATCACCTGACCCCCCGCTACCAGCCCGACGGCACGCTCGTGATGATGTTCAGCCCCTGGACCACCAAGGGCACCGTCATGCGCCCCGTCGTGGACGCGGACGGGAACACCGTCACTCTCCCGGCCGAGGCGCGCGACGCGCGCGTCGCGCTCACGCGTGAGCGCGCGGACCTGCTGCGCGCCCGCCGCGAGGCGCTACACGCGCAGAACGTCGCGCGTGAGATCGCCGATGCCGCTTGCGGGGTCGCGCGGATCAACGTCCCTAGGTTCGGCGAGTGCCTCTTCTCGCGCCCGGTCGAGACGCACCGGCGCGTCGCCATCCGGCGGGGCGCGGTGACGTTCACCCGGCGCGAGGGGATGTTCGCCATCCTCAACAGCGCCGGGCAGGACGTGCTGCGCACAGCGGCACGGGCGCACCTGAACGCGCCCCAGGTGGACGCTGCGCGCCAGCGTCTCGCGCGGCACTACGATCCGGCCCGCCGGGCCGCTGACGCGCAGCACGCGCGCGAGCGGTGGGCCGCGACGGTCGCCACGGAGACGGCTGAGCAGCGCGACGCGCGCCGGGCCGCCGCGCGCGAGCGGGCCCGGCTCTACCGCGCCCGCAAGCGGGCCGAGGCGGGCGGTAGGCTCGCCGCATGACCCGCCACGGGCCACCCCGCGCGATGACCGTCGCCGAGGCTGCGGAGCATCTCGGGCGATCGCCCGCGTTCGTTCGATCACTCATTCACAGCGGCGCTGTGCCTTATGCCGTCCATAACCGCCGCCTCTACGTCTCTCGGGCTGCCTTGGACGACTGGCTCGCGGGCGGCGCGAAGCCGCCATCGCCGACGAAGGCTCGCGCTCCGTACGTCATGCCGATGGAGTAGCCACACGGGCACCGACCCGAAGCGGCGAGGTCGGTGCCTTTGGAGCTACCTCATCTTCTGCGTCAGCAGAATCAGCAGGTACAGCGCGAGAAGAATCTCGGCGTCCATGCCGTCCTCCTTCCTAAAGCCGCTCGGAAGGATGGCCGATGAGGGCCGTGGTCGCTTCCTGACCGTCATACCCGTCCATCCGTGAGCGGGTTTTCCGAAGCCCTTGGGGTGGAAGCCCAAGGGCTTCGGTCATTCTATGACTCGCCTCGACGGCCCAGCCAGCGCGGACTCACTCTGGCTGCCGTTGGCACAGTCGCACGGAGATGCCGTAGTTCGCGTCACGCCGCATCACGGCTCACGGCTGACGAGTCACGCCGACGTCACGCGCGGTCACGATTCGGCCCGGTAGAAGCCGCGACACCAGGAGGCTCAGGCCAGCGGGCCGGCATCGCCATGTAAGCGTGGCCGGCGACCTTGGTGCCGCTGTGCTGCTGACGGAACGCGGCGCGCTGTGACCGGCTGGCACAGTGACACGGTGCGCCTCTGACCCGCTCCGCGCCGCTCCGAACCAGTGCCCGCTCCAGCGTGATCGACTCCGAACCGACCTCCGAGGTCATCGTGAGAGCGGCTCCGTTATGCGGTTCTTGCGTTCGGAGGTTCGGAACGTCCTAGAATGCGCACGGACTCCGAATAGAGAACCTCTGCTCGGAATCTGGCCGGACATTCCATAGCCCCCACAGCTTGAGGCTGTGGGGGTGGCAGCATGGAAATGTCTTCGGCCACGAGCCCGTTCCTGGGTCAGCGGCGCGCCGCTCCGGCGGATCGCGTCCGGCTCCGCAACTACGCTTGGGCCACCGCCAGCCATGAGGAGAACTCGTGCCCTTTCAGGTCGTCTGCCACCTCGGCGACAAGCGAGCCGGGCTACACGACCGCGTCGTCATGCCGGACCTCGACTCGGCGCTCCAGGCCCTCCAGGAACTTCTCGACGACTACGTGCAGCCACAGCTTCAGCGGCAAGTGATGCCGCCTGACGAGTGGGTCATGGGCTATGTCGGAATCGGACCCTCAGGCGGCCTCAAGTGGCGCAAGGCGATCTACCTGCACTTCAAAGGCGACGGCACCGCTGTGCTGCACAAAGACCGCGATGGCAAGCAGACGATCGCTCGCGGCGTGGAGGAAGATCTCCTATCGACCATTCGGCGGTGGGCCTTGACGGCTTGGTAGCGGCACAGCGAGACCCCGGCACGTTGAACCGACCGGGGTCTCGCTGCGTTCCTGCCTGCGTCAGCGCTTCTTGCTCCCGCCCTGCTTCTTGCCGGCGTCGCTGCGCTTCTTGCGCCACTGGCCGTTCTTCTTCCGCGAGCGTGGCTGCTTTCCCCCGCCCTCGTCGTGCACGTACGGCCCCTTCCCCGCGCGTCGGTCGGCCATCACTGTTCCTTTCGTCTCAGTGACCATCTGCGCCAGGGCAACGAGCCGAAGGGGCGGGACGCGAGGAAGCGCACGAGGTCGCGCCTCCCCACGTACTCGGGCCGACCTCGACCATCCTCGCTGACCAGAACGACAGGGTCATCGTTGAAGTATGGGCTGAACTCGGCCGCGATCTCGACCGCGCGGGCCTTGGTCGCGACGGCCGATCGCTTTACCTGGACGACCGCGACGCGGACGCCCTGCTCGCGGATGTAGGCGGCTGTCACCGTCATTGGTCTCCTTTCAAGGAATGAGCACCCGAACGGGCGTTCCCCGCGACTCTAAGGAGACCGGCGGACTGCCTACAAGCGTTGGCTAGCCCCTCGCTCCCGGCCGGCTACGTACCAGCCGCTCGCAGCGAGATCCGCCACGCCGAACGCGCGCCGGCACCGTCTCGCGAAAGCTCGTATCGGTCGGGCTCGTCTTCGGCCCACTTCTTAATCGTCTTGTCGCTCGCGAGACCTGTGGCAGCCAGGTCTTTCACGAGCGCAGAGCCGCCCGCTGCGCGAAGGGCGTCAGCGAGCGCCGGCCGTTTGCCGTTTGCGGCGTCGCCGGTGATGCCGTGGCCGTCAGTGCCGAAGCACAGCGACGCAGGGTCACGAATGACAGTGAACGGCCGAAGCTCCGGGCAGTTTCGCGCCTTCGTCTGGTGCAACGTAAGCCGATCAACGCCGCCGCCCGATCCAGCCTGCTCCACCAGGAAGGCGCTGGCGACGTTCTCCTGGAATGAGCCTCCGCGCGCCGCTTCACGGCGATTGCGCCCAGCGCCCTTCTTCGTGTGGTGGGTGAGGATCGCTGCACAGCCCGTCTCGTCGAGCAGCCGCCGAAGCGCGCACCACACCGCTTCCATTTCGCTGCTGTCGTTCTCGTTGGCGGTGTGCAACGTCCTGAACGTGTCGAGCAGCAGCACCTCGACGCCGTGTTCTTCGATATGGGCTTTGAGCAGCGCAGCATGACCCGGCACGTCGATGCGTAGCGGCACGGTGCCACCGTTGCCGAGAACCATGTACCGCTCGGCTCCGCCTGGCTGCGCCTCAGGATGGGACTCGAACGCCGGCCGCATCGCCGCGAGACGATCGCGATGCGCCTCCTGCCTTCCCTCCCCGGTCAAGTACAGGCAGCGGTGCGGCTTCGATGGCACGAGCCCGGAACCGAGAAACGGCACCCCGTACGCGATCGCCAAACCCGCCTGCATAAGCAGGAACGTCTTGCCGACGCCCGGAGGGCCGTAGATGCCAAGGGTCTCGCCGCGCAGGAGTTGCCCGCCGACAAGCACCTCCCCGGCTCCCTCAGGAGCCGGCATCCGCAACAACTCTTCTGAGGAGGCAACTCGCACGGCCGGCACAGGATTCTCGTACGCGGTCAGCACGTGCCTCACTGTCTCCTTGGAGACCAGATCGCTGACGATCGTAGCCGTTTCCGAGATCACCGCAGGCGCGCCCAATGGCGCTTCTAGTGCCTCTGCGATACGCCGAGCGACCGGAATGACGGTCTCCTGTGCCGCGAGGCGCAGGGTCTCTACGCGAGCATCGACAGAGTCCGCGCAGCAAGTCGAAGCGGACGGCGCGCCGACGGTTACGGTGCCCTTCATGGTCGTCGTCTCAGACAGGAGCACGCCGCGCTCCCGCCGATGAGCGCGGCCCACTGAGTTCACGCCCTATTCGATCGATGGGAGCGTGCTTGGCTGTCCACCGCTCCCATCGGCCCGGGAGTCGAATGCCCGCTTCGGCGGCCACTGATCGTGCTCGTCGTCGTATAGACAGTCATCCATTGGCACAGGATCACCCCATCCCGCGCCGATGTCGCCAGCCAAGGCCTGCACCACCCGGCTCAGGTAAGCAGGCGAAGGTCTCCCCCCTTTGCCGGCCTCGACAGCTTTCACAAACTCAGGAGAGACACCGACCGTCGCACTCAACTCCTCAACCGTCATGTCAGCGTTCTCTCGAAGCCCCCGCAGTGTTTCTCCAACCAGACGACGATCGGGCTTGCGAGACGTGTGATGGAGCGCAGCCTCTAGGAACTCAGGCGGAACTGGCAGTTGCTTCTCCGAGGCAGTGCTAGTCATTTCCGATCTCGGTGCCATTCGCGGCATCGGCGAGCGCCTGCTCATACCCAGCATGGAAGCCATCACCATAGGCGCGGTCGACAGGACTCTGGAACGGCTCGTCGCCGCTCAGCTCCTCCACCGGGACATCCAATTCGTCGGCAATCCGGGCGAGGAGCGATCCCGAAATGGTCCGGGTCCCTGACTCAAAGCCAGTGATGTGCCCCGTACTAACGCCGACCTTCGCCGCCAGCTCCGTTGGCGTGATCTCCAGCATCCGCCGGACGCGGCGCACGCGCGCCCCTGGATGGTCCTTCACGGCCTCTTGCATTCCTTCTCCCTGGGGCTGTCCCCTTTCTCAAGAGCACGACGGTATGCCATGCCATTGGCCACAGTATATCATATATTTGGAGCACAATAGCGCGTCGCCACAGCTATTTCTGCAACCCCGCACGGGCTACTCCGTCCCTACTCTCCTACTACTCCCCTACGGGGAGTAGTGGAGGTAGGAGATAGCGGGATACGGGATAGCCCGGCGATCTGCGGAATCTTTCCGCGCAACCGACCTCAACAGCGCGCCAGGGCGCGACAATGCCCCTATGACCACAATCGACGCCCGCCCTTCATTCCTGCGCGCATCTGGACTGCCGTCGCGGAGCGACATTAGGCTTCTTCCATGAACCGCTGCGCGATCTACCTGCGAGTGAGCACGCCTGGACAGGCGGAACGGTCCCTGCCGGACCAGGAAAACGCATGCCGAGCGCTCGCGGCGGAGCACGGCTTGGAGATCGTCCACGTCTTCCGAGACGACGGGATTTCCGCATGGAAGGCCGAGGCGCACCGGCCGGCGTTCGAGAAGATGCGCGAGGCGGCCGAGGCCGGCGACTTCGACGCTCTGATCGTCTGGGACACAGACCGGCTTACCCGAGGTTCAGGCCGGAACAGTTTGCTCGCCGTCCGTTGGCAGCTCCAGGACGTTGGAGTGCGGCTGCTGAGCGTGAACCAGCCCGTTATCGACGATACGGACTTGGCGGAGCTGGTGGACGTTATCGACGGGCAGCGGGCGCAACGAGAGTCGCGGGCGAAGTCTGACCGCGCCAGGCGGGGGGCCAAGCGCCGCGCCCGGGAAGGGAAGTTCTCCGGTCACGCGCCGTTTGGGTACCGCTGGGCGAACGGAGGACTGGAGCCCGATCCCGATTCTGCGCCCCTCGTTCGACAGATTTTCGCCGACTGGCTCGACGGCGTGCCGCAGGCGGAGGTCGCACGCCGCCTCCAAGCGACCGGCATTCCAACCGCGCGAGGCGGACGGTGGCACCAAGGCACAGTGGCACAGATTCTCAAGAACCCCGTGTACGTCGGCCGCTTTCGCTACGACGGCGAGGTTCACGAGGGCGACCATCCCGCCCTCGTCACCGATGAGGACTTTCGCCGCGCCCAGGCGTTGATGGCTCCGAAGAAGGCGCGCGGTCGAGCTCATGGGCGCGTGGCAGCGCACCACCTTCTGTCGCGCATGCTCGTCTGCGGCCAGTGCGGCGAGGTCATGCTTGCGCGGGCCGGCGTACGGAACAAGGGCGGCTCGTACTACAGGACATACATCTGTCCCACGAGCAGCGGCAAGGTGGCCGGCTCGTGCTCGATGCCGCCAATCCGGCAGGCCGACATCGACACAGCGGTGCTTGATCATTTCACGAAGCACGTGATCGACACCGAAGCTACGAAGGAGGCGTTCCGGGCGCGCCGAGACGCGACGGTGGCAAGGCTTGCGGGCGAACGCGATTCAGCAGCACGCCGATACGCGGACGCGAAGAAGCAGTTCGAGCGAGCCCGCGACCTCGCGGTCTCCGGGACACTCGATCCGTCTGACCTCGACCACTACCGGCAGCAGCGCAACGAGGCAGAGGCCGCCTCGAATGCCGCCCTCGACCGCTACAACGAGGCGCGGGCAGCGGAGCTGCCGGAGGACCTCGAAGCGAAGGTCGCCGAGAAGCTAACGGCCCTCGCTGAGACCGTGGCCGGTCGAGTCGATGGCGGGGGTGACGCTGTGGCGCGGCAGCGCGCCCAACTCCAGCAGGTGTTCGAGCGGTTCGTCGTGCACGAGGGGGACGTTGATCCTGCGAAGGTAGACCTCCAGCCGGTGTGGCCGCCCCTGTCGCCCGGCGGTGCGATCGTAGGACCGGCCGACGCCGAGGCGCTGCTCGACACGACGCCCGACCTCGACGAGAAGCGTTTGCACGATCGGATGGACGATCCTGAGTCGGCTGTCGCGGTCGGCGACGCCGACGAGGCCATCGCGTTCACCGTGCTCCCGGAGCTACGGGCTGACGTCATCGAGGGCTGGGGTCTCGCCTGCCAGCCCGTAGTTGAGCGCATGCCGCTGTCGCTCAGTGCCGCCGGGGACGTCGCCGACATCGCGGGGAGCGCAGGCACGAAAGAATCGCCCACGCCCACAGCGGACACCCTCGTCTCGGCCGAAGGTTCACCGGGGTCCGCTCACGGACGGAACAACGTAGAAGGCTTGGCGACGTAGTCGTCGGCCCCCCGCTCGATGCCGCGGACGGCGGCGTGCGGGCCGGCGTCGCCGGAGATCAGCAGGATGGGCATCCCCGGGTCCCAGGGGTCGTGGGCGCCGCCGTCGCGGATGCGGCTGACGAGGTCGAGGCCGCTGAGGCCGGGGAGCCCGACGTCCACGACCGCGACGTCCGGGCGCGAGCGGGCGAGCATCTCGATCGCCTCCTCCGCGCTCGTCGCCGAGACCGGCGCGAAGCGGTCCGCGACGAGGTTCTGCGACAGGAACACCCGCGTGGGCGCGTCGTCCTCGACGACGAGGACGGAGGGCACCGCACGACCCAACCCGATCGACATGACGGACCTCCCGAGGGTGCGCCCGGGTGCCCCGTCGGCACCCGATCCGTGTGGCGACGAGTCGCGGGAGCGACCGGTTCCACCCCCCTGGCGTCACACGATCCGCGCTACGAGCGGGAACTTCCGCACGCCGGGGCGGCGACCGGGCGGCGCAGCACGTCCCCCGGGCGGACCGCGCCCGCGAGCACGCCGGCCCGGCACTCCACGACGGCCCGCGCGCCCCGGGCCCGGCGCGCGGCGCCCCGGGGCAGCGGGTCGACCACCTCGAGCACCCGCCCCCCGCGGTCGACGAAGGCGCAGCCCACCGGCGGGCGCAGGCCGAGCGCGTGGACGGCGGCGCACGGCTCGAGCCAGAGCGCCTCGTCGGCCCGCAGGTCCGGCGTGCCGAGCAGGCCGACCAGGCGCGCGAGCGGCGTCGCGGCCCGGTGGCAGCGCGCCGCGACGACCCGGCCGGCGCCGTCCACCAGCGGCGCGGGCGGGCGCGTCAGGCGGTCGATGCGGAGCGCCCCCACGGCGCCATGGTCGCCCGCCGTCGGGCGCGCGGCCAGGGGCCGGCGCGATGACGGCACACCCGGCACGCGATCGTCACGGCCGCCGCGCCCCGTCGTCCCGGGGCGGGGCGATGCGCACCGCCGTGAGCTTGTACTGGGGGCACTCGCTGACCGGGTCGACCGCCGGGCCGACGACCCGGTTGGCGCGCGTGCGCGGGTGGTGGAACGACAGGAACAGCACGCCGGGCGGGACCCGGTCGGAGCGGCGCACGGCCACGTCGGCGTGGCCCCACCGGCTCTCCAGGCGAACCGTCGCGCCGTCGGCGAGCCCCTCGGCGTCCGCGTCGCGCGGGCTGACCTCGAGCAGGTCGCGCGGGGCGAGCGCGAGGTCGGGCGTCCGCCGCGTCATCGTGCCCACGTTGAGGTGCTCGAGCACCCGGCCAGTGACGAGCCGGTACGGGAAGCCGGGCACGTCGTGCTCGGGGCTCGGCGCGAAGTCGAGCGCCGCGAGGGGCGCGGGGCGCGCGAAGCCGTCGAGGTGCAGGCGCGGCGTGCCGGGGTGGCCGGGCGCCGGGCAGGGCCACTGGAGGCCGTCCGGCTCCAGCCGGTCGAGCCGCAGCCCGCCGAAGAGGGCCGGCGCGGCGGCGGCGACCTCGGCGAGCACCTCGCCGGGGCCCTCCTCGGGCCAGGCGGCGCCCATCGCCCGCGCGACGTCGCGCACGGCGCGCCAGTCGGGTCGCGCCTCGCCGGGCGGCGGCAATGCGGCCCGCACCCGCTGCACCCGGCGGTCCGCGTTCGTGAAGCTGCCGTCCTGCTCGAGCCAGCCCGCGGCGGGCAGGACGAGGTGGGCGTACGCGGCGGTCTCGGTCGGCAGGATGTCCTGGACCACCAGCAGGTCCAGCCGGGCGAGCGCCCGGGCGACGGTCCGCCCGTCGGCCTGGCTCTGGGCGAGGTCCTCGCCCTGCGCCCAGAGCCCGCGCAGCTCGCCGCGGTCGGCGGCGCCGATCATGCCGGTGAGCGTCAGCCCGGGCGCGACGGGCGGCGGCGCCCCCCACAGCGCCGCCAGCCGCCCCCGCACGCCCGCGTCGGCGACCGGCTGGTAGCCGGGGGCCAGGTCGGGCCAGCAGCCCATGTCGACGGCGCCCTGGACGTTGTTCTGCCCGCGCAAAGGGAGCATGCCCGCCCCCGGGCGGCCGATGCTGCCGGTCAGCAGGCCGAGGTTGATGAGCGCCCGCACCG
Source organism: Miltoncostaea marina (assembly GCF_018141525.1). Taxonomy (GTDB): domain Bacteria; phylum Actinomycetota; class Thermoleophilia; order Miltoncostaeales; family Miltoncostaeaceae; genus Miltoncostaea; species Miltoncostaea marina. The sequence continues at coordinate 2,159,734 of NZ_CP064655.1, forward strand.
AGTCCACGCCCTGCACGAGCTCGGACAGGCCGAGGCCGTGCACGAACAGGACGGGGCCGCCCGCGAGGACGTCGGCGGCGGCGTCGACCGCGGCCGGCGTCACGCCCGCCCGCCGCGCCTCGTCGGCGGGGTCGCGGTCCAGCAGGTGGGCCGCCAGCGCCTCGAGGCCCGACGCGCGCTCGGCCAGGTAGGCGTGGTCGACCGCGCCCCGCGCCAGGAGCGTGGCCGCGAGCGCGTTGAGCAGCGGCACGTTGCCCCCCGGCGCCACGGGGAGGTGCACCGCCGCGTGGCGCGCCAGCTCGATGCGCCGCGGGTCGATGACCACCAGCGGCGTGCCGGCGCGGGCCGCCTGGAGGATGCGCGCGCCGACCACCGGGTGCGCCTCCGTCGTGTTGCTGCCCGCCACCACGATCGCCCGCGCCAGCTCGATGTCGTCGAAGCAGGCGCTCGCCGCGCCCGTGCCGGTGGCCGCCTTCAGCGCGATGGCGGTCGACGAGTGGCAGACGCGGGCGCAGGAGTCGACGTTGTTGGTCCCCACGACCGCGCGCGCCAGCTTCTGGAGCAGGTAGCAGCCCTCGTTGGTGGTCCTGGCCGAGGCGACGAAGCCGAGCGCGTCGGGGCCGTGCGCGTCGCGCAGGGCGCCGATGCGGTCCGCCAGCCAGCCGACCGCCTCATCCCAGGGGACGGGCCGCAGCCGGCCCGCCGCGTCCCGCAGCAGCGGGCCGGTGAGCCGGTCGGGCGCGGCCTGCCAGCCGTGCGCGTAGCGGCCCTTCACGCAGAGATGGCCCCGGTTGACGGCGGCGCCGGCCACCGGGTCGACCCGCGCCACCCGCCCGTCGGCGACGCCCACCGCGACCCGGCAGCCGACGCCGCAGTAGCCGCAGGTGGTGGCGGTGGCGCGCGGCGGCGGCTGCGCGCCCCGGCGGTCGCGGTCGTCGAGCGCGCCGGTGGGGCAGGCGTCGACGCAGGCCACGCAGGCGCTCTCGGCCAGCGTCTCCGCCGCCCCGGCCACCAGCCGCGCGAGCGCGCCGCGGCCCTCGATGCCGTAGACGAACCTGCCCTGCACCTCCTCGCAGGCGCGCAGGCAGCGGCGGCACGTCACGCAGATGTCGGCGCGGAAGCGCAGGTAGGGGTGGGCGTCGTCCACCGCCCCGGGCGGCGGACCGGCCGCCGGCCCGTCGCCGAGGGGCACCCCCAGCCGGCGCGCGAGGCGCGCCAGCTCGCCGGCGCCGGCGAGCGCCCCGCGGGGGTGGGCGGCGACCTCCAGCGCCAGCACGTCGCGGCGCAGGGCGCGCAGCCCGGCGCCGTCGGTGGTCACCTCCGCGCCGTCGTGCAGGACGGTGTGGCAGGCCGCCAGCGGGCGCGGCGCGCCGGCCACCTCGACCAGGCAGAGCCGGCAGCCGCCCTGGGGGGACAGCCCGTCGCGGTGGCAGAGGGCGGGGATGTCGATGCCGGCGCGTCGCGCCGCCGCGAGGATCGTCTCCCCCGGCGCGAGCGCCACCGCCCGTCCGTCGATGCGGGCCCGGCCGGTCACCGGACCGCGGGCGCACCCGCGAGGCGCTCGCCGAAGAGGTCGATGAGACCGCGCACCGCCCCGGGGATGCCCTGCCCGAAGCCGCAGAGGCTCGCCCGGGCGATCACGTCGAGCAGCCGCTCGAGCTCCGCGCGGCCGGCCGCGAGGTCGCCCTCGGCCAGCTCGAGGGCGCGCCGCGAGCCGAGGCGGCAGGGGGTGCACCGGCCGCAGGACTCGGCCGCCATGAACCGCAGCCAGCCGAGCAGCAGGTCGCGGGGATCGGCGTCGCCGGGCACCGCGACCAGGCCGCCGTGGCCGAGCACGAGGCCGCGGCGGGCCATCGCGGCGAAGCAGACCGGCACGTCCCAGTCGGCGGGGGCGACGACGCTGCCCATGGGGCCGCCGACCAGCACCGCGGCGAGCGGCGCGGCGCCCGCCGGCCCGCCGCCCTCGTCCTCGATCACCGCGCGCAGCGGGGTGCCCGTCTCGACCTCCACCACCCCGGGCCGCGCGAAGCCGTGGTTGAGGCAGAGCGCGGCGGTGCCGGGCGTCTCGGGCGTCCCCATCGCCGCGTAGCGGTCCGGCCCGTGGGCCGCGATCCATGCCGCGCTGACCAGGGTGGCGACGTTGTCGATCACCGTGGGGCGCCCGCGCAGGCCGGCGTCGACCGGATAGGGCGGCCGCAGGCGCACCTCGCACCGGCACCCCTCGAGGCTCTCCAGGAGGGCCGTCTCCTCGCCGCAGACGTAGCTGCCGAAGCCCGGCGCGACCCGGACGTCGAAGGCGACGCCCGAGCCGAGCACCGAGCGCCCGAGGATGCCCGCCGACCGCGCCTCGGCCGCCGCCGCGCGCAGCGCCTCGGCGGCCGCCGGGTACTCGGACCGCACGAACGCGACGCCCTCCTCGGCGCCGACGGCGAGGCCGCAGAGGGCCATGCCCTCGATCACCCCGTGCGGGTCCTCCTCCATCAGCAGCCGGTCCACGAACGAGCCGGGGTCGCCCTCGTCGCCGTTGGCGACCACCACGCGCGGCCCGCGCCGGGCCGCCGCGGCCCGGCGCCACTTGGCGGCGGTCGGGAAGGCGGCCCCGCCCCGGCCGCGCAGGCCCGCCCGCTCCAGCGCCGCCGTCACCGCCGACGGCGGGCCCCGCAGGGCCCGCGCCAGGCCGGCGTAGGCGCCCGCCTCGCGGGCCGCGGCCAGGTCGGCCGGGCCGCCGCGGCCCAGGCGGGCGGTGACGACCGGCCGGCAGCGCGCCCGCACGGCCACCGGCGGCCGCGCGCCGGGCGCGGCGGCGCGCACGGCGGCGGCGTCCGCGTCGCGGCCCGGGAAGACCACCGCCCCGTCGCGGCGCAGCACCGCCGGCGAGCGGTCGCAGTGGCCGAGGCAGTGCGCCGTGCGGGTCGGCGCGTCCGCGGCGACCCGCGCCGCCAGGCGCTCGCCGCCGGCCAGGGCGCAGGAGGTGCCGACGCAGACGCGCAGCTCGGCGGGCCCCTCGGCGAGGTCGGCGTACGAGGAGACGGCGCCCCGCACGGCGGCCACCGGCAGCGCAGCGCGCTCGGCGAGGCCGGGCAGCTCCCCGGCGCCGAGCGGGCGGCCCAGCTCCTCCACCATCGCCCGCGCCAGCTCCAGCACCGTCGGCCCGGGCGCCCCCGCCGCGGACCCTCGCTCGCCGTCGCCCGCCATGGGGCCAGCCTCCCGGCCCCGCGGCGCTCCGCGCAGCGGGGCCGCACCGCGCGGGCGTGCGGATCACCCGCAAGGCCGGGCGCGGAGGCCGTCCGAGGTGCGTTGCTAGGCTGGGCCGCGATGGGTCAGGGACCGCTCGCACCGTCGTACGAAAGCGGCCACGACTTCGCCGTCGAGGTGGACGGCGTGCGCTTCCGGTTCAACGCCGACGACTTCGCCTCGCGGGTCGGCGCGGCGGCGGTCCGGCTGGGGGTGCTGACCCGCGCCCGCCTCGGGCCCCGCGAGCTGCGCGACCTGGTCGCGTTCACGGCCGACGGGGCGGTCGCCGAGCCCGAGAGCGGCCTGGCGGACCACCTCGAGGCGCTCGCCGTGGAGCTCGCCGCGGCCGGCCAGGACCCGGTCCAGTGGCTGCGGCGGCTGGTGTTCCGCGGCGCCTGGATCGACGCGCAGGTGTCGGACGGCACGCTCGCGCCGGTGTTCGAGGAGGGGGTCGGCTTCCGCTACCGCAGCGCCGCGACGGGCGAGCCCGCCGCCGAGGAGCCGGCCGTCCCGGACTGGTCGGCGAACGCGTACGGAGGGGAGCCGTGAGCGCGCAGAGCCCGCAGGAGGTGCTGGAGGCGGTCCGCCGGCTGGAGGCCGACCTGGCGACCATCCGCGCCCGGGCGCGGGAGCGCGAGCGCGACATGGACGACCTGCGGCGGGCCATCGCGCAGGACGCCGCCCGCGAGCGCCAGGCGCTCGTCGAGGACATGGAGCGGCTGGTGGAGCTGGTCGGCACGAGCTGGCGCGCCACCAACGAGCAGATCACCGCCCTCGCCGGCGAGGTGCGCGGCCTGCGCGAGTTCGCCGAGCGCACCGCCCGCGGGCTGAGCGGCGCGCGCGTGGAGCTGCACCTGGCGCCCGCCCCCGTCGTGGTGAACGGGACGAACGGCACCGCAGAGCCCGCGGCCTGAGCCCGCGGGGCGCCCGGGCGGGCGCCCCGCTCAGGGGATCAGTCGGGCGGGTGCAGCGCGCCCTGGAGCGCGGTCATCGAGCGGGCGAAGAGCAGGCCCATGGCGTCGGCGGCCTCGTCGGGGCCGGGCTGCGGCTGCAGCGAGCCCAGCGCGGCGGAGGTCAGGACGACGGCCTGCTGGATGACCTGCCAGCGGTCGACCGCGGCCACCTGGCCGCCGGACTCGGCCTGCATCTCCTCGAACGCCTCGCGCTGGGCGCGCATGAGCTCCTTGAGGCGCTCCTTGAACTCCTCGCCCGCCCCCTCGCCGAAGGCGAAGGGGAACGGGAAGTCGGTGTCGTCGCTCACGTGGTCCTCCCTGGGAGGGTCAGAGCCGGATCTCGCGGATGATCGTCGGGCTCAGCAGGTGCACGGTATCGATGAACCGGACCGTGTTGCCCACGAGGTCCATGACGATCGAGTGGGTGCGCGCGCCGTCGGCGAAGTAGCGCACGCCCTTCAGCAGGTGGCCGTCGGTGACGCCGGTGGCGATCACGTAGAGCGGGCTCGGGGCCAGGTCGCGGGTGCCGTAGACGCGCGCCTCGTCGTCCATGCCGAACTCGGCCATCTTGGCGCGGTCCTCGTCGTGGCGCGGGGCCATCCTCGCCTGGATCTCGGCGCCGAGGCACTCGAGCGCGGCGGCCGTGATGACGCCCTCGGTGGAGCCGCCCATGCCGACGTAGAGGTGGTCGCCGGTGCCGCGCACCGCCACCGACAGGCTGGCGGTGATGTCGCCGTCCGGGATGAGGCGGATGCGGGCGCCCGCCTGGCGGATCTCCTCGATGAGGTCGCGGTGGCGCGGCCGGTCGAGCACGATCGCGGTGGTGTCGCGGATCTCGCGGCCGTAGCAGCGGGCGACCACGTCGAGCGTCTCGGCGATCGGCGCCTCGAGGTCGACGCGGCCCTTCGCCGTGGCGCCCACCACGAGCTTCTGCATGTAGATGTCGGGCGCCGGCATGAGGCCGCCCGGCTCGCCGATGGCGCAGATGGCGATCGCGCCGCTGTCGCCCCGGGCCACCAGGCTCGTGCCCTCGAGCGGGTCGACCGCGATCTCGCACTCCATGCCGCCGGTGCCGAGCACCTCGCCGACGTAGAGCTCGGGGGCCTCGTCCTTCTGCCCCTCGCCGATCACCACGGTGCCGGTGATCGGCATCTCGCCGAGCGTGGCGCGCATCGCGTCGACCGCCGCCTGGTCGGCGGCGTGGTTGTCGCCCCGGCCCAGCCAGCGCGCGGACGAGATGGCGGCCTGCTCGGTGACCTTCAGGAAATCGACCGCCGCCACCGACGGCCCGGCGGCCCGCTCCGTGCTCGCCACGCCGCTCAGGCCTCGGCCCCGCGGGCGCGGCGGGCCTCGAAGTCCTGGGTGAAGGTGTCGATGCCCTTCGCCGTCAGGGGGTGCTGGAGCATCTGGTAGAAGACCTTCGGCGGGATCGTGGCGATGTCGGCGCCCATGCGCGCCGCCTCGGTCACGTGCACCGGGTTGCGGATCGACGCCGCGAGCACCTCGGTGTCGTGGAGCGAGGTCTCGAGCGACTCGACGATCTCGCGCAGCCGCTCGACGCCGTTCTCGCCGATGTCGTCGTAGCGGCCCAGGAACGGCGACACGAACGCGGCGCCGGCGGACGAGGCGAGCAGCGCCTGCGGCGCGGTGAAGACGAGGGTCATGTTGACCCGCACGTCGTCCTCCGCGAGCGTGGCGGTGGCGGCCAGGCCCTCGGCGCTCATCGGCAGCTTGACCACGATGTTCGGGTGGATCGCCGCGAGGCGGCGGCCCTCCTCGACCATCTCGGCGCGCGCCTCGGCGACCACCTCGGCCGACACGGGGCCGTTCACGAGCTCGCAGACGCGCCGGTAGATGTCGTCGGGCTCGCCCTCGACCTTCGACAGCAGGGTCGGGTTCGTCGTCACCCCGTCGAGCACGCCCCACCCGGCGATCGTCTCGATGTCGTTCAGGTCCGCGGTGTCCACGAACAACTTCATGGCGCGTCTCTCCTCGGGTCGCCGCCTGATGCCCGCCCATCGAGGCTAGCACCGGCGTGGTCGCTACTTCAGGACGTCGTACCAGCGCTCGGCGACCCCGGTCGCGAGCGCGTCGGCCACCCGCAGCGCGTCGCGCAGGAAGCCGACCTCGTGCACGCGGAACACCGTGGCGCCGCGCGCCCGGCACCAGACCATGCCGGCCGCGGTGCCCGCCAGCCGCTCGGCCGGTGCCCGCCCCGTGAGGGCGCCGAGCACCTTCTTGTTGGAGATCGGGACGAGGACCGGGCGGCCGAGCGCCACCACCTCGTCGATGCGGTGCAGCAGGTCGAGGTCCTGGGCCGGCGACTTGCCCAGCCCCACCCCGGGGTCGATCACGATGCGCCCGGCCGGGATGCCCGCCTCCCCCGCCGCGGCGAGCGCCCCGCGGGCCCAGGCGGCCACCGTCGCGGGCACGTCCACGTCCGGGAACGACGCCGGCCGCACCTTGGGCGAGCCGAAGAAGTGGGTGAGCACCACGCCGACCCGCCCCGCCGCCGCGACGGCGGCCATCGCGGGGTCCCGCAGGCCGGTGGGGTCGTTGAGGATGGCGGCGCCGGCGGCGATGGCGGCCTCGGCCACGGCGGGCTTGAAGGTGTCGACCGCGACCGGCACGTCGAGCTCGGCCGCGAGGCGCTCCACCACCGGCGCCACGCGCGCGATCTCGACGTCGGCCGGCGTGGGCTCGGCGAAGCGCAGCGACTCCCCGCCCACCTCCACCACGTCGGCCCCCTCGGCGGCCAGCCGCCGGCCGTGGGCGACGGCCCGCTCGGTGCCGGCGTGGGCGCCGCCGTCGCTGAACGAGTCGGGGTTGGCGTTGACCACCCCCACCAGGCGGCCGCGCGAGCAGTCGATCGTGCCGCGCGCGTGCTCCCAGGCCGACGCGGCCGGGCTCACCCCACCGCGCGCGCCAGGCGCAGGTCGGCCCCGCCGGTCCAGCGGGCGCGCACGCCGGCGGCGCTGGCCTTCGACGGCCGCACCCGCGCGGTGACCCCGGCGACGCGCAGCGCGCGCTCGGCGGCGGCGGCCACGGACCCCGCCGCCTCGGCGCGGCACCACAGCAGCACCGACGGGCCCGAGCCCGAGATGGTGGCGCCGAGGCAGCCGTCGCCGTCGACCACCGTGCCGACGGCCTCGAAGGCGGGCGCCATCGGCGCCCGGTAGGGCTCGTGCAGCCGGTCGTGGAGCAGCTCGGGCAGGTCCTCCAGCCGGCCGTCGGCGAGCGCGAGCACCAGGCCGATGCCGTTGGCGAGCGTGGCCGCGACGTCGCCGAGCGGGACCGCCTCGGGCAGCGCCCGGCGGCTGGCCGCGGTGGAGGTGCGCCCCTCGGGGATGACCGCGAGGAACACCAGCCCCTCCGGCACCGGCACCGGCCGCGCCACGGGGCCGGGCGCCACGGCCACCAGGCCGCCGGTCAGGCAGGCGGCCACGTTGTCGGCGTGGCCCTCGATCTCGGCGGCCCTGGCGAGCAGGTCGGCGGGCGCCCAGCGCAGCTGTCCGATCGCGTTGGCGGCAACCAGGCCGGAGCAGATGGCGGCGGCCGACGAGCCGAGCCCCCGGCCGAGCGGGATGCGGTTGCGGCACTCCACGTGCAGGCCGTCGAGCGAGCCGAGCCCCGCGGCGAGCGCCCGGCAGACCAGGTTGGAGGCGTCCTCGGCGACCTCGCCGGCGCCCTCGCCGGTCACCCGCACCTCCAGCGGCCCGGGGCGCCGGGTGATCACCACGGCGTTGCCCAGGTCGAGCGCGACGGCCAGGCAGTCGAAGCCGGGGCCGAGGTTGGCCGAGGTGGCCGGCGCGCTGATCGTGAGCGACTCGAGGGCGGCCTCAGGCAAAGACCGCCTCCTCCACCGCGTCGAGCGTGGCCGGCAGGCGGCGCACCGGCTCGGCGTTGACGATCGCGGTGTCGGGGTCCTTCAGGCCGTGGCCGGTCAGCACGCAGACGACGGTCTCGCCGGGCGCGATGTCGCCCGCCCGGGCCCGCAGGATGAGGCCGGCGACCGAGGCGGCCGAGGCCGGCTCGCAGAAGATGCCCTCCTCGCGCGCGAGCATCGCGTAGGCCTCGAGGATCTGCGAGTCGGTGACGGCCGCCACGGCGCCGCCCGAGTCGCGCATGGCGGCGAGCGCCTGCTCGCCGCGGGCGGGGTTGCCGATGCGGATCGCGGTGGCGACGGTCTCGGGTCGCGCCACCGGCGCGCCCTCCACCAGCGGCGCGGCGCCCGCGGCCTGGAAGCCGTAGAGGCGCGGCAGGCGGCGGGCCCGCTCGGCCTCGCGGTAGGCCTGGAAGCCGAGCCAGTAGGCGCTGATGTTGCCCGCGTTGCCGACGGGGATGCAGAGCGCGTCGGGGGCGTCGCCGAGGTCGTCGCAGACCTCGAAGGCGGCGGTGCGCTGGCCGTCGATGCGGTACTCGTTGAGCGAGTTGACCAGCGAGATGGGGTGGCGCTCGACGAGCTCGCGCACCACGCGCAGGGCGTCGTCGAACGAGCCGTCCAGCGACAGCACCCGGGCGCCGTGCACCAGCGCCTGGGCGAGCTTGCCCGCCGCGATCTTGCCCTCGGGGATGACCACGGCGACCGTCAGGCCGGCGCGCGCGGCGTACGCGGCGGCCGACGCGGAGGTGTTGCCGGTGGAGGCGCAGATCACCGCGGTGGCGCCCTCCTCGACGGCCTTCGAGACCGCCATCGTCATGCCGCGGTCCTTGAAGCTGCCCGTGGGGTTCATGCCCTCGTACTTGGCGAGCACCCGCACGCCGAGCCGCTCCGACAGGCGCGGCAGGGGCACGAGCGGCGTGCCGCCCTCGCCCAGCGACACCACCGGCGTCGACGGGGTCATCGGCAGGAAGTCCCGGTAGCGGTCGATCAGCGCCTTCATGAGCCCCCCTCCCCCGAGCCGAGCACGCGGAGCACCACCGGCTCGCCGCGCACGTCGTCGAGCGCCCGCACGCGCGCCATCGCGGCCTCCATGCGCCGCTCAAGGCCGGCGTGCAGGATCAGCACCAGGCTCGCCTCGTCGCCCGAGCCGCTCTGCACCACGGTGCGGATGGACAGCCCCTCCTCGGCGAACACGGACGCCACCCGCGCCAGCACGCCCGGCCGGTCGGCGACCGACATGCGCACGTAGAAGGCCGAGGTGGTCTCGCCCGCCGGGGCGACGGAGCGGCCCGAGTCGACGAGCGCGTTGTGCAGGAAGGACCACTGGGGCGTGCCGACGATCGCCAGGACGTCGGCCACCACGGCCGAGGCGGTCTCGTCGCCGCCCGCGCCGGGGCCGACCAGCATGATCTCGCGGGTGGCGCGCGACTCGATGAGCACCGCGTTGTCGGCGCCGCCCACGGAGGCGAGGCGGTGGCCGCGCGGGACGAGCGCCGGGTAGACCCGCACGCTGATCGAGCCGTCGTCGGCCCGCGCCACGCCGAGCAGCTTGACCACGAAGCCCAGCGACGCGGCGCGCTCGATGTCCTCGGACTGCAGGCGGTCGATGCCCTCGTAGGGCACGTCGTCCAGGTGCACCCGGGCGTGGAAGGCGATCGACGAGAGGATCGCCATCTTCGCCGCGGCGTCGGCGCCGCCGACGTCCTCGGTGGGGTCGGCCTCGGCGTAGCCGAGCGCCTGGGCGCGGGCGAGCACCTCGTCGTAGCCGCCGCCGCCCTTGGCCATCTCCGTGAGGATGAAGTTGGTGGTGCCGTTGACGATGCCGGTCACCGCCGTCACCTCGGCGGCGAGCAGCGACTCGCGCAGCACCTTGATGACCGGCACGGCGCCGCAGGCCGATGCCTCGAAGCGCATCTCGCCGCCGGCCTGCTCGGCCATCGCGAGCAGCTCGGGCCCGTGGCGCGAGAGCAGCTGCTTGTTGGCGGTCACCACCGACGCGCCGCGGCGCAGCGCGGTGCGCAGGTGGTCGAGCGTCGGGTCGAGGCCGCCCATCACCTCCACCACGAGGGTGACCGAGGGGTCCTCGATCACCGCCGCCGGGTCGGTGGTGATGAGCGCCGGGTCGATGCCCGGCCGCTCCTTGCTCGGGTCGCGGACGAGGATCGGCCCGACCTCCAGCCGGTGGCCGGTCGCGCGCTCGATGGTGGCGGCGCTGCCCGTGAGCGTGCGGACGACGGCCTGCCCCACGGTGCCGCAGCCCAGCAGGCCGATGCGCACGGAGCGCCGGTCGGAGGCCCGGCGGTTCCTCACACGTCCCGCGCGATGAGGTCGGCGTACGTCTCGCGCCGGGTCACCACGCGCGCCTCACCGCCGTCGACGAACACCACGGCCGGGCGGGTGACGCCGTTGTAGTTGGAGGCCATCGAGACGCCGTACGCGCCCGTGGCCGGCAGGCAGACGACGTCGCCGGCGGCGACCGGCGGCAGCGCGGCCTCGCCCACCAGCACGTCGCCGCTCTCGCAGTGCTTGCCCACGAGGCGCAGCGTCTGGGTGGGCTCGTCGTCCGGGCGGTTGGCCAGCAGCGGCTCGTAGACCGCGCCGTAGAGCATGGGCCGCAGCAGGTCGCTCATGCCGCCGTCGACGGCCGCGTAGGTGCGCACGCCCGGGATGGTCTTCGTGGCGCCCACCCGGTAGAGGGTCACGCCGGCGCGGCCGACGATGCTGCGCCCGGGCTCCACCGCCACGCGCGGCATCGGCAGGCCCACGCGCGCCCACTCGGCGCGCACCGCCTCCATCACCGCGTCGGCGTAGTCCTCCACCGCCGCCGGGTGGTCGTCGCGCGTGTAGGCGATGCCGAGGCCGCCGCCCATGTCCATCAGGCGCAGGTCGTCGCCGCCGCAGGCGGCGGCGAAGTCGGCCACGATCGCCGCGGCGGCGCCGTAGCCGGAGAGGTCGAAGAGCTGCGAGCCGATGTGGCAGTGCAGGCCCACCAGGTCGAGCGACGAGGCCGCGCGGATGGCGTCGACCGCCTCGCGCGCCGCGCCGCCCTCGATCGAGAAGCCGAATTTCGAGTCGAGCTGGCCGGTGGAGATGTACGAGTGGGTGGAGGGCTTCACGCCGGGCGTGACCCGCACGAGCAGCCGCTGGCGGACGCCGCGGGCCGACGCCTCGCGCTCCCACAGCCCGATCTCGTGCATGTTGTCCACGATCGCGGTGCCCACGCCGGCGTCGAGCGCCTCGCCGATCTCGCGGGCGTCCTTGTTGTTGCCGTGCAGGTAGATCCGCTCCGGCGGGAAGCCGGCCGCCAGCGCCGCGTAGAGCTCGCCGCCCGAGGCGACGTCCACGCAGAGCCCCTCCTCGCACGCCAGCCGCAGCATCGCCTGGCCGAAGTAGGCCTTCGAGGCGTAGATCACGTCCACGTCGGGCGCGTGCTGGGCGAACGCCTCACGGTAGGCGCGCGCCATCCCTCGCAGGGCGCCTTCGTCGTAGACGACGAGCGGGGTGCCGTGCTCCTCGGCGAGCGCCACGAGGTCGCACCCGCCGATCGACAGGTGGCCCTCGGCGGTGATCGCTGCTGAGGGGGGCAGCACCTGGGCGAGCGGCATCATCGACCGCAGGACGGTACCAGATCGCCCCCCGGGTCCCGGCCGCCTATCCTGGTGCGCCTGTCCGCCGACCGCCTCACCCTCCGCGCGCCCGGGGGCCCCGAGCTCGCCGCCCTCGCCTGGCGCGCGCCCGCGGGCTCGCCCGGGGTGCTGGTCGTCCCCGGGCTCGGCAGCCGCAAGGACAACCACGCCGACTTCGGCGAGGCGCTCGCGGCGGCGGGCATGGCCGCGCTCGCCCTCGACCTGCGCGGGCACGGCGAGAGCGGGGGCCGCCTCGACGGCGGCGCCCGCGACGACGTGGCGGCCGGGCTCGACGCGCTGGCGGCGGCCGGCCACGCGCCGCTCGGCGTGCGGGGGTCGTCGATGGGCGGCCTGCTCGCGCTCGACGCCGCGGCCCGCGACCCGCGGGTGCGCGCGGTGGTGGCGATCTGCCCCGCCCGGCCGGAGGGCCTCGCCGGCTACGGCGAGCGGTGGGCCTTGGCGATCGACATGGAGACCGCCGTGCGGCGCGACGACGGCGTGGCCCGCGCCTACTGGCACGCCACCGGCGACGAGAAGGTGCCCTGGGGCTCGACGTTCGCCCTCGCGGGGGCCACGCCCCACCCGATGCGCCTGCGGGTCGCGATCGGCGGCGGGCACCGGTCCCTGCAGCACGACCCCCACGTCATCAGCGACTCGGTCGCCTTCCTTCGGGCGCATCTCGCCTGACGGAGCGGCCGCCCACTCGGGCCGGGCACGGCCGCCCATTCGGGCCGGGCGCGACCCCTCGCCCGGGCCGCGCATGACCGCTCACCCGGGCACCGCGTGAGCGCCCGGCCGGGCATCGCCCGCCACGGGGCGCTCGAGGGCCGCATCGTCGCCTGCCGCGCCTGCCCCCGCCTCGTCGCCTGGCGGGAGGAGGTGGCGCGGACGAAGCGGCGGTCCTTCGCCGGCGAGCGGTACTGGGGCCGGCCGATCCCGGGGTTCGGCGACCGCGACCCCTGGCTGTTCATCGTGGGCCTGGCGCCGGCCGCCCACGGCGCCAACCGCACCGGCCGCGTGTTCACCGGCGACCGCAGCGGCGACTTCCTGTTCGCGGCCCTCCACCGGGCGGGGCTGGCGTCCCAGCCGGCCTCCGTGCGGCCGGGCGACGGCCTGGAGCTCACCGGGTGCCGGGTGGCGGCGGCGGTGCGCTGCGCCCCGCCGGCCAACGCGCCGACGCCCGACGAGCGGGCGCGCTGCCTGCCCTACCTGCGCGAGGAGCTCGCGCTGTGCCCCGGGGTGCGGGTGGTGATGGCGCTCGGCGCGGTCGGATGGGACGCCGCCCTGCGCGCCCTCGCGCCGCCGCGCCCGTGGCCGCGCTTCGGCCACGGCGCCGAGGCGCGGATCGGCGGCGTGACCCTGCTCGGCTGCTACCACCCGAGCCAGCAGAACACGTTCACGGGCCGCCTGACGCCCGCGATGATGGACGAGGTGCTCGCCCGGGCCCGCGCGCTGGCGGACGGGGCGCCGGAGGGCGCCGGCTAGAGGTAGCCGAGCGGGTTGACGGCGCCGCCGTTGACCCGCACCTCGAAGTGCAGGTGCACGCCGGTCGAGCTGCCGGTGGTGCCCATGCCGCCCACCACGGTGCCCTGGCCCACGGACTGGCCGACGGAGACCGCGATGCTCGACAGGTGGGCGTACGCGGTGGAGAGCCCGCCGCCGTGGTCGACGACGACCATGTTCCCGTAGCCGCCGTTCCAGCCGGCCACGATCACGGTGCCGCCCTTCGCGGCCGCGATCGGCGTGCCGCTGGAGCCGGCGATGTCGATGCCCTCGTGCATCCGCCCCCAGCGGGGGCCGTAGGTCGAGGTGAGCGTTCCGCTGACCGGCCAGACCATGCCCGCGGACGACGCCGCCCCGGTGGCGACCGAGCCGCTCGGGCCGGACGAGGACGCCGACGACGACGGGCTCGCCGCCGCCTGCGCGGCGCGGATCTTCTCCGCGAGGGCGGCGGAGCGCGCCTCGAGGTCGGCGGTCGCCTCCTCGTACTCGTGGCGGTCGTGGCGCACCCGGGAGAGCAGGGCGCGCCGGCCGGAGAGGGCGGTGTTGACCTGGGTGGCCTGCACCTCGAGCTCGGCCCGCGCGGCGCGCGCCTGCTCGGCGGCCCGCTCGGCCCGCGCCTCGGACTCGGCGACCTCGGCCCGCATGGAGGCGATGGCGTCGCGCGTGCGCCTGGTCTCGTCGCGGTAGCGGCGCACGGTGCCGGCCAGGTCGCTGTCGCGGTTGGCGATGCCCTCGAGCAGGTCGGTGGTCTCGACGGCCGCGGCGAGGCTGCCGGACTCCACGAGCACGAGGATCGGGTCGGGCGTGCCGCGGGCGTAGAGCTCGCGCAGGCGCATGCCGAGCAGCTCCTGGCGATGGCGCAGCTCGGCCTCGGCCTCGGCGAGCCGCGCCTTCTCGACCTTCAGCCGCGCCGTCAGCTGCCGCAACCGCTCCTGCAGCGCGGCGAGCTCGGCGTCGAGCCGCTCGGAGCGGGCCCGCAGGGGCGCCAGCCGCGCGCGCAGGGCGCGGATGCGCTGGGAGTAGGCCGCCACCTCGGAGGTGAGCACCGACTCGCGGCCGCGCGCCTGCTGCAGGCGGTCGCGCGCCCGCTCGAGGCGCTGGTCGACGTCGGCCTTCTCGTCGGCGGGCGCCGACGTCGCGATGCCGGCGCCCGCCGCGAGCGCGGCGGCGCCGAGCAGCACCGCGAACCGGCCGGCCCTGCGGCCCGGAGCCGCGGACCGGTGGGTCACCTGCGGTCGCGCGCCTGCGTCCGAGCTGTCGGATCCACGGCCACGAGGTGTGAGTACGGGTTGATCGGCCGCGATCCTGCCGGCCGGATCTCGAAGTGCAGGTGGGTCGCGCCGTAGCGGGCGTCGCCCGTGTTGCCGACGGTGCCGATCACCTGCCCCGCCGTGACCCGCGAGCCCTCCTGCAGGCCCGCCGCGATCGACGTCATGTGCGCGTAGTAGTAGTCGGTGCCGTCCGCGCGCTGGAGCCACACGTAGATGCCGCCGAGCCCGGTCTCGCGCCGCGTGAGGCGGGACACGGTGGCGTCGGTCACGGCCACGAGCGGCGTGCCGCGGTCGGCCATGATGTCGGTGCCCTCGTGGCTGCCCTGGTGGCGGGCGGCCCCGTAGTCGTCGCTGTAGGTGTAGTCCTGGCCGCCCACGGGGAACACGTCGAGGTACCGCGAGGCGCCGGGCACGACCGCCGCGCGGGTGGCGGCGCGGGGCGCGCCCGCGGCCATGCGGGTGCGCAGGCCGAGGCGCTTCATGAGCCTGGCGTTCGCGACGCCGGTCGGCTTCATCCGGAAGCGGCGCTGCACCTGCTTGACGGCCCGCTTGGTGGCGGGGCCGAAGGCGCCGTCGACCGCGATGCGGGCGCCGCGCCGGCGCAGCTCACGCTGCAGGTCGCGCACGATGGCGCCGCGCGCGCCCAGCCGCAGCACGACCGGCTTGGTGCGGACGCGGGCGGGGGCGCGCAGGGCGGCTGCCGCCGGCGCGGGGGCCGGGGCGGCCGCGGCGGCCGTCTGGGCCGTCGGCGCGGGGGCGGCCCCCTGGGCGGGGGTGCGGGAGACGGACGTGGGGATCTCCACGTCCTGGGCGACAGCGACGCCGGCGGAGCCGGCGAGGGCCGCGAGCACGAGCGCGGCCGTCACGAATGCATGACGGGACCGGCCGGGACCTCTGTGGGCACGCGTACGGGCTGAGATCCTTCGGCTCCTTTCCGCCCACGGCAGATGACCGCGGGCTGTGGGTCACCGGCCTGGGCGGGGCACGGCGCCTCTCGGAGTGCGGGGACGCGGGGACTTTACGGACCCTTCACCGAGCCGGTCAAGGGCGGTCAGGGCCCGCGTGACGGGTGTCAGGGGCCCGCACACGCTATTTGCCGGGGAAATCGCCCGTATCCGTTTCGGCCGCATCCGCGCGGCCTTGAGCCCCGCGACCGGCGGTGTCAGCCCCGGGTGAGCTCGTCGCGCCGTCGCATGAGCTCGACGGCGCGCGCCCGCTCGGCGCGGTCCAGCGCGGTGAAGTCCTCGTCGGAGAGGTTGCCGGCGCGGTGGTCCATCTCGATCTCCCGGACGGCCTCCAGGGAGCGGCGCAGGTCCTCCTCGAGCGCCCGGCGGGCGTCGTCCGCGGCGTCGCCGGGCGCGTCGCCGGCCGGCCGGGCCACGAGCGGCCAGGCCATGGCGGCGACCGCCGCCAGCGCCAGGGCGGCGAGGATCAGCGACGGGGCGAGCACGGCGTCAGGCGGGAGCGCGCCGCTCCGCGGCGGGGCTGTCGGCGCGCTCGCGGCGCGCGGAGGGCGGACCGGGCCAGGCGGCCAGCAGGCCGCCGAGGAAGATGATGACGCCGGCCACCCAGATCCAGACCACGAGCGGGTTGACGAAGACGGTCACGCGGGCGAGGCCGTCGTCGGTGAGCTGGGAGAGGAACAGGTAGAGGTCGCGCGTCGGGGCCGTGTCGATGGCGACCATCGAGTTGCGCGTCTCATCGACGGCGAACGTCTCGACGCCGGGGCGCATCGTGGCCACCCGCTCGTCGCCGCGGAACACGCCCATCTGCACGCTGACGACGGACGAGTGGTCGTCGCGGCTGCTGGTGGAGCCCTCGTTGACGAAGGTGTAGCCGGCCACGTCGGCGCGGTCGCCCTCGCGCAGCGCGATGTCGCTCTCGGTGACGAAGCCCTTCGAGCCGGCGAAGCCGATGAAGAGCACCACGACCCCGATGTGCACCGCGTAGCCGCCGTAGCGGCGCCGGTTGCGAGCGACCATGTTCACGAAGGCCCCGGGCCACGAGACGCCGCCGAGGGCGTGGCGCACCTTCGTGCCGCGCCAGAACTCGCCGGCGATGCACGCGGTCACGAACACGCCGGCCACCACGGTGCCCGCGGCGACGGGCTCGTCCGGCAGGTCGGTCAGCAGCAGCAGCGGGACGGCAGCGACCGCGGCCACCGTCAGCGGGGCAACGAAGCGCCGGCGCAGCTGGGCGACGGATGCCTTGCGCCAGGCGATGAGCGGCCCGATGCCGGTCAGCACCAGCAGCGCCACCCCGATCGGCGTGGCGATCTGGTCGTAGTAGCCCTGCCCCACGGTGATCTTCTCGCCGCGGACGGCCTCGGAGATGACCGGGAAGACCGTGCCCCAGAAGACGGCGAAGGCGAGGCCGACGAGCAGCAGGTTGTTGAAGAGGAAGACGGCCTCGCGGGAGACGTAGCTCTCCAGCGTGTGCTGCGAGCGCAGCAACGGCAGGCGGGTGATCAGCAGGGCCACCGACCCCACCAGGACGAGCGCGATGAAGGCGAGGAAGAACGGGCCGAGCGTCGACTCGCCGAAGGCGTGGACGGAGGAGATGATCCCCGAGCGGGTCAGGAACGTGCCGAACAGGCAGAGCGTGAACGCCAGGATGACGAGCACCATGTTCCAGACCTTCAGCATCCCGCGGCGCTCCTGGACCATCACCGAGTGCAGGAACGCCGTGGCGACGAGCCAGGGCATGAAGGCCGCGTTCTCGACCGGGTCCCAGGCCCAGTAGCCGCCCCAGCCCAGCGTCTCGTAGGCCCACTTGGCGCCGAGCACGATGCCGACGCCGAGGAACAGCCAGGAGAAGATCGTCCAGCGGCGCACGCTCGTGATCCACGCCGTGTCCAGCTTGCGCGTGACGAGCGCGGCCATGGCGAAGGCGAACGGCACCGACAGCCCCACGAAGCCGAGGTAGAGCATCGGCGGGTGGGCCTGCATGTACGGGTTCTGCAGCAGCGGGTTGAGCCCGCGGCCCTCGGCCGGGACGGTCGCGAGCGTCTCGAACGGGCTCGAGACGAACGACAGCAGCCCCAGGAAGAAGACCGCGATGGTCATCAGCACCGCGGTCACGATGGGCATCAGCTGGCGGTTGCGCGAGCGGTTGGTGGCGACGACCAGCGCGGAGAAGCCGCTCAGGATCCACGCCCAGAGCAGCAGCGAGCCGGCCTGGCTGCCCCACAGCGCGGTGACCTTGTACTGCGCGTCGAGGGTGCTCGAGCTGTACTCGGCGACGTTGCGCAGCTCGAAGGCGTCGGTCGCGAGCGCGACCCACATGGTGACGATGGCCACCGTGGTGAAGCCGAACACCGCGTAGACGCCGCGCTCGGCGCTCTGCTCCCAGGCGCGCCGGCCGGGGCGCCGCGACAGGAGGGCCATGGCGACGGCGTAGACCGCCACCACGAGCGCCAGGAGGAGGGCCGCGCGGCCGAGGATGCTCACGGTCGCGGCCTCAACGCGTCAGGTCTGCGTGTCGCCCGGCTCGTCGGAGAACTTCGACGGGCAGAGGGTGACGAGGGAGTCCTCGCGGGCGATGAAGCGGCCCTGCTCGTCGAGGGCGCCGGTGACCACGATCTCGCGCCCCGCCTTGAACTGGTCGGGCACCGAGCCGTGGTAGACGACATCGACCGTCTGGCCGGGGTTCTCCTTGTCGCGCAGGGTGAAGACCAGGCCCTCGTCGGTCTGGGCCCGCCCAGCCGCGTCGGCGGGCGCGCCGGGGGCGACGGTGCCGTTCAGCCGGTAGGTGGTCGCGGCCGCCAGCTCGCCGGGGCCAGCGTAGGTCTCGAGGCTGCCGCCGATGCTGGTCCAGGCCAGCCAGGCGCCCAGCACCACGGCCAGGCCGATCGCGACGATGAACCGCATCCGGGATCGCATCGCGGTGATCGTACACCGGCGCCGCGACGGCGGGCGGGGACGTTGTTCCCTCTCGGCGCCGGGGCTGCAACACTGCGGCACGGCAATATCTCGAATTCCCTGGGTTTTCCGTCGTACAATCGGGCGGGACGCCGAACGACAGACAGGAGCTGAGCCCATGAGCCGACGCAACGAGGTGCTCGTGACCACCGACTGGGTGGCCGAGCACGCCGATGATCCCGCCTATCGCCTCGTCGAGGTCGACGAGGACACCGAGGCCTACCAGGGCGGGCACATCCGCAACGCCATCGCCTGGCACTGGAAGGACGACCTCCACGCCGCGCCGCGCCGGGACTTCCTCGACCAGGAGGGCCTGACGGAGCTGCTGCGCCGCTCCGGCATCGGCGCCGACACGACGGTCGTCCTCTACGGCGGCAACAACAACTGGTTCGCGACCTACGCCTACTGGCTCCTCCGCTACCTGGGCTTCGACCGCGTCAAGCTCGTGGACGGCGGGCGCAAGAAGTGGGAGCTCGAGGGCCGCGAGCTGGTGACCGAGGTGCCCGAGGTCCAGCCGGCCGAGCCGGGCGCGCTCGGCGCCGTGCGCACGGAGCTGCGCGCCTACCGCGACGACGTCCTGGCCCACATCGGCGGCGAGGGCAGGACGATGGTCGACGTGCGCAGCCCCGCCGAGTACTCCGGCGAGGTCATGGCGCCGCCGCACCTGCCCCAGGAGCAGGCGCAGGTGCCCGGCCACATCCCCGGCGCGGCCAACGTGCCGTGGGCGAGCACGGCCAAGGACGACGGCTCCTTCAAGAGCGACGACGAGCTGACGAAGCTCTACTCGGACGTCGGGGTGACCCCCGACACCGACGTGATCGCCTACTGCCGCATCGGCGAGCGCTCGAGCCACAGCTGGTTCGTGCTGCACGAGATCCTCGGCTACGAGCGGGTCCGCAACTACGACGGCTCGTGGACCGAGTACGGCAGCCTCGTCGGGGTGCCGGTCGAGAGGTAGCCGCGCCGCGCGGCGCCGGGGAGCCCGTCCCGGCGCCGCGCAGGTCGGGCCGGCCCGACCGGCGGCCGACGGCGCGGACCGCATCCTTGTGCGCCCGGCCCATGCGGGCGGCCGCGCCGTCCCGGAGCATGCGGCCGCGTGAGCCGCGCCCCGCAGACCGTCGAGCACGCGCTGGGGCCGATCGACCGCATCCCGCTCGGCGGGGGACGCGAGTTCGCCGTGGCCGGCGTGCGCATCGCGGTCTTCCGGCCGCGCGCCGGTGGCGTGCGCGCCACCGCGGCCGAGTGCCCGCACCGGGGCGGCCGCATGGCCGACGGCTTCACCGGCATGGGCGCCGTGGTCTGCCCCGTGCACGGCTGGGGCTTCCGCCTCGACACGGGCGAGGCGGTGGTCGGCGAGGGCGCCATCGCGTGCCACCCGGTGCGCCTCGGGCCCGGCGGGGAGATCCTCGTGACGCTGCCGGCCCCGGCCCGGACGGGGTAGCGTCCGGGCCGCATGGCCCTCCCCCTCCACCCGCCCCTCGCCCCGCAGCTCGCCCGCTCGGCGAAGGAGGTGCCGCGCGGGGACGGCTGGTCCTACGAGCGCAAGCTGGACGGCTTCCGCGCGATCGTCTTCGTGGACGGCGACGCGGTCCACATCCAGTCGCGCGGCGGCAAGCCGCTCGACCGCTACTTCCCCGAGCTGCGCTTCGGCCCCGGCCGCTACGTGGTGGACGGCGAGATCGTCGTCGCGGGCGGCCGTGGCGGGCGCGAGGACTTCGGGGCGCTGCAGCAGCGCATCCACCCGGCCGAGTCGCGGGTGCGGATGCTCGCCGAGGCGACGCCGGCCGCCTTCGCCGCCTTCGACCTGCTCGCCGAGGGGGACGCGCCCCTGCTGGAGCGGCCGTTCGCCGAGCGCCGGGCGCGGCTGGAGGCGCTCGCGCCGGGGGCCGGCCTCGCGCCGGTCGCCACGAGCACCGACCCGGAGGACGCCGCACCGTGGCTCACGGGGTCCGAGGGGGTGATCGCGAAGCGGCTCGACGCGCCGTACCGCCCCGGCGAGCGGCAGGGCATGGTCAAGATCAAGCGGGTCCGCACGCTCGACTGCGTGGTGATGGGCTGGCGGCCGGGCAAGCTCGAGGGCACCGTGGGGTCGCTGATCCTGGGGCTCTACGACGGCGGCGCGCTGCGGCCGGTGGGCCACTGCGCCGGGTTCACCGGCGCGCGCAAGCGCGGCCTGCGCGACGAGCTGGCGCCCTACGAGACGGGCGGCCGCGGCTCGGGGGAGGCCAGTCGCTGGAGCGGCGGCCGCGACCTGGAGTGGGTCGAGATGCGCCCCGAGCTGGTCGCCGAGGTCTCGTACGACCACGCGAGCGACGGGCGCATCCGCCACGGGGCCCGCCTGCTGCGCTGGCGCCACGACCGCGACCCGCGCTCCTGCACCGTGGACCAGCTCGAGGCGTGAGCCCGCCCTCGGAGGCCGTCCTGCGCCGGTGGTGGGCGCGGTCGGGGGGCCTCTGGAGCGGCCGCGAGCGCGACGTGCCGGGGGCCGTGCGCCGCTGCGCCGGCGTGCAGGCGCAGGACTGGGGCGCCGCCCGCCTGCAGGTGCGGGCCCGCGCCCCGGCCCTGGCGGCCGACGACGTCGACCGGGCGCTCGCCGAGGGCGCCGTGGTGCGGACCTGGGCGATGCGCGGCACGCTGCAGCTGCTGCCCGCCGAGGGGATCCGGGATCTGCTCGCGCTGTTCGCCGAGCCCAACGCCCGCCGCTACGCGCGCCGCCGCGCCGAGCTCGGCCTGGAGCCGGTCCTCGACCGGGCCGTCGCCGCGACGCGCGAGGCGCTCGCCGACCGCGGCCCCCTGCGGCGCCACGAGCTGGTCGGGGAGCTGCGCCGGCGCGGCGTGCCGATCGGCGACGACGGGCAGGCGGCCGCCCACCTGATGATGGTGGCCGCGGCGCGCGGCATCGCCTGCCGCGGACCCGAGGGGCCCGGCGGCCGGCCCACGCTCGCCCCCCTCGACGCCCTCGTCCCCCCGGCGCCCCCGCGCGATCCCGACGCCGTCCTCGGCGACCTCGCCCTCGCCCACGCGCGCGCCTTCGGCCCGGTGGACGAGCGCGACCTCATCCGCTGGAGCGGCCTGCCGGCCGCGCTCGCCCGCCGCGGCTTCGCCCTCGCCGCCCGGCGCCTGCGGCGGGTCGCGACGCCGCTCGGGCCCCGCTGGGCGCCGCGGGGCGAGCGCCCTCCGGCGGCGCCGCGCGGGCCGCGGGTGCGCCTGCTGGGCGCCTTCGAGACCCACCTGCTCGGGCACGCCGACCGCTCACCGCTGCTGGCGCCCGCCGACGACCGACGGGTGGCCTCGGGCGGCGTCATCCTGCCCACGGTGCTCGTCGACGGGCGCGTGGCCGGCACCTGGCGCGCCGAGCGCCGGGCGGGCCGGGTGGCCCTGCGGGTCGCCCCGTTCGCGCCGCTCGGCGACGGCGTGGCCGAGGCCCTCGCGCCCGAGGCCGCGGCCGTGGGGCGCTTCCTCGGCCTCGAGGCGACGCTCGAGGCCGAGGATCCCGTCGGCGGGGCCTAGCGCCCGCGCACCCGGAAGGCCACCACGCCGCGCAGGGCGTGGCCGTCGGCGCCCCTCACGCGCCAGACGACCCGGTAGCGGGCCGCCTGGGCCCGCCGGCCCGGCCGCGTCAGCGACACGACCACCCGCCGCGCGTCGCGCGGGTCCAGCCGCGCCCGGCGGACGAGGTCGCCGCGCCCGTCGCGGGTCACCCGGACGGCGTCCACCCGGGTGAGCGGCCCCGCGAAGGTGAGGGTCACCGTCGCCGGCACGCGCGCGACGGTCGCCCCGTGGCGCGGCGTCGACGCCTCGAGCCCGGTGTGGGCCGTCGCCTGCGTGACGGCGGCAGGCGCCGCGAGGGCCGCGAGCGCCGCGCCCGCCGCGAGCGCCACCGTGGCCCGCACCCTCATCGGAGCGCCCCGCAGGCGAGCGGCGGGTTCGCGCCCGGCACCATCGGCGCGCCGGCCGTCGTCGGGTCCCGGTGCACCATCAGGTAGACGCCCCTGCGCACGGCGCGCTCGGTCACCCGCTCGCGGATGACGCCGAAGGCGACGCCGTTGGCGTCGGCGACGAGGTCCGGCAGGTCCGCCAGGTGGCGGGTGGTCCGGCGCCCGGCCGGGGCGCACGCGGCCACGGGGCCGCCGACGGCGCTGCCGTGCACGTGCTCGGCGTGGCGGGAGCCCGGGGCGAGCCCCCACATCACGATGAAGCCGCGGAGCGTGCCCCCGCGCTGGGTGAGCCGGGCCACGCCCATCGGCCCGCCGGCCCGCAGCGGCCGGATGAGGACGGTGGCGTCGCCCCTGACCGCGGCGAGCGCGGCGGCTCGCGGCGACTCGGGGGCCCCCGGGTGGGCGCCGCCATGGGCGCCGGCGATGCCGGCGCCCATGGCGAGGCAGGCGACGGCCGCGCAGGCCGCGGTGATGCGTGCGTTCACGGTGTTCCTCCGGATGATGGGGTGTGCCGCGCCCGCGGCGAGGACCGCCGGGGCGCGCCGCTCAGGCCCTCCGGAGGGGCGGCGGGCCGCGCGTCCGGCGGGGCGCCGCGGCCGCGGCGCGCGCGGGCCGGGGCGCCCGCGCCGCCACCCGCCCGCGCGGGGCGGACGCGGCGCCCGCGGCCGCGAACCAGCGGCCGACGGCGCGCGCGAGCGCCGCCGCGCGGGCGAGCCAGCGCTCGAGCCGCGCCACGAGCACCGCGGTCAGGACCGCGGCGGCCAGGTGCGGGATCAGCTGGGCGGCGCCGGCCGGCGCGTGGCCGGCGTGGTCCCCCGCCACGCCCGCCGCCCACGGCGCGGCGAGCAGCACGGCGTGCGCGAGCGCCTGCAGGGCGGCCGCGACCGCGAGCGTGCGGCCGGCGCCCCGCGGGCGGAAGCGCCGGCGCGGCCCCAGGAGGGCGGCGACGGCGACCAGGCCGGCCCACGCGGCCGGCGCGACCGGCAGCACCCGCAGGCCGCCCACGGCGAGCGCGTGGGCGCCGAGGGTGGCGGCCAGCGCGCCCGCGGCAAGGACCGCCCTGCGGAGGGCGAGCGCCTGGGGCTCGGGGATCCTCGTCACGCGGGTCACGCTATCCGGGCGCCGGGGGCGCCGGCGAGTGACGGCCGGCCCGCCCCGGACGCCCCGTCAGGCGCTCGCGAGCGGCCAGAAGCGCGACAGCGCGGCCACGCTCAGGGCGATCGCCGCCTCGGCCTCGGCCGCCGCGCGGCGGTCCCGGCCGGGGTCCGGGGCAGGGCCGCGGTCCTCGAGCCAGCGCGCCGCGGGCTCCGGGCAGCCCGCGGCGGCCGCGAGGGCGCGCCACGAGGCCGGGACCGGCCCCGCCACCGGCGCGCCGGCGAGCTCCGCCGCCAGCAGCGCCCAGGCGCGCGGCGGCGCGGTGCACGGGTCGTAGCCGCCGCCGCCCAGCGCGACGATCCGGCCGCCGCAGGTCGCGTCGGCCAGCTCGCGCAGGGCGCGCCACAGCTCGGGGTAGAGCGGCATCGTGGTGAGCATGTGGCTGAGCGGGTCGGCGTGGTGGTGGTCGACCCCGCACTGGGCCACGATCGCGTCCGGCCCGAAGGCGCGCACGACCGGGACGACCACCGCCTCCATCGCCCGCCGGTAGGCGTCGTCGCCGGCGAACGGCGGCAGCGCCACGTTGGCGCTCGAGCCGCGGGCGGCCGCCCCGCCGGTCTCGGCGGCGAACCCCGAGCCCGGGAAGAGGTGGCGGCCGCTCTCGTGCACCGACACGGTCAGGACGTCGGGATCGTCGTAGAACATCCACTGGGTGCCGTTGCCGTGGTGGACGTCGAGGTCGACGTAGGCCACCCGCCGCGCGCCGGCGTCGCGCAGCGCGCGGATGGCGACGGCCGTCTCGTTGTAGATGCCGAAGCCCCACGCCCGGTTGGCGAGCCCGTGGTGGGCGCCGCCCGCCGGCACCAGCGCGGCGCGCGCCCTCCCCCGGCCCACGGCGTCCGCCGCCGCGGCGCACGCCGCGCAGGCGCGGGCGGAGTCCTCGTGCATGCCCGCGTAGGGCGTCAGGTCGCCGCCGATCCCCCACTGGCGCGCCTCGGGCTCGGCCGCGAGCACCGGCCGCGCGCTGTAGCGGCGCACGGCCCGGATGAAGGCGGGCGCGAAGGTCCGCGCGAGCTCCTCGTCGGGCATCGGCCCGGGGGCGCCGTCGAACGCCACCCCCTCGGCCGCCAGGATGCCGGCCTCGCGGCACAGCGCCACGGCCAGCCGGTGGCGGCGCGGGTCGGTGGGGTGGTCGCCGCCGAACCGCATCCCGAGCGCGTCGTCGTGCACGACGAGCAGCCGGGCCGGCGGCGCGTCCACCGGCGGCTAGGGCTGGAGCGGCTCGAGCACGCCGAGCAGGTCGAGGGCGCCGAGCAGCAGCAGCACGCCGGCGGCCAGCGCGTACCAGACCCACGCGGGGTCGCGGCGCCGGGCTGGGGCGGGATCGCTCACGGGGGCATCATCGCAGAGGCTCGCCCCAGAGCGTCGCGGTGAGCGTGCGCGGCCCGCCGTCGTCGCGGTGCTCGAGCAGGTGGACGCCCTGCCAGGTGCCGAGCTCCAGGCGGCCGTCGCCGACCGGCAGGGTCAGCGACTCGCCGACGATGACGGCCTTCACGTGGGCGGGCATGTCGTCGGGGCCCTCCAGCGTGTGGCGGAACCCGGGCCAGCCGTCCGGCACGGCGCTCGACATCCAGGCCTCCAGGTCGGCGCGCACCTCCGGGCTGGCGTTCTCGTTGAGGGCGAGCGACGCGGAGGTGTGGCGGATGAACAGGTGCAGCAGCCCCACCCGCACGCGGGCGAGCGCTGGGAGCGCCTCGACCACCTCGCGGGTGACGAGGTGCACGCCGCGCGGCCGCGGCCGCAGCGTGATGGTGGCCCGCTCCCACACGCGCCCAGCATCACAGACGGGCGCCCGGCCGGCCCGCCGGCGGGCCCCCGGCGGGCCGGCCGGCGGAGGTCTACGCTGCGGGCGGAGGGAAACCGCCCAGCGAGGCGAAGAGTCGTCGTCATGAAGGTGCTCTTCATCGTCATCGGCGTGGTCGTGATCTTCGGCCTGCTCATCAACAGCGGCGCGCTCTCCGGCGAGGTCTGCATCGGCAACGTCGGGTGCGTGCGCACCACCGACGGCGGGCTGACGGTCCAGGGCGACGACTCGGGCCAGATCTCGCCCCGTCCGTGACCGCCAGGCGGTCCATCCCGCTCGGGGCGGATCGCAAGGACCCGCCGTGGCAGTGGGGCGCCTTCTTCGTGGGGCTGTGCGCGATCGCGGTGCTGGTCTGGATCGCGACGTTCGGCGACATCGACCTCGTCTGGAACCGCTGGTGGTTCGTCTCCCTCGCGCTCGGCGTGCTGTTCAGCCTCCGCTACGGCCTGGCGTGGCGGCGGGGCGAGGACCTCGGGCGCGAGCGGCGCCCCCGCCGGCACGAGCCGGTGGTCGACGTGCGGGGGCAGGCCGGCAGCACCTACGTCGTGGTCGAGGGCGGGCGGTCGAGGGCCCGGGTGCGCCCGCGCGAGTTCACCCCCGGCTGGTGGGCGCTCTACTCGGCGTTCGTGCGGGCGCCGATGGCGCTCGGCGACCTGGTGCTGACCCAGGCATGGCGCATGACCGGCGGGTTCGGCGGCAACGGCACCACGGCGCTGGCCCGCGAGCTGGAGGACGAGCTGGAGGCGGAGCGCGAGGAGGCGGCCGGGCGGCCCGACCGGGAGCGCTTCTGAGCGCCGGACGCGCTATCCTCGCGCCGATCCGCCAGATCCGCCGGCCGTGAGGGCGGCGGGAGGCCACCGCGCGCGGGCCCTGCGACGCTGTGCGGGCGAGGCGTGAGCCGCGGGGGAGGAGTCGGGTGAGCGCGACGAGGACGGGTGGCATCGGCGACGAGCCGATCGTCATGGAGCTCGACCGGGAGCTCCGCCACGTCCGCGCCAGCGACGCGGCGCTCGCCATGGTCGGGCTGCCGGCCGACGCGCTGGTCGGCCGCACCTCCGGCGAGGCCGGCCTGCCCCCCGAGGTGGTCGAGCCGCTCGAGCGCGAGCTGCGCGCCGTCGTCCGCACCGGCCGGGAGCGGCGGCTGGAGCTGCGGATGCCGACGGCCGGGGGCGTGCGCTGGCTGCGCCTGCGCGTGCGGCCCGGCGGCGGCGACGACGGGGGGCCCGCCGTCACCGTGGTGGCGACCGACATCACCGAGCGCAAGCTGGCCGAGCTGCGGCTGAGCGGCGGCAACGCCGCGTTCCGGGCGCTCGTCGAGGACTCGCCCGACCCCATCGCCCTGCTCGACCGCGAGCTGCGGGTGGCGTTCGTCAACGACGCCCTCGAGCACGCCGCCGGCCGGCCGGCCGGGTCGCTGCTCGGCTGCTCCCTCCGCGAGGCCGGCACGCCGGACGACGTGGCCGCGCGGCTCGAGGAGGCCGCGCGCCGGGTGCTCGACACCGGCGAGCGCGCCGGCCTGGAGCTCCACCTGCCGACGCCCCAGGGGCTCCGCTGGTACAGCGGCCGGCTGCTGCCCGTGTCGGGCGAGGGGGCGGGCAACGTGATCCTGATCTGCACCGACATCACGGAGCGGGTCAACCGCGAGGCCGAGCAGGCGGCGCTGCGCCGGGTGGCGACCGTCGTGGCGCGCGAGGCCGACCTGGAGGAGATCGCCCGGGTCGTCGCCCAGGAGGCCGCGACCCTGCTCGACGCCACCTCGAGCGCCGTCTACCGCTTCGAGTCGGAGGACACCGCGACCTGCATCGCCGCCCACCCGCCGGTGGGCGCCGGGGTGGCGGTGGGGCTCACGGCCGCGAGCGCCACCGGCCGCACCGCCCGCTCGGGGCTGGCGGCCCGGGTCGACGACTACCTCGAGGACGTGGGCGACAGCTCGGTGCGCGAGGTGGTCGAGGGCGGCCTGCGCAGCGGCATCTCCGCGCCCCTGTGGACGCGGGGGCGCCTGTGGGGCGCGCTGACGGCCGGCTCCGCCGAGCCCGGCGCCTTCGGAACCGCCGAGGAGCGCCGCCTGGCGGCCTTCGCCGAGCTGGCCGCGATCGCCGTCGCGAACGCCGAGACCCGCGAGGAGCTCGACCGGCTCGTCGCGACCGACCCGCTCACCGGCCTCGCCAACCGGCGCGCCTTCACGCGGCGCCTGGCCGGCGAGGTGGAGCGCGCGCGGCGCTACGGGCACCCGCTGTCGCTGGCGATCCTCGACCTCGACGACTTCAAGCTGATCAACGACACGCTCGGCCACCAGACCGGCGACGCCGTGCTGGCCGCGGTGGGCGCCCTCCTGCAGGGCACCTCGCGGGCGGGCGAGATGGTGGCCCGGATGGGCGGCGAGGAGTTCGCCTGGATCCTGCCCGAGGTCGACGTGGCCGGCGGGGTCGTGGCCGTGCAGCGCGCCTGCGCGCAGATCGCGGACCTGGTGGTGGACGGCGGCGCGCGGGTCACCTGCTCCGCCGGCGTCTGCGACCTCGAGACGGCGCCCGACGCCGACGAGCTGATGCGCCAGGCCGACCGCGCCCTCTACCGGGCCAAGCGCGCCGGGCGGGACCGGGTGGAGGCCGCCGGCTGAGGCGCGACGGCGCCCGGGGGGGCGCTCGGGTACCCTCCCGCCGGATGCCACCTGACCGCGAGCGCCGCGGCGCCCGCGCCGAGCGGCGCGCACGCACCGACGCCGTCGACGGCCCCCGCCCCCGCCGGGCGGCCCCGCCCGGCCCGCGCCCCGCGCCGGCGGGCCGCGCCACGCCTGGCTGCGGGTCGCCGCCGTGGCCCTCGGCGCGCTCGCCTTCGGCTTCCTGTGCGGCTTCGCCATGCGCGGCTCGGCGCCCCAGCTCGCGACGGTGGGGCCCGCCGAGGGCGCCGTCCTGGGCCCGCACGCCACGGACGACCTGCGCTTCCGCATCGAGTCGGACGTGCCGGACCTGATGGGGACGGCGACGCTCGAGTACGACGGCGCGGACGTGCTCGACGCGGCCTACGTGGGCGACGGCGTGCTCACCTTCCGGCCGGAGGACCTCTCCGAGGGCCCCCACCGCCTGGAGTTCAGCATCGACCAGCCCCTCGTGCCGTGGCCGGCGCGCCGCGAGTGGCGCTTCACCATCGACCACACGCGCCCGCGCATCGAGATCACCGGGCCCGACCGCCCGGCCGTGCGGGGGGCGCCGGTGGTGTTGAGCGGCCGGGTCAACGAGCCGGCGACCGTGACGGTCGACGGCCGGCCGGTGGAGGTCGCCGCCGACGGCACGTTCGCCCACACCTTCGAGGAGCCGCCGCCTGGCGCGATCGCCGTGCGGGCGGTCGACCGGGCCGGCAACTCGCGCGGCCTGCGCACGAGCATCCCGCTCGTCACCCGGCGGCCCATCGAGGGCACCCGCGCCGTCCACATGACCGCCATCTCGTGGGCCACGCCCAGCCTGCGCGAGCCGGTGCTC
This sequence comes from Miltoncostaea marina, assembly GCF_018141525.1. GTDB lineage: Bacteria > Actinomycetota > Thermoleophilia > Miltoncostaeales > Miltoncostaeaceae > Miltoncostaea > Miltoncostaea marina. Next base: position 2,188,497 of record NZ_CP064655.1, read on the forward strand.
GACATGCTGCGTCGGGGCGAGATCAACACCATCGAGCTCGACCTGAAGGACGAGTCGGGCATCGTGGGCTACGACTCGGAGCTGCCGTTCGCGCGCCGCATCGGGGCCGTCCGGCCGGAGTACGACCTCGAGGAGGCGGTGGCCACCATCCGCGCCCTCGGCGGCCGGGTGATGGGCCGGGTGGTGGCGTTCCGCGACCCCGTGCACGCCGCCTGGGCCTGGGACAACGGCTTCCGCGACCAGGTGGTGCAGACGCCCTCGGGCGACGCCTACGCCGGCTACGGCGGCTTCACCAACTTCGCCCACCCGGTCGTCCGCGACTACAACATGGACGTGGCCCAGGAGGCGGCCGAGCGCGGCGTCGAGGACATCCTCTACGACTACATCCGCCGCCCGGACGGCCCGCTCGACACCATGCGCTTCCCCGGCCTGCGTGGCGGCGCGCAGCAGTCGATCGTCGACTTCCTGGGCGAGGTGCGCGAGCGCCTGGAGCCGTCGGGGACGTTCCTCGGCGCCTCGCTGTTCGGCATCGCCGCGTTCCGGCCCGAGGACGTCGCCCAGGACGTGCGCCGCATCGCCCGCAACGTCGACTACGTGGCCCCGCTCATCTACCCCTCGCACTGGGGGGCGGGCGCCTACGACATCGACGACCCCGAGGCGAGCCCGAAGGAGATCATCGCCGCGTCGGTGCGCCACTTCAACGAGCTGATGGAGGGCACGGGGGCGCGCCAGGTGCCCTGGCTGCAGGACTTCTCGCTGCGCGTGCCCTACGAGGCCGACGAGGTGTGCGCCCAGATCGAGGGCGCCCGCTCCCAGGGGGTCGAGGAGTGGATCATGTGGGACGCGGAGGTGACCTACACCCGGGCGGCCTGCCTGCGCGGCTGACCGGGGCCGCGCAGGCAGGCCTACGAGGTGTAGTCGGCCGTCACCACCGTGAACCCCGTGCGGGCGTTGCACGCGACGCCCGCGCCCGCCAGCCGCAGGCGGCGGTCCAGCACGTTGGCCCGGTGCGCCGGGCTGTTCATCCACATGCGCACGGTGCGCCGGGCGGCGGCGCGCCCGCAGCCGTCGACCATGGCGATGTTCTCGGCCATGCGCCGGGTGCGCGGGAAGCCGGCCGCCACGATGCGCGACCAGAACGGCGCCCCCTTCGGGCCGTCGTGGCTCAGCACCCCCCGCCGCTGCAGCGAGCGGCTGTGGGCGCGCGCGGCGCGCGCCAGGCGCGGGTTGCCGCGCACCCGGGGGCGGCTGTGCTTGGCGCGCACCGCGTTCATCTCGGCCACCACGGCGCGCTCCATGGCGCGGGAGGGCGGCGCGGGGGCCGCCGCGGCGGGCACGGCGACGGCGGGGACCAGGGCGGCGCCGACGACGCCGGTGATGAGGACGCGGCACAGGTTCGTCATGCCTCTGTGATCGGAGCGTTCCGCGCGGCGCTTGATCCCCGGTGCCGGCCAATTCCCGCCGGGGCCCGGAATGATTTCTGCCGGAACCCTCAGGATCGCCCCCCGGCGCACCGAGGCGGGGGACGTGAGCACCGACGCCCCCCTCCCCTCCCCCCGCCGCCGCGCCGGCCGCGCCCCGGCCGGGCTGGCCGCCGCCCTCGTCGCCTGCCTGCTCGCGCCCGCCGCCGCGAGCGCGGGCGTGAGCGCGCCGCTCGACCGGGAGCTGGCCCGCACGGCGCCCGGCGAGCGCGTGCCCGTCATCGTCACCCTGCGCGACCAGGTCGACCCGTCGGCGCACGGCGGCTCCCCCGCCGGCCTGCGGCGGGCCCTGCGCGCCGCCGCCGCGCGCACCCAGCCCGACCTGGTCGCGCCGGGCGCGGCCGGGGTCGAGCGCTTCTGGATCGTCAACGCGATCGCCCTGCGCGCCACCCCGCGCCGCATCGCCCGCCTGGCCGCCGACCCGCGGGTGGCCGAGGTGTCGCTGGACGCCGTCGTGCGCACCGCCCAGGTGCCGGCCGGCCGCGCGGCCACGTGGGGCCTGGACGCGATCCGGGCGCCGGAGGCCTGGCGGGCCACCGGGCTCACCGGTGCTGGCGTGCGCATCGGCAGCATCGACACCGGCGTGGACGCCGCGCACCCGGCGCTGGCCGGCCGCATCGCCGCCTGGCGCGACTTCGTGGCCGGCGCGCCGGCCCCCTACGACGACAACGGCCACGGCACCCACACGGTGGGCACGATGGTCGGCGGCGGCGCCACGCCGATCGGCGTGGCGCCGGGCGCGACCGTCGTCGTCGCCAAGGCGATGGGCCGCGACGGCGCCGGACGCGGCAGCGACATCCTCGCGGCCGCCCAGTGGATGGCCGACCCCGACGGCGACCCGGCCACGGCCGACCAGCCCCAGGTCGTGAACAACTCGTGGGGCACGACCGTGCGCGACGACCCGTGGTTCCGCCCCATGGTGCAGCGCTGGATCGCGCTCGGCATCGTGCCGGTCTTCTCCGCGGGCAACACCGGCCCGGGACCGGGCACGATCGGCAGCCCCGCCGACGACCCGGAGACGCTCGCCGTGGGCGCGGTCGACGCGCGCGGCGAGATCGCGCCGTTCTCCTCGCGCGGCCTGCCGGGCGGCGTCGCCAAGCCCGACCTCGTGGCGCCCGGCGTCGGCGTGGTCTCCAGCGTGCCGGGCGGCGGTGAGGCGTCGTACTCCGGCACCTCCATGGCCGCCCCGCACGTCACGGGCGCCGCCGCCCTGGTGCGGCAGGCCGCGCCCGGGCTCGCCCCCGGGGCGGTCATGGACCTGCTGCGCCGCACCGCGACCGACCGCGGCCCGGCCGGCTTCGACACGGCGTACGGCGCCGGCCTGCTCGACGTGCCCGCCGCGCTCGCCGCCGCCGGCGTCGCCGTGCCGGCGCCGGCCGCGTCGCCGCCGGCGCCCGCGCAGCCCGCCGCGCGCCGGGCGGCGCCCGCCGCTGCGGGCGTCAGCCTGGCGTCGATGCGCGCCGCGCGCAGGATCGCCCTGACGGCCGACCGCCGCGCGCGGGCGATCGAGCGCCGGGTGACCGGCCGCCGGGTGGCCGGCCCGCGGGGCGCCGCGCCGGCGTCGGTCCGCCTGCGTCCGGCCGACCTGGCGCGCACCCGCGCCATCGCCCTCGGCGCCATCAGGCGCGCCGACCGCCTGGACGCCCGTCTGCGCGGGCGCCCCGTGCGCACGGCGCAGCGCGCCTCGGCCGCGCGGTCGCACGCCGCGCTCTCCCCCGCCCGGATGCGCGCCACGACGCGGCTCGCCCGGAACGCCCTGGACCGTACCGGCCGGCTCGCCCGGCTGGTCAGGCACTCCCGCTGAGTCGCCCGCGCGGCCCGTCGGCCGCGCGGTGGAGGTCCGCGATGGCGTGCGTCAGCATCCGGGCGGTGGGCGGCTCCTCCGGCGGATCGAGGCCCAGCTCGCGCGCGAGGCCCGCGAGCCAGCGCACCATGCCGGCCGGCGCCGGCGCCTCGGGCTCGAGCATCGCGAGCTCGAGGGCCCGCGTGCCGAGCGCCCGCAGCTCGAGGCGGATCTCCTCCGGCGGGCGCCGCGCCGCCGGACGCGCCCGGCTGGGGCGCACCCGCCGGCCGTAGACCCGGCGGGGACCGGTGCCGGCGGTGCGCGCCAGGGCCCGGCCGCCGGGGTCGTCGGCGAAGCGCAGCGCCAGCAGCAGGGCGCCGTCCTCCGACAGGCCGCGGCGCACGACGTCCGCCTCGACGGTGACGACGCCGCCGCCGTCGGGCAGCGCCACCTCGAGGCCCACCTGGTGGGCGAGGAACGACAGGGGACCGTCCAGCCGCACCAGCACGCCGCTCGCCGACGCGTCGACCGTGCGGCCGCGCGCGCTGCGCTCGCGCGCGCGCACGACGACCTCCGCCCCCAGCGGCAGGCGCGGGTCGGTGCGGCGCTCGGCGTCCCTGTGTGCTTGCGTTTCACGACGCATACGGCGGTCCTACCGTACCCGGCCGCGAGCGATGCGGCGGCGGTCACTCCACGAGACGCAGGGCGCTCGGGATGTCCATCCGGCGCAGACGGCCCACCAGGAGCAGCGGGGCCGCCGCGACCGCGGCCAGCCCGATCGCGACGGCGAGGCCGAGCGTCGAGGCGGCGAGCGTCGCCTCGACGCCCACGTCCGGCACGGAGGTGCCGGCCAGCGACCGCAGCATCCAGCCGAGGACGAGCCGCCCCGCGCCGATGCCGATGGCCGTGGCGACCGCGCCGACGATTAGGCTCTCTGCGACGACCACGCCGACCACCGACCGCAGCGGCAGGCCGAAGGCCCGCATCGTGGCGTGCTCGCGCCGGCGCTCCTCGACCGTGATGCGGGACGCGTTGAGCGCGATCAGCAGCGCGAGCGCCAGCACGGCGGCCGCGGTGATCGCCAGGAAGCCCGTGAACTGGTCGAGGGCGTCGTCGAAGGCCCCGCTCACCCGCGCCACCGGCTGGCTCGAGGCGACGCCGGGCAGCGCGAACACGTCACGCTGCACCTCGGCGGGCGTGGCCCCCGGGGCGGGGTAGGCGTGGACGAGGTTCACGACCCCCGCCAGGCCGAAGCGGGCCGCCGCGCGGAGGTCCATGTACGCGAAGCCGCGCAGCGGGTTGCCGTGGACGGCGGTCACGCGCACGGGCGCGCGCACGAGGCCGAGGGTGCCGTCCGGCCGCCGCGCGGGGTGGCGCACGACGAGCAGGTCGCCCACCCCCACCCCCAGGTCGCGCGCCGCCTTGCGGGCCAGCGCGACGCCGTCGCCGAGCGGGGCGCCGCCCGTCGTGGGCGTCCACGCCGCCCGCCGCGTGTCCACGAGCTCCAGCAGCAGCGGCAGGTCCTCGCCGCCGGGCCCCGCGAGGGCGGTGACCGGCAGGCGCAGGCCGGCGTCGACGCGGCCGACCGCCGGCGCCGCCGCGATCGACGCGACCACCCCCGAGCCGGCCGCGTGCAGCCCGTCGAGCTGCACGAGCACCCGCCCCGGCGCGCCGCGCGAGAGCTCCGCGTCGCCCTGCGCGATCGTCCGCTGGAAGCTGTCGAGCATCCCGAGCGTCGCGACCAGCGCCGTGATCGCGGCGCCGACGCTCACGGCCGTCAGCAGCGTGCGCCGCGGGGTGCGCAGGGCGTTGCGCACGGGCATCTGGACGAGGCTCGAGCCGGGCAGGCGCAGGCGGCGGGTCCAGTCGCCGAGGCGCCCCCGCCGCGCGGCGAGATGGCCGGTCCGGATCGCCTCGATCGGCTCCACCCGCAGCGCGCGCCAGACGGGCAGGGCGCTCGCCAGCAGCGGGATGGCGATGCCGAGCGCCGCGGCCCGCCCGAAGGCGTCCAGCTGGAAGGGCGCCCGCTGGACCGGCAGGGGCAGGATGTCCCGCAGCAGGCCCTTCATCGCCTCGCCCACCAGCAGGCCCACGCCGAGGCCGGCCAGCGTGCCGAGCAGGGCGACCTGCGCCCCCACCAGCATCGGCCGCACGGCGAGGCGACGCCGGGGCACGCCGAGGGCCATGCCGATGCCGATCTCCCGCCGCTGCGCCTCGACGACCCGGCTCACGAGGCTGAACGCGGCGATCGCGGCGGCGCCCAGCACGAGCGCCGACAGGGCGTCCCACATCCGCTGATCGTTCCCGATGTCCTCGTACAGGGTGCGCACCGCGAACGCGTCCTCGCGCGGGGACACCGTCGCGGCGAGCCCCCGGGCGGCGAGCGCGGCCGTGAGCTGCGTCGCCACCCGCCCGCCGTCCGCGCCGGGCGCCAGGCGCACGACCAGGTCGTTCACCCGCCCCGGCCGGCCCGTCACCCGCTGCGCCCCGGCGAGCGGCATGTACACGGGCGCGAGCTCGCCCGCGTTGATGATCAGCCCCTCCGGCCCCTCGTAGTAGAAGTCCTCCGGGATCATCCCGACGCCCGTGTAGTCGACCCGGCGGCCGCCCGCGACCAGCAGCGAGCCGGCCGGCGGCAGGCCGCGGTCGGTCGCGAACTTGGCCTCGAGCACCGCCTGCGGGCGCGCGGCGGCGGGGTCGGGCTGCGCGCCGCGCTCGACCCAGAGGGCGTCGACCGCCTGCCGGGCGCCGGTGCCCATGCCCACGATCCGGGCCACGACGAGCACCGGGCCCTCGTCGCCGGTCGCGGCGACCTGGCTGTCGACCACCAGCCGCTCGGAGGCGGCGGCGATCGCGTCGCCGTCGTCGATGCCGCGCGCCGCCCGCAGCAGGGTCCCCTCGCGCGCCACGACGCCCGGGGCGAGCGTCGCCCGCAGGTCGTGCATCCGCAGGGCGGCGAAGCTCTCGTCGTTCGACAGCCGGCGCCAGGTCGAGGTGCTGCCCAGCCCCGCGAAGACGCCGATGCCGATCGCCATCACGAGGGCGATCGCCACGACGGCGCCGGCGCGGTCGCGCAGGTCGCGCCACGACAGCCGGAGCCACGTCCAGCGGCCGCTCGGCAGCCCCCGGCGGCGGCGCGTCACCATCGCAGGTCGGCGATGCGCGCCCGGCCGCCGGACGGCGGCCCGTCGGCGACCACCCGCCCGCTGGAGAGCTCGATCACCCGGTCGGCGACCCGCGAGATCTCGCGGTTGTGGGTCACCACGAGCACCGTCTTGCCCGCCCGCGCCTGCTCGTCCAGCACGGCGAGGATCTGCACGCCGGTGCGGAAGTCGAGCTCCCCGGTCGGCTCGTCGGCGAGCATGATCGGGTTGCCCGTCGCGAGCGCGCGGGCGATCGCCACCCGCTGCTGCTCGCCGCCGGAGAGCTGGTGCGGGAAGTGGCGCAGCCGGTCGCCGAGGCCCACCGAGTCGAGGGCCTCGAGCGCCCGGGCCGCGGGGTCGGGCCGCTCGGCGACGTCGGCGCCGAAGCGCACGTTCTCGAAGGCGGTCAGGCCCGGGAAGAGGTTGAAGGTCTGGAAGATGAAGCTGACGGTGCGGCGGCGCAGCGCGGCGCGCGCCGCCTGCGAGGCGCGGGTGATGTCGGCGCCCGCGACGCGGACCGTGCCGGCGGTGGGCGTGTCGAGCGCGCCGATCATGTTGAGGAGCGTCGTCTTGCCGCAGCCCGACGGCCCGAGGATCACCACGAGCGCCGACTCGTCCACGTGCAGGTCGACGCCCTCCAGAGCGGTCACGTCGATGTCGCCGATGCGGTAGCGCTTCGACACGCCGTCGAGGTCGATCCGCGTGCCGGCGTGCCCCTGGCGGGCATCGACCGCCGCGACGGGCGCCCGCCCGGTGCCGAGCCCGCCCATCGCACCCCCCGCCCTCGCCCGCCGGATGGAATGAGCGTCGGCCGCAGCGCCGGCCGGCGCATCGGTGGGCGCCGCGATCCGGCTGCGGCTTTCCCGGCGGGCCGGCCCTGCGAGGATGGTCACGCCATGAGGGCCGCCGTCGTCCTGTTCACGCGCGACCTGCGCGTGCACGACCACCCCGCGCTCGCGGCCGCCGCGCGCGAGGCGGAGCTCGTCCTGCCCCTGTTCGTGCTCGACGACGCGGTGCTGGCCGGGGCGGGCGCCAACCGGCGCGCGTTCCTGGCCGACTCGCTGGCCGCCCTCGACGAGGCGCTGCGCGCGCGGGGCGCCGCCCTGCACGTGCGGCGCGGCGACCCGGCACGCGAGGCCGTCGCGGCCGCCCGCGAGGCCGGCGCCGGGGCGATCCTGCTGTCCGACGACGTGAGCGGCCACGCGCAGCGACGGCTGCGCCGGCTGCGCGCCGCCGCGGGCCCCGAGCGCATCGAGGTGCGGCCGATGCCGGGCGTTGCCGTGGTGCCGGCGGGCGAGCTGCGGCCCGCGGCCGGGCCCGCGTACGAGGTCTTCACGCCGTACCACCGCCGATGGGCCGAGCAGCCGCGCCGGCCGCTCGAGCTCCCGCTCGAGCGGCTGCGGGCGCCCGGCGCCGCCCCCGCCGCGCCGGCGGCGGCGCTCGACGCGCTGCGCGCCGGCGGGCGGCCCAGCCCGGGGCGCCCGCCGGGCGGCGAGCCGGCGGGCCGCGCCCGGCTGGCCGCCTGGGCCGCCGAGGGCGTCGCGGGCTACAGGTCGGCGCGCGACGACCTCGCCGCCGACGCCACCTCGCGGCTGTCGGCGTACCTGCACCTCGGCTGCCTGTCGCCGCTCGAGGCCCTCGAGCGGGCCGGGGACGGCCCCGGCCCGGCGGCCTTCGCCCGGCAGCTCTGCTGGCGCGACTTCCACGCCCAGCTGCTCGCCGCGCGGCCGTGGATCGCGGGCGAGGACATGCACCCCGCCGCCGGCGGGTGGCGCGACGACGACGCGCTACTCGACGCGTGGACGCGCGGGGCGACCGGCTACCCGCTCGTCGACGCCGGCATGCGCCAGCTGCGCGAGGAGGGCTTCATGCACAACCGCGCCCGCCTGGTGGTGGCGTCGTTCCTCACGAAGGACCTCGGCATCGACTGGCGGCGCGGCGCCGCCCACTTCATGGACCTCCTCGCCGACGGCGACGTGGCCAGCAACGCCGGCAACTGGCAGTGGGTCGCGGGCACGGGTGCCGACACCCGCCCGGGGCGGATGCTCAACCCGACCCTGCAGGCGCGCCGGTACGACCCCGACGGCGCCTACGTGCGCCGTCACGTGCCGGAGCTCGCCGGCGTCGAGGGACCCGCCGTCCACGAGCCGTGGGACCTCGGCCTGCTGCGTCCGGGGGGCTACCCCGAGCCGGTCGTCGACCATCGGGCGGCCGCGGCGGCGCACCGCGCCCGCCGCCGGCGCTGACGCCGCCGGTGCGCGCCGCGCGGGCACCCCGGGGGCGCGCGGCGTGATCGCGCTCCTGTGGCTGCTGCTGATCGTGCCGCTGTTCGCCGGCCTGCTCGCCCAGGACCGCGTCCGTGCCCGGTTCGCCCGCTACCGGGCGATGCCCAACGGCGCGCGCCTGACCGGCGCGGAGGCGGCCCGGGCGCTGCTCGACGCGCTGGGGCTGCGCCGCGTGCGGGTCGAGGTGGTCCCCGGGGCGCTGACCGATCACTACGACGGCGCGGCGGGCGCCCTGCGGCTGTCCCGCGAGGTGGCGCTCGAGCCGAGCGTCGCGGCGCTCGCCATCGCCGCCCACGAGGTCTCCCACGCCCACCAGGACGCGTCCGGCAGCCGCGCCTACCGCCTGCGCATGACGGTGGGCGAGCCGCTCGGCCGGCTGGCGCCCTGGTCGGGGCTCTTCTTCATCGGCGGCTTCTGGCTCGGGATCCCCGTGCTGATGACCCTGTCGCTGCTCTACGTGGGCGGCCTCGTCGCATTCGCCCTCGCGACCCTGCCGGTCGAGATCGGCGCGAGCCGCTTCGCCCTGCGGATGCTCGCCGACGCGGGGCTGACGGCACCTGCCGAGGCCGGCGCCGTGCGGCGGGTGCTGCGGGCCGCGGCGCTGACCTACGTGGTCGGGCTGCTGCGCCAGGTGGGGCTGTTCCTCGCGCTCGTGCTCATCCTCGAGGCCACGCGCCGCGGACTCGGCTGAGCGGCGGTCAGGGCGCCTGGGGCAGCCGCGCCGCACCGCGCCGGGCGGGCTTCGCCGACGGCGGCGGCACGACCGGCCCGATGTCGCCGTCGGGCGCCTCGTCGAGGTCGACGATCACCGGCGCATGGTCGCTGGGCCCGCTGCCCTTGCGCGCCTGGCGGTCCACCCAGGCGGCGCGCACCCGCTCGGCGACCGGCGCCGAGGCGAGCACCAGGTCGATCCGCATGCCGAGGTCCTTGTGGAACATGCCGGCGCGGTAGTCCCAGTAGGTGAAGATGCGCTCCGACGGCCAGCGCTCGCGCACCACGTCGCGCAGCCCGAGCCGCGTCAGCTCGGCGAGCGCCTCCCGCTCGGGCGGCGTGACGTGCGTCTGGCCGACGTACGCGTCGGGGTCGAACACGTCGGCGTCGGCCGGCGCCACGTTGACGTCGCCGCAGACGACCGCCGCCTCGGGGCCGTCGCGCACCACGTCGCGCAGCGCGGCCAGCCAGGCCAGCTTGTAGCGGTAGTGGTCCGAGCCGGGCGACCGGCCGTTGGGCACGTAGACGCTGTGCACCCGCACCGCGTCGCAGGTCGCGGCCACCGCGCGCGCCTCGGGCCGCGACCAGGCGGGCTCGCCGGCCAGCCCGGTCGCCACGTCCGCCAGGCCCACCCGGGAGAGGATCGCCACGCCGTTCCACCCGCCCTGCCCGTGCGCGGCCACCTCGTAGCCGCGCCGCCCGAGCTCCTCGCCGAGCAGCTCGGCGAAGGCGGCGTCGGCGAGCTTCGTCTCCTGCAGGCACACCACGTCAGGGCGCCGCTCGTCCAGCCAGGGCAGCAGGCGCGGCATCCGCTGCCGCACCGAGTTGACGTTCCAGGTGGCGATCCGCATGCGTCCGCCTGGCATTGTGCACGCTCCACGACCACGACGGAGAGGACGCCATGGCCGTTCACCTGACCCCGGACGAGATCGCCGTCATGCTCGAGGCCGAGCCGGACGCCGTCGTCGAGGCCGCCCAGGACGTCGACGTGCCGGTCTTCCAGGGCCGCATCGACCGGGTGCTGCTGGCCGAGGCGCTCGGCCGGGCGGGCCACCCCCTCGCCCCCGTGGCCCGCGAGCGGCTGCTGCGCGACGGGGACGTCTCGGGCTGACGGTCAGCCCCCGGCGCGGCGCACGACCTCGAGCAGCTCGACGAGGTCGTGCCAGTAGGTGAACACGTAGACGGGCGGCAGCGCCGCCGAGCCGCGCAGCGCCAGGAAGTCGGCGGTCGTCATGGAGAGCTCCTCCTCGAGCGCGCCGATCGCGTCGCGGATCGTCGTCTCGCTGAGCGGCGGGGAGCCGTGCTGGCACCAGGGACACGAGCCCATGCGTCCGGCATCGGCATCCGCCGGGTCACGATGAGGCGCGGGGCGGGGCCGCCGTCGCGCGGGACCCGCCGGCGGCCGCCGGCGACCGGCTGCGCGAGGCGGTGCGCACGGCGAGGGTGCAGGCCGCGGCGAGGAGCAGGAGGCCCTCGAGCACGAGCCCGGAGGCGTCGCCGAGCTCCCCGAGCACCATCGTCGCGACGCGGGGCCGGCGGCCCCGATCGCGACGGGGACGGCCGCGCGGTTCGGGACGTCGCCCGCCCTCCCCGCCGCGAGCTCGAGCGTCAGGCCGACCGCCCGGAGGCGGACCGCGGCGAGGGCGAGGCCGAACGGGCGCCAGGCCGGGTCGTCGCCGGATCGCATCGCCGCCGGCGGCGGCATCATGATCGCGGCCGCCGCCAGCGTCACGCGGCGCACGGCGCGCCGTGCGGTCCGCCGGGTCGAGGCGGATCGGCGCCCGGCCGCCGTGTGACGCGTCGCCCGCGCCTGCCGGGCGCGCCACGACGCGTCGGCGGGCAGGCCCCGGAGCGCCTGGGAGAGGACGCCGAGCGCGATGCGCCGCTCCGGGTCCCGCGGGCGCGCTCGTGCGCCATGTGATCGTGTAGGTCGGCGCGGACCCCGCCGATGCGCCGCTCCGCCACGGGGCCGGGCAGGCGGCGCGTGCACGCCGCACCCACCCGGTGACCAGCGCCGCGGTCCGCTCCGGGCTCACGCGGGATCCGAGGCGGGTCGTGGCGACGGCGCGGCGGCGGCGAAGGCCCTGGCGCGCTCGGTCGCCGCCGCGCCCCGGCTCGTGGCCGCGTAGCAGCGCCGACGCGGCCGCCCCTGCACGCCCGCCGCTTCCTCCCACCGCGAGGTCAGCACCCCGGACTCCTCGCGCCTGCCCAGCGCCCTGTCGGGCGTCCCGCGGGCCGTCAGCCGACGCGACCCGGCCCGCTTCCGAATCGTCCACCGGGTGGCAGGCGGCAGCGGGCGCAGCACACCAGGCGCTCGCCCGGCGGGCCTGAGCGAGGCCCCCGGACCGCAGCGCAGCCGCTTGACGTCAGACAGTGGTGTCTGGTTTATATTCCAGACACCACTGTCTGACCTATCGGAAGGGGCCGCCATGCACGACCACCGGAATTGTCACCGGCCGGCCACGGCGCGGGGATCGGCCGGCACACGGAAGGGTGCGCTGCTGCTCGTGCTGCTGGTGGCCCAGCTGATGGTCATCCTCGACATCACCGCGGTGAACATCGCGCTGCCGAGCCTCGCGGCGGACCTGGAGCTCACCGGCTCGGCGATCAGCTGGACGATCACCAGCTACTCGCTCGTCTTCGGCAGCCTGCTGCTCCTCGGCGGCCGGGCCGCCGACCTCCTGGGGCGCCGGCGGATGTTCCTCACCGGCCTCGGCCTCTTCACGCTCTCGTCGCTGGCGACCGCCACGGCGGGCAGCGCGGAGGCCCTCTTCGCCGCGCGGGCCGGCCAGGGCCTGGGTGCCGCGATGCTCTCCCCCGCGGCCCTCGCGATCATCATGGGCGCCTTCGAGGGCGCCGCGCGCGCCAGGGCGCTCGCCGCCTGGAGTGCCGTCGGCGGGGCGGGCGCGGCCGTCGGCGTCCTCGTGGGCGGCGTGCTGACCGAGGTGGCCGACTGGCGCAGCATCTTCGCCGTCAACCTCCCCGTGGCCGCCGCGCTCGCCGTCGGGGCCCGGGTGGTCGTGCCGGCCGACGCCTCGACGCCGCGCTGGAGGGGACTGGACGCGCGCGGGGCCGTGCTGGCCACCGCGAGCCTCGCGTCGATCGTCGTCGCCATCACGCAGGCCGAGGCCGCGGGCTGGGCATCCGCCCGGACGCTCGTCGCCGGCCTCGGCGGGGTCGCCGGGCTCGCCGCGTTCGCGGCGCTCGAGCGCCGCACCGCCGCGCCGCTCCTGCGGATCGAGCGGCTGGCCGACCGCGCGGCCGGCGGCGGCCTGGTCCTCATGATCGCCGCAGCCGGCTCGATCTTCGGGCTCTTCCTCCTCAGCTCGCTCTACCTGCAGAACGCCCTCGGGATGGGGCCGCTGGCGACGGGGCTCGCCTTCGTCCCGCTCGCCCTCGCCGTGGGCGCCGGCGCCCACGTGGCCGGGCACGTCGTCGGCCGGCACGGCGTGCGCGGCCCGCTCGCCGCCGCGTTCCTCGTGGCCGCGGCCGGGATGACGCTGCTCGCCCACGTCGCCGAGGACGGGGACTACGTGCGGGACGTCCTGCCGGGGATGCTCGTCGCCGGGGCCGGCCTCGGCGTCGCCGTCGTCGCGGTCTCGATCGCCATCCTCACGGGGGCGCGCGACGGCGAGGCGGGGATGATGTCCGGGATCACCACGACGGGACACGAGATCGGCGGCACGATCGGCATCGCCGCCCTCTCCGCGGTCGCCGCCGCGGGCGGCGCCGTCGCCGGCCCCGGTACGGCGGCGGGGATCGCCCTGGCGTTCGTCGCGGCCGCGATCATCGCTATCGTCGCGGGCGTCGTCGCCCTGTTCGTCCTCCCCCCCGCCCGCCACTTCGTGCCGCGGCTGCAGGCCCCCGGCGCGATGCCCGTCCACTGACGATGCCGCCCCGCGCCACACCGAGCCCCTCCCCGCGCAGGCCGCGTCGCGCCGACGCCGAGCGCAGCGTCGCCGCCATCCTCGACGCGGCGCTGGAGGGGCTGGCGGGCGATCCCGACGTGTCGATGGCGGAGATCGCCCGCCGCGCCGGCGTCAGCCGCGCGACGACATACGTGCACTTCCCCACCCGGGAGGCGCTCGTCACCGCCGTGACCGAGCGCGCGATCGCCGACGTGGCGGCGATCCTCGCCACCGCCGACCCCGCGGCCGGCGACGCTGCCGACGCGCTGCGCCGCGTGCTCCGCGCGGCGTGGCGGGAGCTCGACCGCTTCCACGCCCTGGTCGCGATCAACGCCCGGCTCCCGCGCGAGGAGTTCCACCGCCTCCACGTCCCGGTGCTGACGCATCTCGCCCCCCTGATCGCGCGCGGCCAGCAGGAGGGCGCCTTCCGCGCGGACGTGCCGGTCGCCTGGCACCTGTCGATGCTGCTGGCCATCGTCCACGCCGCGAGCGGCGAGCTGCGCGCGGGCCGCGTGGCGGCGGACGACGTGGAGGGGGTCATGGTCGCCACGGTGCTCGGAGCGGTCGGCGCGCACGCCACCGCGTGAGCGGCGGCGGCGTCCGTCGCCCGGCGGAACGCGACCGCCCCCGACGGGCATCCTCCCCGCGCCGACCAGGAGGCGGCGACAGCATCGAGACGACGCGAGCGGGGCTGGGAACGGCCGGCGATCGTCGCCTCGGCGAAGCGGACGACGGGGTTCGAACCCGCGACCTTCGGCTTGGGAAGCCGACGCTCTACCAACTGAGCTACATCCGCGACGTGCCCTCAACGGTACCACGGCTCCGCGCGCCGTCGAGGGGGTTGACGGGCCCCGGCGGGCGGGCGTAGACCGGCCCCACGGCGACGTCGCGAGGGGGCGGTCGTGGACGAGCTCGAGTCGGTGCGGGCGGCGCAGCGCGCGATGTGGGGCGCCGGCGACTTCACGCCCTTCGCGGCGCGGATCCGGCCGGTGGGCGCCCGCCTGGTCCGGGCCGTCGGCGCGGGGCCGGGCACGGAGCTGCTCGACGTCGGCTGCGGCACGGGCAACGTGGCGATCCAGGCGGCGCAGGCCGGGGCGCGGGTGACCGGGGTGGACCTGGCGCCCGAGATGCTGGCCCGGGCCCGCGCGCAGGCCGAGGCGGCGGGCGTGGAGGTGGCCTGGGTGGAGGGCGACGCCGAGGACCTGCCGGTCGCCGACCGCAGCGTCGACGCGGTGGTCTCGTCGTTCGGCTGCATGTTCGCGCCGCGGCACGAGGTGGCGGCCGCGGAGATCGCGCGGGTGCTGCGGCCGGGCGGGCGGATGGCGGTCGCCGCGTGGCGGCCCGACGGCGCGATCGCGGCGTTCATGCGCGTGGGCGCGGCGCACATGCCCCCGCCGCCGGCGTCGGCGAGCCCGCCGGTGCTGTGGGGCGACGAGGCGCACGTGCGCGAGATCTTCGCGGGGACCGGTGTGGATCTCGGCTTCGAGGACGGACACGTCGACATGGTGTTCGCCTCGGCCGGCGACGCCGTGCGCGAGCACCTGACCGGCTTCGGCCCGCTGCTGGCCGCGCGACGGGTGCTCGAGCCGGAGGGCCGCTGGCAGGCGCTCGCCGACGACGTCGCCGCCTTCTTCGCGCGCCTCCCCGCGCGGGAGGGCGGCGAGGTCGCGATGCCGGGCGACTACGTGGTGATCACCGGGCGCGCCCCCGGCTGAGGCCTCCACGATCTGTCCATGCGGCGTGGCGCGCGACGGCGCGCCGGCCGATGCGCTGGGTGTGAGCCTCCCCCTCGCAGCGGCGCCGGCCGCCCCCGGCCGCGGGCACGCACCCTGGCGCCCGGCGCCGGGGGCCGGCGCGCAGGGGGTCGAGGCGGGCACGCTGCTGGGCGTCGGCGGCGACGCCGCGCGGGAGGGCGCCGGCGAGGGCGTGGTGGCGGTGGAGCGCCCGGGCGGCCGCGTGGAGCTGCGGGCGGCGCGCGACGGCGCCCCGCGCGTCGCGGACGGCCGCCTGATCGTCGACGCGCTGCGGGTCGTGGAGGGGCACGTCGACCGCTCGCGGGGCGACCTGGCGGTGCACGGCGCGCTGGTGGTGGAGGGTCAGATCGCGCCCGGCCGAACCGTCGCCGCCACGGGCGGCCTGCGGGTGGCCGGCAACGCCGACCGGGCCGTCGTGACCGCCGGCGGGGCGCTCGTGCTGGAGGGGCGCGTGAGCGCCTCGCACCTGCGCGGCGGCCAGGCGGCCGCGCTGCGGCGCCGCCTGGCGCGGCCGCTGGGGGGCCTCGGCCCCCAGCTGGACGCGCTGGCCGAGACGGCCCGTGTGCTGGCGGGCGCCGCGGCGGCCCGGGGCCGGGCGGTGTCGGACGCCGACGCCCTGGCCGCGCTGGCCGGTGCGCGGTTCCCCGGGCTTGCCGAGCGCATCGCCGAGGGCGCCGAGGCCGCGGCGGCCGCCTCCGGCGACGACCGCGGGCGCCCGGGCATCGCCGCGGTCGTGCGCGCGGCGCGCCGTGCGGTCGAGGCCCCGGCCTCGGTCGCCGACCCCCTGGCCGCCATCGACGAGGCGGCCGGCGTCCTGGCCGCCGCGCTGCCGAGCGCCCGGCCGCCGGCCGAGCCGGCCATGCGCGTGGCGCTCGCCGCCTCGTGCGCGATCGAGGCGGCCGGATCCCTGTGGCTCACGGGGGCCGGCGCGACCGACTGCGACATCGCCGTGGCCGGCGACCTGTTCGCGATGGGCGGCGTGGGCCTGCGCGCCTGCCGGGCGACCGTCGGCCGGCGCGTGCGAGCCCGCGAGCTGTCGGGCCGCGACGGGCGGCCGCTCGAGCTGGCGCTGGAGACCCACGGCACCGACGACGAGCTGCTGCGCGCCGACGTGGTGCAGCCGGGCGTGGTGCTGGTGGCGGGCGGCGAGCGGATCCGCATCGACCGGCGCCGCGCGGACGTGCGGCTGGCCCTCGTCGGCGGGCGGCCGCAGCTCACCTCGTCCTGAGCGCGCGCGGCGCCCGGCGCCGCGGGCTACATCGACTCGGGCGCCTCCACCCCGAGCAGGCCCAGGCCCGCCCGGATCGTGCCGGCCGTGGCCCGGCAGACGTCCAGCCGGAAGGCCTGCACCTCGGGCGCCTCCCCCACCACGCGGCAGCGGTGGTAGAAGGCGTGGAAGTCGCGCGCGAGGTCGATCAGGTACGCGGCCACCCGGTGGGGCGCGCGGCGCTCCTGCGCCTCGGCCACCGCGGTCGGCCAGTCGGCCAGCCGCATCACCACGGCCCGCTCGGCCGGGTCGAGCGCCGGCGGCGGCCCCGGCGCCGTGACCGGATCGCCGGCCTGCGCCAGGATGCTGCAGACGCGCGCGTGGGCGTACTGGACGTAGTAGACCGGGTTCTCCTGGCTCTGCTCGCGCGCCAGGTCGAGGTCGAGGTCGAGGGGGGTCTCATGGCTGCGGTGCACGAGGAAGAAGCGGGCCGCGTCCACGCCGATGTCGTCGAGCAGGTCGCCGAGCGTCACGACCGTGCCCGCGCGCTTGCTCATCTTCTTCGCCTCGCCGCGCTCCAGCAGGCTCACCAGCTGCACGACGCAGACCTCGAGCGCGTCGGGGTCGTGCCCGCCGGCCGCCAGCACGGCGCGCAGCCGGGCGATGTAGCCGTGGTGGTCGGCGCCGAGCACGTCGATCAGCAGGTCGTCGCCGCGCCCCGCCTTGTCGAGGTGGTACGCCACGTCGGCGGCCAGGTAGGTCGGCTCGCCGTCGCTGCGCACGAGCACGCGGTCCTTCGTGTCGCCGTAGGCGCTGGTGCGGAACCACACCGCGCCCTCCTCGGCGTACGCGTCGCCCGCCTCCTCGAGGGCCGCCACGCCGGCCCGCACCCGGCCGGCGCGGTGCAGCGAGCGCTCCGAGAAGTAGGCGTCGTGGGTCACCCGGAAGCGGGCGAGCTCGCCGCGGATCGACGCCAGCATGAGCTCCTCGCCGCGCGCGGCGAACAGCTCCAGGGCCTCGGGGGAGGTGGTGGCGTCGTCGGCGTGGCGGTCGCCGATCTCCTCGCGCAGGGTCCGCGCGATGGCGGCCACGTAGTCGCCGTGGTAGCCGTCCTCGGGCACCTCGGCGGGGCGGCCGCACTCCTGGGCGTATCGCGCCGCCACCGACGCGCCGAACAGGCGCATCTGGCGGCCCCAGTCGTTGACGTAGTACTCGCGCGTCACCCGGTGGCCCGCGAAGGCCAGCAGCCGCGCCAGCGCGTCGCCGTACGCCGCCTGGCGCGCGTGGCCCACGTGCAGCGGGCCGGTCGGGTTGGCGGAGACGAACTCGAGCAGGATCGCCTGCGGCGTGGCCGCGGCGCCGGCGCCGTGGCCGTCGCCGGCGGCCGCCACCTGCGACGCGGCGGCCGCGAACCAGGCGGGCGCGAGGGTCATGTTGAGGAACCCGGGGCCGGCCACCTCCACGCCGGCCAGCCAGCCGGCCGCGCCGGCGTCGTCGCGCAGGCGCGCGGCGATGGACTCGGCGATCTCGCGCGGCGGGCGCCTGGCCGCCTTCGCGAGCGTCATGGCGACGGGGCTCGCGATGTCGCCCATCCCCGGGCCGGCGGGCGGCGCCAGCGGCACCGCGGGCGGCTCGGCGCCCACCGCGGCGGCGGCCGCGCCGGCCAGCGCCGACCGGATGGGCTCGAGGAGGGGGGCGTCCGCCACGGGCGGGCAGCTTACCGGGCGGCCGCGCTCGGCCTCGCCGGGCTGGTCGCGATCGCGGCCGGGTGCGGCGGCGGCGACGAGGCGGGGGGCGCCGCGACCACGGCCGGCGGGACGACCGGCACCCGGCTCGTCGTGCGCGAGTTCGACGGCGATCGGCTCGTGCGCGTCCACCGGCCGGACTGCTCGGGCGCCGACGGCCCGTGCGCCCGGGTGGCCGCCCTGCTCCCCCGGCTCGCCCCCGA
The DNA here is from genome assembly GCF_018141525.1 of Miltoncostaea marina. Classification (GTDB taxonomy): domain Bacteria; phylum Actinomycetota; class Thermoleophilia; order Miltoncostaeales; family Miltoncostaeaceae; genus Miltoncostaea; species Miltoncostaea marina. Next base: position 2,206,717 of record NZ_CP064655.1, read on the forward strand.
CCCGGACGAGATCTGCACCGAGGTCTACGGTGGGCCCGGGCGGCTGGTGGTCGAGGGCCGCCACGACGGCGCGCCGGTGCGGGTGGAGGTGACCCGGACCGACGGCTGCCAGATCGCCCGCCACGACCTGCTGCGGGCCGCGCTCGGGGGCTGAGCGCCCCCCGGGACGGGCGTCAGTGCGGGTAGGGGTGCCCCGACGACAGGCAGAGGGCACGGTAGAGCTGCTCGGCCAGCACGACCCGGGCGAGCTGGTGCGGCATCGTCAGCGGCCCGAGCGACACGCGCTCGTCGCACTCGGCGAGGAGCGCCGCGTCGAGGCCCGCCGCGCCGCCCACGACGAAGGCCACCGGACGGTCGCGCATGCGCCGCTCCAGCCACGCGGCGAACGCGTCGCTGGAGCCGGGCGGGCGCGCCGCCGGGTCGAGGGCGACCCGCGCCGCCCGCGGCAGCAGGCGAGCGCGCAGCCGCTCCGCCTCGGCGGCGCGGGCGCGCGCCTCGCCGCGCTGGATCGGCTCGGCGGCCACCTCGTCGACGCGCAGCCCCGCCATGCGGTCGACGCGCTCCTCGTAGAGCCGGCCGGCCGCGTCGAGGGGCGGCCGCAGACGGCCCACGCAGGCGATCTGGAGCCGGGGAGCGCGGCGGCCCAGCTCATCCCCTCCCCGCTCGCAGGGCCATCCCGATGCGCTCGAGCGCGGTCGGGTGGCTGCCGAACCACACCCGGACGGCGCGCGGCGGGTCGGGCACGCCGAGGCTGCGCTCGACGAGCCCCCGCTGCAGGCCGATGGCGGCGCCGGGGTCGCGCGTGACGGCCAGCGCGCCCCACTCGGCCTCGCGCTCGTAGGCGCGGCTCACCCAGTTGCCGAGCGGCGCGCTGAGCGTGCCGATCACCGTCGCCGTTGCCGCGGCCAGGGCCACCCGGCGCAGCACCAGGTCGCAGCCCGCCGGGCCGCGCCCGGGCGCGCCGAAGCCGGTCCGCCAGCCGACGACGGCGAACACCAGCAGGCAGCCGGGCACCGCCAGCGCGGCCCCCCAGGTGGAGCCCTTCAGCACGTGGCGGCGGGCCACGTGCGCCAGCTCGTGGGCCACCACCATGCGCACCTGGTCGCGCGGGAAGTCGCGCAGCAGCGTGTCGTAGAGGACGATGTGACGGCTGCCGCCGAGGCCCGAGACGTAGGCGTTCGCGGCGGTCGTGCGGGCGCTCGCGTCGTTGACCTTCACGTCGTCGGCCTCCACGCCCGAGCGGCGGGCCAGCTCGAGCACCTCGGCCGACAGCGCCGGGTCGCGGAGCGGCTCGGTGCGCTGGAAGATCGGCTCCAGCACCAGCGGCGACGCGACCGACATCGCGTAGACCAGGCCGGCGGCGGCCGCGGCGACCCACGCCCACCAGAGCCGCGGCACCCGGGCGACCAGCGCGGCGACGCCGGCGCCGAGGACGGCGGCGACGACGGCCTGCACGCCGAGCCCCTTGGCCAGGTCGAGCAGCCAGCCGCGCACCGGCTGGGTGACGATGCCGTACTCGCGTCCCCAGCCGTAGCGGGCCGCCGACAGCGGCAGGGCGACCACGATCGTGGCGGCGGCGAGGCCGGCGCCGAAGATCGCCCCGGCCCGCCACGGCCGCCCGCCCGCCGCCCGCACGACCCAGGGGCGCCAGCGGCGGCCGGTGGCGGCCGCCGCGACCGCGGTCGCGGCGCCCAGCGGCGCGCCGACGGCGGCCATCGTCCAGACCCCGCGCCGGTAGTCGCGGTTGCGCGCCAGCTCGGCCGGGTCGAACCAGTCCGTCAGCGGCGCGGGGTCGACGTCGGGGACGCCCGCGCTCCACAGGCGCCAGCGCAGCAGCGCGACAACGCCGCCCGCGCCCGCGGCCGCGACGGCGGCGAGCCCCGCGGCGCGCCGGGCCGGGCCGCCGGCCGGCCGGAGGGTGGGCCTGCGCCGTCGCCGCACGCGGCTATCGTAGCCGCTCAGGTCCGCACGCCCCGGGACGCCGCCACGCCACCGATCGCGATCATCAGCGACATCCACGGCAACCGCCAGGCCCTCGACGCCACGCTGCGCGCGGCCCGCGAGGCGGGCGCCGCGACGTGCTGGTGCGTCGGCGACGTGGTCGGCTACGGCGCCGACCCGGGGTACTGCCTGCGCACGGTCGGCGAGCGGGCCGAGCGCTGCCTGGCCGGCAACCACGACCTGGGCGTCACGGGCGACGTGCCGCTCGAGGTGTTCTCCGACCTGGCGTCGGCCGCCGTGCTGTGGACCCGCGAGGTCCTGCGCCCGTCCGAGGTCGCCGCCCTGCGCCGGCTCGTGCCGGCGGAGCACGACCACGAGGTGCCGATGTTCCACGGCAGCCCCCGTGACCCGGTGTGGGAGTACGTGTTGGGCCCCGACCAGGCACGCGACGCGCTCGAGGACCGCCGCGTGCCGCTGACCTTCGTCGGGCACACGCACGTGCCGGCCGCCTGGCGGCTGACCCCCGACGGCGCGTTGGAGACCGCCACCGTCTCGGCCGGCGCGGTGCTGGAGCTGACGCCCGGGCGCTGGCTGGTGAACCCCGGCTCGGTGGGGCAGCCGCGCGACCGCGACGCGCGGGCGGCCTGGGCGCTCTACGACCCCGACGCCGGCACGATCGGCTTCCGCCGCACCCCCTACGACGTGGCCGGCGCCCAGAACGCGATCCTCGAGGCCGGCCTGCCGTCGCTGCTGGCGCACCGCCTCGCCGAGGGACGGTGAGCCGGCCGGCCGCCTACCTCGACCACGCCGCCGCCTCGCCCCTCGACGAGCGGGTGCGCGCCGCGATGCTGCCGTTCCTGGGCGAGGAGTTCGGGAGCCCCTCGAGCCTGCACGAGGCGGGCCGGGGGCCGGCCGAGGCGATCGAGCGGGCCCGCGAGGAGGTCGCCGCCCTGGCCGGCTGCGAGCCCGGGTGGGTCGTGTTCACCTCGGGCGCCACCGAGGCGCGGGCCCTGGCGGTGGCCGGCCTGCTGCGCGCCAACCGCGCGCTCGGGGACCGCATCGCGCTGACGGCGGTCGAGCACCCGGCCACGCTGGCCGCCTGCCGGGCCGCCGAGCGCGACGGCGCCGCCCTCGACCGCATCCCGGTGGACGGCCTGGGCGCCGTCGCGGCGGCGGACGTCGCGGCGGTGGTGGGCGACGACACCGCGCTCGTCTGCCTCGTGCACGGGCAGCCGGACATCGGCACCCTGCAGGAGCTGCCGCCGCTGATCGCGGCCGCGCGGGCTGCCCGCGCCGAGGCGCGGGTGGTGGTCGACGCCGGCGAGACGGCGGGCCTGGTGCCGCTCGACGCCGCCGCGCTCGGCGCCGACGCGCTCGTGCTGGGCGGCGGGCCGGTCGGCGCGCCGCCCTGGACCGGGGCCCTGCTGGTGCGGCCCGGCGCGCGCTTGCACCCGCTGATCGGCGGCGGCGCCCAGGAGGGCGGCAAGCGGGCCGGCGCGCAGGACGTGCCCGGCATCGTGGCGCTGGGGACGGCGGCGCGGATCGCGCGCGAGGAGATGGCCGCGCGCGCGGCCCGCTGCGCCGCGCTGGCGGAGCGCCTCACGCGCGGGCTGCTGGCGGTGCCCGGCGTGCGCCTCAACGGCCACCCCGACCGGCGCATCCCCGGCCACGTCCAGGTCTCGGCGGGCTGGGTCGACGGCGAGGCGCTGACGCTGGCCCTGGCCACTCGCGGGGTCGCGGCCTCGCCGGGGTCGGCCTGCAGCGCCGCCGGCAAGGCCGCCCCGGCGCTCGAGGCGATCGGCCTCGAGCCGCCGTGGACCCACTCGGCGGTGCTCTTCACCCTGCGCGCGACGACGACCGAGCAGGAGGTCGACCGGGCGGTGGCCGCCTTCGCCGACGCGGTGGCCGCCCTGCGCGCGATGAGCCCGGTGGCGCCGTCGTGAGCGCCCGGGTGGTGGACGCGCTCGGCACCTGGTGCCCGGTGCCGATCGAGCTGGTGGCCAGGGCCGCCGGGCGGGCGGCCCCGGGCGAGGTGATCGAGCTGCTGGCCGACGACCCCCTGATCGCGGTCGACCTGCCCGCCTGGTGCCACTCCTCGGGCAACGACCTGCTGGAGCTGCGCCGCGACGGCGAGGGCTGGCTGGGCCGCGTGGCGGTGCGGCGATCGTGAGCCGCCGCGCGGGCCGGGCCGCGGCGGCGGCGGCCGCTGCGTGCCTGCTCGCCGCCGGGTGCGGCGGCGACGGCGACGCGGCGCCGCCCGGCGACGCCGCGACGGCCCCCGCCACCACGGCCGCCGCGACCGCGCCGGCGGTCCCGCGCCCGGCCGGCTTCCCGGACGGCGGCGAGCGCTTCCTGCTGGCGCGCCTCGAGCCGCGGCTCGCGCGCCTCTGCGGCCGGGCCCCGGCGGCCTCGCGCTCGGCCGGCGCCGTCGCCGCCCTCGCCTGCCGCAGCGCGGGCGAGCTGGGCGCCGCCGCCCGCTTCGAGCTCTTCCCCGCCCGTGCCGCGCTGGTCGCGGCCTACGGGCGCCTGCGCGCGGCGAACGGCGTGCCGGTGGCGAGCGGCCAGTGCGTGCCCGCGGGCGGCGGGGGCCGCGTGCCGGCCGACGGGCCCTGGGGGTTCGGCTCCGGCCGCGACGAGGGGCGCGTGATGTGCTTCCGCGCCGGCGGCGTCGTGCGCGTCGTGACCACCGTCGAGCGCATCCGCACCCTGGCCTGGACCGCCGCGCCCCGCTTCGGCGACGCGGTGCGCTTCTGGCGCGGACCGGGCATCCCCTCCCTGCGGCCGCCCGGGTAGCCCCGGGCGCGCGCGGGTATGCCCTCCGGCGAGGCCCACACAGGGGGACAGCAGTGATCGCGATCGTCACCGGATCGGACTCCGGCATCGGGCGGGCCGCGGCCGCGGTGCTCGCGGGCCGCGGCTACGACGTCGGGGTGACCTGGCACGAGGACGAGGCGGGGGCCCGGGGCACGGCCGACGAGGTGCGGGCGGCCGGGCGGCGGGCCGAGGTGCGCAGGCTCGACCTGAGCCGGGCCGACGGCGCCGCCGCGGTCATCGACGAGCTCGCCGGTGCGCTCGGCGGCCTGGACGCGTTCGTGGCGAACGCGGGCACGGGGGCGAGCACGCCGTTCCTCGAGACCGACCTCGGGACGTGGCGCCACGTGCTGGAGGTCGACCTGACCGGCGCCTTCGTCTGCTGCCAGGCCGCCGCCCGCCGCATGGTGGCCGCGGGCACGCCGGGGCGCATCGTGGCCGTCACCTCGGTGCACGAGCACATCCCGCTGCCCGGGTCGTCGGCCTACTGCGCGGCGAAGGGCGGGCTGGGCCTGCTGGTGAAGACGATGGCGCTCGAGCTCGCCGAGCACGGCATCACCGTCAACGCCGTCGCGCCGGGCGAGATCGCCACGCCCATGACCGGCAACGAGGACGTCGACCCGCACGCGATCGAGCGGCCCGCGATCCCCGCCGGGCGCCCCGGCGACGCGCGCGAGGTCGGCGAGCTGATCGCCCACCTGCTCGCGCCGGCGTCGCGCTACACGACCGGCGCGTCGTTCGTGATCGACGGCGGGCTCACCCTCATGGCCGCCGTGCAGGACGCGTGAGCGGGCCGGCCACCGGGACGGGCGGCTGAGCGGCCGTGCGCAGGACGAAGATCCTCGCCACCCTCGGCCCGGCCTGCGACCCGCCGGGGGTGGTCCCGGCGATGGTGCACGCCGGCGTGGACGGGTTCCGCATCAACCTCTCCCACGGCGAGCCCGACGAGTGGACGGCGCGCGCCCGGGCGGTGCGGGCCGCCCAGGCGGCGGCCGGCAGGCCGCTCGCCCTGCTGTGCGACCTGCAGGGCCCGAAGATCCGCCTGGCCGCCGACACGCCCGCCGGCGAGCGCATCGACGAGGGCGAGGTGGTGCGCTTCGTGGCGGGCACGCGCACGCCGCCGGACGCGCTGGCGGTCGTCTGGGACGACCTCGTGGCGGCGGCGACGCCGGGGGTGTCGGAGCTGGTGATCGGCGACGGCACCCCGCGCTTCTCGGTCGAGGGCATCGCCCGCGAGGCGGGCGCAGCCGAGCAGCTGGTGGCCCGCTGCACGCGGCCGGGGGCCGTCGGCCCGCGCAAGGGCGCCACGCTGACGCACGCCGCCTCGGGCGCCCGCGCGATCACCGACAAGGACCGCGCCGACATCGCGGTGCTCCCGGAGCTGGCGCCGGACTTCGTGGCCCTGTCGTTCGTGCGCCACCACGAGGACGTCCGCGAGCTGCGCGAGCTGCTGCGCGAGGCCGGGCTCCCGGGCGCCCGGATCGTGGCCAAGATCGAGAAGGCCGAGGCGGTCGACGACCTCGCCGCGATCATCGACGCCGCCGACGCGGTCATGGTCGCGCGCGGCGACCTCGGCATCGAGCTCGGGCTCGCCGAGGTGCCGCTCGTGCAGAAGCGGATCGTCGCCATGGCCCGCGAGGAGGGCAAGCTCTGCATCACCGCCACGCAGATGCTCGAGTCGATGACGGCAGCGCCCGAGCCGACCCGCGCCGAGGTGGCCGACGTCGCCAACGCCGTGCTCGACGGCACGTCGGCGGTGATGCTCTCGGGCGAGACCGCCCAGGGCGCCTTCCCGGTCGAGACCGTCCGCCAGATGGCCCAGATCTGCCTTTCGGCGGAGCGGGCGGCGCGCGCCGGGCGGGTGGGGGCGGCGAACCTGACCGAGACCGAGTCGGTGATGAAGGCCGCCGCGAGCCTCGCCGACGAGCTCGGCGCCGCGGCGCTCTGCGTGCCCACCGAGACGGGCGGCGCCGCGCGCGCCGTGGCGCGCCAGCGGCCGCTGGCGCCGATCGTGGCCCTGTGCCACCGCGCCGAGGTGGCCTGCCAGATGGCCCTCGAGTGGGGCGTGCTGCCGGTGCACTTCCCGGCGAAGCCCGACATCGACCCGATGCTGCGCGAGGCCATCGCCACCTGCGCCCGCCTGCTCGACCTGCGCCCGGGCGACCCCCTGGTGGTGACCTACGGCCCGGTCTCGGCCCGCCCGGGCGCCACCAGCCTCATCGCCCTCCGCCACGTGGAGGGCGACGGCGGGGACTGAGCGCCGCGCGGCGCTCCTCCGTTCGACGAGCCCGCGCCGGGCACGCCATCCCGGGGGCGCCCTTCATCCGCGGATCGAGTGGATCGAGCCGGACGGAGCCCCCGGCGTCGGCGACCTGTCGCCCGGCTCCGGCGTCCACCGCGGCAGCGATGACGGGCTGACGCGCATGTTCGGGCGGCGACCGTCGATGGGAGACGACTTCGGGGTGCACGCGGAGACGTACCCCGGCCGGGCGCCGTTCGCCCCCCCGCGGCCCCCTCAGGCGTCGCGGATCTGGCCCGGGTAGAAGCCGTGCCGCGCGAGCGGCTCGACGATCTCCCGCTCCTCGTAGGAGAGGTGCGACAGCAGCGCGTCGGTCAGCAGGTCGATCGCCGACTGGATGCGGCTGAAGTCGCCCGGGTCGCCCATGTGGTGCACGAGCGCCGCGTCCACGGCCTGGATGGCGTCGTGGATGACGTGGTGCTCGTCGGCCAACCGGTCGATGACGGGCGCGAGGCCCGGCTCGCTGCGCACCAGGTGGGGGAAGATCGCGTCGTCCTCCAGGCCGTGGTGCTGCGCGACGACGCCGCAGTAGCGCGCGCAGAAGGCCCCGAGCGTCCAGTCGTTCTGGCGCAGCGCCATCTCGTTGAGGGCCGAGCGCGCCTCGCCGGCGCCCACGGCGCCCTCGCGCACCTGGCGCAGGATGTCGCGCAGCTCGTCGAGCTCGCGCCTGAGGGTGTCGTGGACGTCGATCAGGTGCTGCCCCACCAGCCGCCCCCGGCGGGTGTACCGGACGTCCGGCGGCGACGGCTCGCGGCGGGGCCGCGTCGACTCGTCCCACGGCGCGACCGAGCCCACCCGGGTGCCGTCGTCGGGCGTCGGCGTGACGCCGAGCCGCTCGTACTCGCCGCCCGGGCCCGGGGACGGCGCGCCCCGGCCGGTTGCCGATCGCGTGGGCGCCGGGGCGCCGTCGCCCTCGCGCGCGTCCCCCGCGCCGCCGCCGGCGCGCCCCTCCGCCACGAGCTCCCGCACCGCCGGCGCCACCTCGCCGGCCAGTCGCCGCACCGCGCCCTCGTCGTCGGCCATGAGGATGAAGGTGCCGACGCCGTCCTCGAGCGCCATGCGGGCCAGGTCCTCCGGCGTCGCGTCCGGGCCCACGTTCAGCAGGCGCCGGATCGCCGCCGGGTCGCGGCCTGCCGCGACCGCCGCCCGGTCGATGCGGGCGTTGCCGGCCGCCAGGTCGCCGGGCTGCATGTACGGCAGGCTCGGCAGCCAGCCGTCGGCCGCGCGGCCGACGAGCTCCAGCATGCGCGGCTTGTACGCACCCAGCCAGATGCCCACGTCGTGCACGGGCGCCGGCCCGCGGGCGGCACCGTCCAGCCGGTAGTGCGCGCCCTCCACGCGCGCGCCCCGCCGCTCGCCCGTGTCCCAGAGGGCGCGGATCACCCGGATCGCCTCCTCGAGCGCATCGACCGACTCGCCGGGGCGCCGGCGCGGCCCGCCCATCGCCGCGATCGCGTCCCAGAACGCGCCCGCGCCCAGGCCGAGCTCCGCCCGGCCGCCCGACAGGATGTCGAGGCTCGCCACCGCGCGCGCCACCACCGCCGGCGGGCGCAGCGGCAGGTTGAGCACGTTCGCGCTCAGGCGCACCCGCTCGGTGCGCGCGGCGGCGAACGACAGCAGCGTCCAGGTGTCGAGGAAGCGCGACTGGTACGGATGGTCCTGGAAGGTGACCAGGTCGAGGCCCACCGCGTCGGCGAGCTCCGCCAGCGCGACCACCCGCGCGGCGTCCGCCGCCGACGGCGTCACGAAGACGCCGAACTCGATCCCGTGCCCGTAGTCGCCCATGGCCGTCACCCTAGCAGGTCATTGCGGGATCAAGCATCATCCGGTCCGCTCGTCCACGAGGAGCGCCGCGGCGACGGCCGGACGGGTCGGCGCGCGCTCCACCCTCGTGATGCTGGGCCGGCTCGCCCGGGTGGTGCGGTACGCGGTCCGGGAGCAGGGCTCCGGCCCGCTGCCGCCGGCCGCGGGCACGCTCCTGGCCGCCGACCGCCTGGGCGAGGACCGGGGCGTCGTGGACGGCCTCACATCGCGGTCGGCACGCTCACCACGACGGGCGTCGCCGACCCCGACCCCGACGCTCGCGGGCGGCCGGCCGAGGATCGTCACCATCGCCGGCCGGCCGCTCGGCATCGGGGTGGTCGTCGAGCTCGTGCGCCGGCCCGCCGTCTCGGCGAATCGCCCCGCGGAGGCGCCCGCCGCGCCGGCCAGCAGCGCGGTGAGCGCCGCCGCCGCCACGCCGCGGAGCCGGCGCGTGATCCGCGCGCCGCGCGCACCCGTCGTCGTTCTCGTCATCGCCGCCTCTCCCCGGTCGCGACGTCCTCTGAGGTGGATCCGTTCCACCGCACGGGCGCCGCGGCGCGGAACTGGACGAAGGGCGGGTGCGCTCGCGCCCGCGTGCGCATCGGCGGCGCGTTCGCAAGCGAGAGGCGCCACGGCCGCGGGCGCCGCCCGGAGACGGGCTGCCCGTGGTCCTGCGCGTCGGCCCCGGGCTGCTCGGCGGCGCCGTCGCGATCGAGCAGGGCCCAGCGCTCGTCCCGCGCGGGGCCCTCGAGCCACTCGCGCTCGCTCGGCTCCAGCACCTCAAGCGCCTCAGCCCCCCGTGTGTCGCCCACGCCGCTCGCGAACCAGCCTGGCCGTCCCCGCTCACCGCGCTGACGGACCAGGGCGTCGGGGTCGCCGGCCTCCCCATGCTCCAGCCGCCGGCCCCGCTCCGCGACGGCCGCCTCCCGGGCGGCGATCGGCTCGACGTCCCTCGGGCCGGGGCGATGAGGGCGCCTCGACGGCATCGGACCAGCCGAGTCCGGCCGCGCCGCGTCCTCGTCGGCGAGGGGGCGTGCCCTCCCGTGCCGGAAGGGGCTGCGCAACAACGTCGGCGAGGTGCTCCGTCAGGCCGAGGCAGGCGAGGAGTTCACCGTCACCGCCTCCGGCCCTCCGGTGGCGCGCCTGGGACCCGCCCACCCGCGCCAGTGGGTGGCAGGCCCGGCCCTCGCCCGCATATGGGACACGCCGGCGCCCGAGCGCCTGGCCGAGGATCTGGCCGCATTCCCGGGGGCTCTGAGCGATCCCTTCCGAGCGATGCGGGCGCTCCTCGACACCTCGGTGTCATCGGTCGCGGGCCCGCGCGAGATCGAGGGCGCCATCAGCGCGGCGTCGCTCGCTGAGCTGTGCTTCGGCGTGCTCGTCGCCTCTGGCGAGGGCGAGCGTGCGCGACGGGTCCGTCGCCTCGGCGTGATCGAGGCGACCTTCGACCCCCCGCCGCTCGACGCCGAGGTCTGCCCCGAATGGGGGCGCCCGTCGGCAGCCGTCGCGAGCCGCGGCGGCAGGCCTCGCCGTCGGCCCATCGATCTGGCGATCGCCGCCACGGCCGACGTCCACCGGGGCCCCCGTCACCCTCGACCGCAGTGACGTTCGCATCATCGAGGACCTCGTCGAGCTGCTCGACGTCTGACGCGCTCGTCGGCATGTCCACGCCAATCGCGTAGACGCATGTTCCTACTCGATTGGCGTGGACATGGACCGAAGAGCAGCGTCTCGACCTGCTGAGCGACGTCCCGCCGCTCAGCTCCCCTTCAGATGCCTTCGAAGCAACCGGGCGCGACGCCCAGACGCGATCCGGTATGCGCGTAGGTCATCCCGTCGGCCGACGGCCCGCACGATGAGGACGACGACCCGCCCGTCGTGAGGGCGGTTCTCATAGACGAGGCGGAAGCGGGGCTTACGGTGCCACCCTTCCTCGTCAAAGCGGATCTTGCGCGCACCCTCGAGGCTCTCCGTGCCGCCGCGGGCATACATCTCCTGACCGAGGTGTGCGCCCCCCCGCAGCGCGACCAGGATCTTCGCCGCCGCGCGCCTGACCTCCTGATCGGCGATGGCGTTGATGTCGTCGATGACCTCCTGCGGGACGAGGACGCGGTGCGCCACGCGGGCTATTGCCCCGAATCGAGGAGATCGCCGAAGCCGAGCTTCGTGACGGCCTCCTCCACATCGAGCAGGTCGTCGCCCATCCTCCGCTTCCGTTCGACCAGGAAGGCGAACATCTCGAGATTCTCGACCTCATCCTCGAGTTCCGCGATGCGGCGGCTCATCGCCTCCTCGCGCTCGATCGCGGCCTGGGCATCGACGGAGGGAACGATCCACGCCGTGCCTCGGTTGTAGCGACCCACCTCGATGGCCCTCTCTGCGAGCGACCGAGACGGCTTCGTCGTCGCCTCGAACTCGCGGACGATCGCCCCCAGCTCGGCGCGCGCGGCGGCCGACGGCAAAGCGCGAGCGGCGCGCGTCCTCAAGCCCCGTGCCATCTCAATCCTCCATGTTGGACAACTTCCTGTCCAAGATACCGCTCCGTTCGGAGCAGCACGTGGGACTTCGTTCACCCGGCACGGTGTGTCCACGCCAGTCGAGTAGGAACGCATGTTCGTATAGGCTGTCGCGCATGGGACGGCCCGCGCCCTCGGGGGGCGAGGAGCAGATCCGCTGGCGGCTCGCCGGCGACGACGGCGACCGGCCGGCGCTGCTCGAGCACGCCGAGCGGCACACCGGGCGGGGCGAGCTCGCCGGCCTGGAGCTGCTGCACGTGCGGGCGCGGACGATCATCAACCGCGTCCCCCCGGCGTCGCAGATGCCGTTCCGGTGGACGATCAACGCCTACCGGGGATGCAGCCACGCGTGCGTCTACTGCTTCGCGCGGCCGACGCACGAGTTCCTCGGCTTCGGCGTCGGCGAGGACTTCGAGCGCCGCATCGTGGTCAAGGTGAACGCGGTCGAGCGGCTGCGCTCGGAGTTGCGCGCGGCCCGCTGGGCGGGCGAGCCGATCGCGATGGGGACCAACACGGACCCCTACCAGCCGGTCGAGGGTCGCTACCGGCTCACCCGCGGCATCGTGGAGGAGCTCGCCGCGGCGCGGAACCCGTTCTCCATCCTGACCAAGTCGACGCTCATCACCCGCGACATCGACGTGCTCGCCGAGGCGGCCCGGCACGTCGAGGTGCAGACCGGCTTCTCGATCGGCACGCTCGACGAGGCCGCCTGGCGCGCGACGGAGCCGCACACGCCCAACCCGCGGCGCCGGGTGGAGGCGCTGGCCCGCCTGCGCGAGGCCGGCATCCCCTGCGGCGCCTTCATCGCGCCGGTCATCCCGGGCATCTCCGACTCCGACGAGCAGCTCGAGGAGACGGTGGCCGCGGTCGTGGCGGCCGGCGCGACGTGGGTCACCCCCATCCTGCTCTACCTGCGGCCGGGGTTCCGCGACCACTACATGGGCTGGCTGCGGCGGGCGCGCCCCGACCTCGTGGAGGCCGCCGAGCGGCGCTACCGGCGTGCCTACGCTCCGGCCGACGAGCGGGCCGCGCTCGCCGGGCGCGTGCGCGCGATGGTGCGGGCCCACGGCGGCCCGGCGCCGGGCGATCCGGGTCCGCGGCGGCCGTTCGAGCGCCGGCCGGCGCGGCCCGTGACGGCCGCGCCCGCCGACGCCCAGCTGCGGCTGGTCTGACGGTCCCGCGCGCCGCCGGCGCGCGGGACCGCGCTCAGCGGCGGCGCTTCATCCGCACCGCCTCGCGGACCATCCGCGCGCCGGCCCGGCCGTGGCGCCGGCGGGCGCGCTCGTCGCCGCGCCGCTCCAGCGCCTCGAGCTCGCGGGTGAGGTCGCGGTAGCTCGCGAGGCGGTCCTCGGCGAGCCGTCCCTCGTCCACCGCCGCACGCACGGCGCAGCCCGGCTCGGAGCGGTGCGTGCAGTCGGCGAAGCGGCAGCCGCCCGCGAGCTCCTCGACGTCGCCGAAGGTGACCGCCACGCCGGCGCCCCCGTCCCCCTCGCTCCACAGCCCCAGCTCGCGCACGCCCGGCGTGTCGATGACCGCCCCGCCGCCGGGCAGCGGCAGCAGGTGGCGGGCGGTGGTGGTGTGGCGGCCCTTCGCGTCGCCCCGGCGCACGCCGCCGGTCGCCAGCTCGTCGCGGCCGAGCAGCGCGTTGACGAGGCTCGACTTGCCGGCGCCCGACTCGCCCAGCAGCACCAGCGTGCGCGACGGGCGCGCGAGCGCGGCCAGCGCGTCGATCCCCTCCCCCGTCCGCGCGCTGACCGGCAGCAGCGGCGCGCCGAGCGCGCCGATCACGGCCTCGGCCTCGGGGTCCGGGCCGAGGTCGGCCTTGGCGATCGCCACGACCGGCCGCGCGCCCGCCTCCCAGGCCAGCGCCAACGCGCGGTGCAGCCGGCGCACGCGCAGCGGCCGGTCGAGCGCGTGGACGGCGACGAGCACGTCGACGTTGGCGGCCATCACCTGCGCGGCGTCGGCGCGCCCCGCGGCGCGGCGGACGATGCGGGTGCGCCGCTCCAGGACCGCCGCCACGCGGCCGTCGCGCAGCGCCAGCCAGTCGCCGGCCGCCAGGCCGGGCGCGGCGACCGGCACGGCGCCGCCGGCGGTCAGGGCCAGGCCGCCGCCGCGGTCGACGCGCGCCACCCGCCCGGGCGCGAGCGCGTCGTCGTCCAGCGCCGCCAGCTCGGCGGCGCGTCCCTCATCCCATCCGAGCGGCGCCAGCGCCGCCCACGTGCTGCTGCTCACTGCGGGGCTCCCTCGGTGAGGGGCGCCCCGCGCGGATGGCCCTCAGCCGCGCGAGCGGCGGAGGGGCCGGGCGGGGGCGCCCACGGCGGACATGCGATCCCGGGACGGCGTCGTCGCCGTCCGGGGGGTCGTCACGATGTCCATGCGCGTGGCCCTCCTCCGCTCGCCCGATCCGGGCGGGCGCGAGGATACCCCGGGCGCGCGCCGGCGGGCAAGGGGGCGCGCGACGGCGCCGGCGCCGAGCCGGGGGCGACGAGGAGCGGCGCGCCGTCCGCGCCGCGAGGCCGGGCAGCGCCCGCGCCGGCCCGGCGAGCGCTCGGACGGCGCCGGCCGGCCGCTAGAGCAGCGGCGTCCCCGTCATCTGCGGCGACGGGTCCCAGCCCATCAGCCCGCAGAGCGTCGGCGCCACGTCGCCGAGCGCGCCGCCCTCGCGCAGCGGCAGGCCCGGGCGGTCGATCCAGAGCGGCACCGGGTTGCTCGTGTGCGCCGTGTTGGGGCTGCCGTCGGGCTCGATCATGACCTCGGAGTTGCCGTGGTCGGCCGTCACGCACAGCAGCCCGCCGGCCGCCCGGACGGCCTCGCGCACGGCGCCCATGCAGGCGTCGATCGTCTCGATGCCGCGCACGGCCGCCTGCACCACGCCGGTGTGGCCCACCATGTCGGCGTTCGCGAAGTTGACCACCAGCAGCTCGTCGGTGCCCTCGGCCAGGCCCTGCACCACGGCGTCGCGGACGCCCTCGGCGCTCATCTCGGGGGCCTGGTCGTAGGTCGGCACGTGCTGCGGCGAGGGCACGAGCACCCGGCGCTCGCCCTCGAACGGCTCCTCGCGGCCGCCGTTGAAGAAGAACGTGACGTGCGCGTACTTCTCGGTCTCGGCCACGTGCAGCTGGCGCCGGCCGGCCGAGGAGACGGTCTCGGCGAGCCCCTGGCGCACGTCCTCCGACTCGAACAGCACGTCGGCGGTGAACTCGGCCTTGTAGCGGGTCATGGTCGTGACGACCGGCAGGGCCGGCGCGGGGCCGCGGTCGAACTGGTCGAAGCCCGGGACCGTGAACGCCTCGGTGAGCTGGCGGGCCCGGTCGGGGCGGAAGTTGACGTAGATCAGCGCGTCGCCGGTGCGCACCCGGCCCTCGCCGGCCGGCCCGATCACCGCGGGCTCGAGGAACTCGTCGGTGACGCCCATGTCGTAGGAGCGGCGCACCGCGGCGGCCGCGCTGCCGGCGTGCTCGCCCACGCCGTGGACCATGGCGTCGTACGCGCGGCGGGTGCGCTCCCAGCGCCGGTCGCGGTCCATCGCCCAGTAGCGCCCGCACACCGTGCCGACGCGGACGCCGGTCGCCTCGATCTCCTCGACCGCCGCCAGGCCCGAATCGGGGCGGGTGTCGCGGCCGTCGGTGAGCGCGTGCACGACGACCCGCTCGACGCCCTGCTCGCGCGCGATCCGGATGAGCGCCAGCATGTGCGCCTGGCTCGCGTGCACGCCGCCGCCGCCGACCAGGCCCACCAGGTGGAGGGTGGCGGCGCGCCCGCGCTCCATCGCCCGGCCCAGCACGGGGTTGCGGGCGAGCGAGCCGTCGGCGATCGCCTCGTCGACGCGCACCAGCATCTGCGGCACGCGCCGGCCGGCGCCGAGGTTGAGGTGGCCGACCTCCGAGTTGCCCATCTGCCCCTCCGGCAGGCCGACGGGCAGGCCGGAGGCGTTGATGCGGGTGCCCGAGCCCTCGGCCGCCAGCGCGTCGAGCACCGGCGTGCGGGCCAGGCTGACGGCGTTGCCGGGGCCGGCCGGCGCGATGCCGAAGCCGTCGATCACCACCAGCACGAGGGGCCCCCGCGGGGGCTGCGCCACGCTCACGCCGCCCGGGCGATCGCCGCGAACGCCTCGGCGTCGAGGCTGGCGCCGCCGACGAGCGCCCCGTCGATGTCGGGCTGGGCCATGAGGCCGGCCGCGTTGTCGGGGGTCACGCTCCCGCCGTAGAGCACCCGCAGGGCCGCCGGGTCGAGCGTCGCGGCGGCGACCGAGCGCACGTGCGCGCAGGCCTCCTGGGCGATCTCCGGCGTGGCCGTGCGGCCGGTGCCGATGGCCCAGATCGGCTCGTACGCGATCGACAGCACGCCGACCTCGTCGGCCCGCACCTGCGCGAGCGCCGCGCCCACCTGGCCGGTGAGCCAGCGCTCGGTCTCGCCCGCCTCGCGCTGCTCGAGCGACTCGCCGACGCAGACGACCACCTGCAGGCCGGCGTCGAGGGCGGCCCGCACGCGGGCGGCCACCTGGTCGTCGGTCTCGCCCGCCGCGCGCCGCTCGGAGTGGCCCACGAGGGTGCCGTCGGCGCCGGCGCCGACGATCATGCCCGCGGAGACCTCCCCGGTGTGGGCGCCCTTCTCGGCCTCGTGGACCGCCTGGGCCAGCACCCTGACGGCGCTGCCGGAGGCGGCCCGCGCGGTGGCCTCGAGCGCGGTGGCCGGAGGGCACACCGCCACGTCGCACGACAGCTCGCCGTCGCCGAGCAGGGCACGCAGGCGGGCGACGTACTCGCGCGCCTCGACGCCGGTCTTGTTCATCTTCCAGTTGCCCGCGACGAGCGGGCGCCGCGGCCCGCTCACGAGGCGCTCGGCAGGGCCGCGACGCCGGGCAGGGTCTTGCCCTCGAGCAGCTCGAGGGCGGCGCCGCCGCCGGTGGAGACGTGCGTCAGCCGGTCGGCCAGGCCGAGCTGGGCCACCGCGGCGCCGGAGTCGCCGCCGCCCGCCACCGTGGCGCCGGACGACGCGGCCATCGCCTCGGCGACCGCGCGGGTGCCCTCGGCGAAGGGCGGGATCTCGAACGCGCCCATCGGCCCGTTCCAGAACACCGTTCCGGCGCCCTCGATCGCCTCGCGGTAGGTGGCGGCGGTGCGCGGCCCGATGTCCACCCCCATCCAGCCGTCGGGGATGTCGTCGGTCGGGACCACCTCGAGCGCCGCGTCGGCGGCGAAGCGGTCGGCCACCAGCACGTCCACCGGCAGCTGCAGCGGGCAGTTGAGTCGCACGGCTCGCTCCATCAGGTCGTTGGCCATGGCCTGCCCCTCGGGACCCTCGTGCAGCGAGGCGCCCACCGCCTCGCCCTGGGCCGCGAGGAAGGTGAAGCACATGGCGCCGCCGACCAGGACGCGGTCGCAGCGCTCGAGCAGGTTCTCGATGAGGGGCAGCTTGTCGCTCACCTTCGACCCGCCGAGCACGGCCACGAACGGCGACCGCGGGCGGGTGAGGAGCCCCTCGAGCACCTCGACCTCGCGGGACAGCAGCAGCCCCGCGCGGGCCGGCAGCCGGCGGGCGACGCCCTCCGTGGAGGCGTGGGCGCGGTGGGCGGCGCCGAAGGCGTCGTTGACGTAGTGCGTGAAGCCGGCGGCCAGCGCGTCGGCGAAGGCCGGCTCGTTGCGCTCCTCCTCCGGGTGGAAGCGGAGGTTCTCCAGCATCACGAGCTCGCCCGGGGCGAGCGACTCCGCCCGCGCGCGCACCTCGTCGCCGACGCAGTCGGGCAGCAGCTCGACCGTGCGGCCCATCAGCTCGCCGAGCCGTTCGGCGCAGGGCCGCAGCGAGAGCTCCTCGACGCGCTGCCCCTTCGGGCGGCCGAGGTGCGAGCACACCGCCACGCCCGCGCCGGCCGCGAGCAGCCGCTCGAGGGTGGGGACCGACGCGCGGATGCGCGCGTCGTCGGTCACCCGGCCCCCGTCGAGCGGCGCGTTCAGGTCGGCCCGGACGAGCACGCGCGCGCCCGCCCAGTCGACCCCCGGGTCGTCGATGCCCAGCGGGCGCGCCACGCCGGCCTCAGCCGAGGACGCGCTCGGCCAGGTCCACGACCCGGCACGAGTAGCCCCACTCGTTGTCGTACCAGGAGATCACCTTGACCGTGGTGCCGTTGACCATCGTCAGGCTGCCGTCCACGAGCGACGAGCGCGGGTCGCCGACGATGTCGCGCGACACGATCGGGTCCTCCGTGTAGCCGAGGATGCCCTCGAGCGGCCCGGACTCGGCGGCGGCGCGGAAGGCGGCGTTGACCTCGTCGGCGGTGGTCGCGCGCCCGACCTCGACCGTCAGGTCCACGACCGAGCCGTCGGGCGTCGGCACGCGCAGGGCGATGCCGTCGAGCTTGCCCTTCATCGCCGGGATCACCTCGCCGATCGCCCGCGCGGCGCCGGTGGAGGTGGGGATGATCGACAGGGCGGCGGCGCGGGCGCGGCGCAGGTCCTTGTGCGGCGCGTCGAGCAGGCGCTGGTCGCCGGTGTAGGCGTGGCAGGTCGTCATGTAGCCGTGCTCCACGCCGAACTGGTCCATCAGCACCTTCGCGACCGGCGCGAGGCAGTTGGTGGTGCAGGAGGCGTTCGAGATGACGTGGTGCGCCTCGGGGTCGTACTCGTCGTCGTTGACGCCGATGCAGACCGTGACGTCGGGGCCCTTCGCGGGCGCGGAGATGATCACCTTCTTCACCCCGTCGCGCAGGTGCTTGGCCGCGCTGTCGCGGTCGGTGAAGAAGCCGGTGCTCTCGATGACGACGTCCACGCCGACGTCGCCCCACGGGATGCCGCCCGGGTCCCGCTCCGCGAAGACGCGGACCTCGGCGCCGTCCACGTGGATGTGGTCGTCGTGCGCGTGCACGTCGCCCGGGTAGCGGCCGAAGACCGAGTCGTAGTCGAGCAGGTGGCTGAGCGTGGCCGTGTCGGTGATGTCGTTGACCGCCACGACCTCGACGCCCGTCTCGCCGAGGGCCGCCGCCCGGAACACGTTCCGTCCGATGCGGCCGAACCCGTTGATGCCCACGCGTACGCTCATACGGCGCTGTCCTCCCGTTCTGAAAAGGGTCGCCAATCTACCAGTCCCCGTTCACGTACCCGCTCGGCCGCGCCGCCTCCCGGGGCCTGGCGGCGGCGCTCGCCGTGCTGCCCGCCGCCGCGGGGTGCGGTCCCGGAGCGGGCCCGGGCGGGGGCGCCGGGGCGGCGGTGGCCGAGCCCGCGCGCGTCGTGCGGGTGGTCGACGGCGACACCCTGATCGCCCGCCTGGGCGGCGAGGACGTGCGCGTGCGCCTGCTGGGCGTCGACGCCCCGGAGAGCGTCACGCCCGGGCGGCCGGTCGAGTGCCACGGCGTCAGGGCGGGCGCGCGGCTGCGCGCGCTGCTGCCCGCGGGCGCGCGGGTGGAGCTGGCCGTCGACCCCTCGCAGGGGCGGGAGGACCGCTTCGGCCGCCTGCTCGCCGAGGTGACCCCCGCCGGCGCCCTCACCACGGCCAACGAGGCCCTGGTCGCGGGCGGCGACGCGCGCGCCTTCCGCGGCGACGGGCGGGCGCGCCTACTGCCCCGCCTGCTGGCCGCGGAGCGCCGGGCGCGTGCCGCGGGCCGCGGCCTGTGGGGCGCGTGCGCGGGGCGCTGACGCGGCCCCGGAACGCGACCGGGGGGCCCGAAGGCCCCCCGGTGGTACCGCGCGGTGACGGAGGGGCCTAGGCCTCGGCCGTCTTGGGCTTCGGGGTGACCGCCGCGGTGATCTTGGCGGACACGATGCCCAGGATGACGCCGCAGACGAGGGTCACCCAGGTGGAGAACCAGACCCAGCCCCACGGGGTGGAGATGAGCCCGCCGAAGGCGCCGGCGCCGGCGGTGGCCGGGTCGCCGAGGGCCTGGACCGTGTTCTCCGTGCCGCCGCCGTTCGGGACGTAGCCGTCCAGGCCGGTGGCGATCCACCAGAGGAACACGGATGCGAACGCCGGGAAGGTACCGGCGACGTAGTACCAGTCGCCCGCGATGAGGATCATCACGAGGATGAACGCGAAGATGCCGACCCAGAGGGCGATGCCCCAGAAGTCGGGCGCGTCGGCCGTCTTGAACGCCAGCGGCATCGTCACGAGGGCCGCGACGGCGCCGAAGGTGCAGGCGATGAAGATCTTGCCGAAGGCGGCGTTGTCGCCACCGGCGGCGAAGAACAGGCCCCAGGAGATGAAGGCCGTCGGGAGGATCAGGTGGAAGTTCTCAGGAAGACCCAGCTGACCGTCGCCGGCGAGCTCGTCCTGCACCGTGACCCAGTGGAACGTGAAGTTCAGCGAGAGCTCGGTCCAGAGGAAGGACAGAACCCCGATGACGATCGCGAGCGGCGCGATCGCTTTGGCGCGAGCGCTCATAGAGACACTTGCTCCTTCGTAGAAGTACGGGGGAAACCGCCACCAGGAGAACGGGATGAAGTCGGTGGCGGGGTCGCGGCGTCGGGACCGGGCCCTCCACCGCGCGGCCAGCATACGGCCGGCTCACTGTTCGTGGCAACCGTTGCATTCCCTTTAACGCGACGCTAAGCGCGCGCGTTCCGGCGGTTAGGGCGCGCCGGTCTCCCGGACGAGGTCGATGACCGCGGCGGCCAGCGCGGGGGGGCTGTGGCGCACCATGCGGCCCTCCTCGGCGAAGGCGCCGGCGACCACCCGCACGCCCATCGCGGCGAGCCGCGCGACGTCGGCCACGACCGGCTCCTGCCCCTCGGCGGCGTAGGCGGCGGCGGCCTCCGGGTCGAGGGCGCCGTCGTGCACGAGCACGGTGTCGACGCCGCCGGGGGCCGCCTCGAGCACGCGCTCCACGTGGGCG
Organism: Miltoncostaea marina; assembly: GCF_018141525.1. GTDB lineage: Bacteria > Actinomycetota > Thermoleophilia > Miltoncostaeales > Miltoncostaeaceae > Miltoncostaea > Miltoncostaea marina. Next base: position 2,226,911 of record NZ_CP064655.1, read on the forward strand.
GCGGCGTCGAGCCCGTCCGTCTCGCCCGGCTGGGTCATGACGTTGCAGACGTAGACGCGCGGGCCCTTCACCCGCCGCAGGGCCGCGGCGACCTCCGGCACGGCGAGGTGCGGCAGGACGCTCGTGAACAGGCTGCCGGGGCCGAGCAGCACGAGGTCCGCCTCCTCGATCGCCCGCAGCGCCGGCGCGTGGGGGGTCGGCTCGGGCTCGAGCCACACCCGCCGGCACGGGCCCACGCCGGCGCCGATCGTGCTCTCGCCCGCCACGATCGTCCCGTCGGCCCGCTCGGCGCGCAGGCGGATCTGGTCGAGCGTCGAGGGCAGCACGCGGCCGCGGATCTTGAGCACCCGGCTGCACTCCTGGATGGCGAGGTCGAAGCTGCCGGTCACCTCGGCCAGCGCGGCCAGGAAGATGTTGCCGAAGGGGTGCCCCGACAGCCCGCCGTCGGCGAAGCGGTGCTGGAAGAGGGTGCCCATCAGCGACTCGTCGTCGGCGAGGGCGACCAGGCAGTTGCGCACGTCGCCCGGCGGCAGCACGCCCAGCTCGCGCCGCAGCCGCCCGGACGAGCCGCCGTCGTCGGCGACCGTCACCACGGCCGTGATGTCGAGCGGCGCGCGCTTGAGGCCGCGCAGCAGGGACGCGAGGCCGGTGCCGCCCCCGAGCGCGGTGATGCGCGGCAGGCGGCTCACGGGCCGGCGGGGCCGGGGGCGACGCTGGCGTGCGCGATGTGGCGGTGGGAGGTGCTCACGTCGAAGTCGCCCGCGTAGCGGCGGGCCAGCCGCTCCGTGATCGCGACGCTGCGGTGGCGGCCCCCGGTGCAGCCGATGCCGATCACGACCGAGCTCTTGCCCTCCTGCGCGTAGGCCGGCAGCAGGAAGTCGATGAGCGCCTCGAGGCGGGCCATGAACTCGGCGGCCCCCGGGTCGGCGAAGACGAAGGCCGAGACCGCCTCGTCGATGCCGGTCAGCTCGCGCAGGCCCGCCTCGTAGTGCGGGTTCTGGAGGAAGCGCACGTCGAAGACCAGGTCCGCGTCGCGCGGCATGCCGTGCTTGTAGCCGAAGGAGACGAACTGCACGTGCAGCCGCGGCCGCCCGTCGGGGCTCATGAGCGCCTCGGCCACGCGGCGGCGCAGGTCCCAGATCGACAGGCCGGTGGTGTCGATGACCACGTCGGCCCGGGCCCGCACGTCGGCCAGCTCGTCCCGCTCGCGGGCGATGCCGTCGGCGACCGCGCCGCCCGGCGAGAGCGGGTGGCGCCGGCGCGTCTCGCGGAAGCGGGTGATGAGCGCGTCGTCGGAGGCCTCGAGGAAGACGACCCGCGGCCGCAGCCCACGGGCGGCCTCCACGCGCTCGAGGGTCGGCTCGAGGTCCTTGAACCAGACGCCGCCGCGCACGTCGCAGACCACGGCCGCCCGCTCCACCCGCGAGCCCTCCAGGAGCACCAGGTCGGCGAAGGCGGGCAGCAGCCCCGGCGGCAGGTTGTCGACGCAGAACCACCCGGCGTCCTCGAACGCGCCCATCGCCTGGCTCTTCCCCGCCCCGCTCATGCCCGTGATGATCGTGAGCTCCATCAGCCCTCCCGCCCGCGGCCGCCGACCGTCGCCGCCGCGCCCCCGGGCGCGGCGGTGCGGTGGAGCCTGTCGTACACGTCGCGGGCCACCTTCGCCGGGACCCCCGGGACCGCCTCCAGCTCCTCGCGGCTGGCGGCGAGGAAGCGGTCGGCGGAGCCGAAGTGGCGCAGGATCGCCGCCTTGCGTGCCGGGCCGACGCCGGGCAGGGCGTCGAGCACGCTCTCGGTCATCCCCCGCCCGCGGCGACCGCGGTGGTGGCGCAGCGCGAAGCGGTGGGCCTCGTCGCGCACGTGCTGGAGCACCCGCAGGGCCGACGAGCCCTCGTCGAGCAGCAGCGGCTCCGGGCGGCCCGGGCGGAAGACCTCCTCGCGCTGCTTCGCCAGGCTGACCACCGGCACGCCCCCGACGCCGGCCTCGCGCATCCCGGCCATCGCGGCGGCGAGCTGGCCCTTGCCGCCGTCGATCACCACCAGGCCCGGGCGCGCCGCGAACGAGGGGTCGTCGCCCGGGTCGAGCAGGCGGGCGAAGCGCCGCCGCAGGGCCTCGCGCATGCGGGTGAAGTCGTCCGGGCCGCCCTCGTAGCGCATCGTGAAGGTGCGGTAGTGCGACTTGGCGGGCGCGCCGCCCTCGAAGACCACCATGGAGGCCACGGCGTAGGTCTCGCCCAGGTTCGAGATGTCGTAGCACTCGATGCGCGCCGGCGGGGCCGGCAGCCCCAGCCGCTCCTGCAGGTCGGCCAGCGCCTCGCGGCGGCGCCCGCGCGCCCGCTCGTGCTGCCGGCGGTCCTGGTCGAGCGCGAAGCGCGCGTTGCGCTCGGCCATTTCGGCCAGCTTGCGCTTGTCGCCGCGGGCGGCCGCGCGCACCTCCACCCGGCTGCCGCGCCGGTCGCCCAGCAGGGCCTCGAGGTCCGCCGCCGCGCCGTCGGCGTCGCGGCCCACGATCACCAGCGACGGGATGGCCAGCGCCAGCGAGTAGTACTCGTAGGCGAACTGCACCAGCACCGTGCCCGGGTCGTCGTCGCCCATCGTGTCGAGGAAGAACGACTGGCGGTCCTGCAGCACGCCGTCGCGCACCTGCAGCACCTGCACGTTGGCCGAGTCGCCCTCCACCGCGATGCCGAGCACGTCGGCCGTGCCGACCGACTCGGCGGTCGCGAACTGGCGCTCCATCAGGTGCCGCACCGCGGTGAGCCGGTTGCGCACCGCGGCGGCCCGCTCGAACTCCTGGGCTTCGGCGGCCGCGCGCATGTCGGCCTCGAGCTGGCGCTCCAGGCCCCGGTAGCGGCCCGACAGGAAGTCGGTGATCTGGTCGATCAGCGCCCGGTAGTCCTCCCGCGAGACGTAGCCCACGCACGGCGCCAGGCAGCGCTTGATGTGGTAGTCGAGGCACGGCACCCCGGACGGCCGCCCCGGCTCGCGGCCCTCGCAGGGGCGGCTCGGGAAGATCTTGTTGATCGCCTTCAAGGTCTCGCGCACCTTGTAGGCGTTGGAGAACGGGCCGAAGTAGACCCGGTCGCGCCGGTGCTTCTCGCGCGTGAAGTAGACCCGCGGGTACTCCTCGTCGAGGCTGATCCCGATGTAGGGATAGCTCTTGTCGTCGCGCAGCCGCACGTTGAACGGCGGGTGGTGGCGCTTCACGAGGTTGCCCTCGAGGATCAGCGCCTCGCTCTCCGAGCGGGTGAGGATCGTCTCCACGCGGGCGATCCGCTCGACCATCTCCACGACCCGCGGGTGAAGGCCGTTGCGGGCACGCATCGGCCCGGGGCCGACCTCCTCGCCGGGGCGCAGGGGCGCCTGGAAGTAGGACAGCACCCGCTTGCGCAGCGACTTCGCCTTGCCGACGTACAGCACGCTGTCGGCCGCGTCGCGGTAGATGTAGACCCCCGGGCCCGCGGGGAGTCCCGCAAGCTGCTCGCGGAGGGGGCTGGTGTCGCTCACCCCTCCCAGGATAGGCCGCGCCGCAAGCCGTCAGCCCGCGCCCCGCCGCCCCGGCCGGCCACCCCTGGCGCCCGGCCCGCGGCATGCGGCAGCATCGTCCCCATCGCCCCCGCCGACCCCGAGCCCGAGCCCGAGTTCGAGGACCGCTTCGCGGGCGACGCGCTCGACCCCGCGAAGTGGATCCCCCACCACCTGCCCCACTGGAGCGGCCGCGAGCGGGCCGCCGCCCGCCACGAGCTGCGCGACGGCCGCCTGCGGCTGCGCATCGACGCCGACCGGCCGCCCTGGTGCCCCGAGCTCGACGGCGCGGTGCGCGTCTCCTCGCTGCAGACCGAGGTGTTCGCCGGCCCCCTCGGCGGCACCGTGGGCCAGCACCGCTTCCGCCCGGACGCGGTGGTGCGCGAGGAGCAGCCGCCGCGGCGCCTGTACACCCCGCACCGCGGCCGGGTGGCCGTGCGGGCCCGGGCGCTCCACGACCCGCGCGCGATGGTCGCCGTCTGGATGATCGGCTACGAGGACCGCCCCGAGCGCTCGGCCGAGATCTGCGTCTGCGAGATCTTCGGCCGCGACGTCGGCCCCGATCGCGCGCTCGTCGGCATGGGCGTCCACCCGTTCGGCGACCCCGCGATCACGGACGACTTCGCCAGGGTCGAGCTGCCGGTCGACGTCCGCGGGCTCCACGTCTACTCGGCCGACTGGGGCGCCGACGGGGTGATCTTCTCGGTCGACGGCGAGCCGGTCCGCACCGTCGGCCAGTCGCCGGACCACCCCATGCAGCTCATGCTCGGCATCTACGAGTTCCCGCCCGAGGGGGGCGAGGACGCCCGTCCGCCGGAGGCCTACCCGAAGGTGTTCGAGGTCGACTGGGTGCGAGGCTGGGCGCCGGAGCGCACCCGGCCCTCACGCGCCCGCGGCCCGACGACGTAGACCATCACCGGCTGGACGACGCCCGTGTCGGGCCAGCGCAGCCGCATGGTCACGGTGCCGAGGCGGCGCGGCGCGGCGTAGACCAGCGCCGGCGTCAGCCGCCCCCGCGCGGGCCGGCGGCTCACCCTGAGGCCGCCGCCCGCCCGGCAGGCGCGGGGCGCCAGCGCCACCGTGCGGCCGGGGCGGACGCTCGCGACCAGCGTCGGGCAGACGCCGGTGCGCGGCGCGGCGACCGCCGAGAAGAGCTGCGACGCGGCGGACCCGGGCATGCCGGGCGCCGCGCCGGGCATGGCCGCCACGCCCGTGCCCACGAAGCGCCAGGCCGGCTGCTCGATGTTGCGGCGGTGCCCCGGCGAGGCCAGCCACGCCGCCAGGGCCGAGCGGGCGTCGAGCGGCGGCGCGGCCGCCGCGCGCATCAGCAGGTTCTCGTAGGCGTACCCGCTCGTGAAGCCGCAGGTCTGCGCCCGCGTCTGCGCCGTGCGCGACGGCGCGCGGCCGAGCCCGGGGTCGTCGTGGCCGCCGTACGCGCGCGCCAGCACGTCGCGCGCCTTCCACGCGGCGGCGCGCGCGAGCACCGGGTCCTCGCGCACCGGCCGCAGCCCCGTCGCGCGCCGGTGCCGGTTGACCTCGGCCAGCAGCTCGGCGCCCCAGCCGGGGTCGACGACCCCGGCAGGCAGGGCGGTCGGGCAGCCCAGGCGGCTGGCGTCGCGGGCCTGCGCCGCGTCGGGCGTGAGCGCCGCGCCGGCCAGGCCGGCGAGCGCCGCGGCGGCGACCGCGGGGAGGGTGCGTGCGACCACGGGCGCGACGGTACGCGCGCGCCGGCGCGACGTCACCCGCCGATCGGCCAGTCGGACCTCAGACGTCCTCAACGGTCACCTCGCCCCCCTCGTCGACCGAGATGATCGAGCGCTGCTCGCCGCCGAGGATCGCCAGGGCGATCCACACCAGGTCCCAGAGGCCGACGCTGAACAGGGTGATCAGCAGGTGCAGCACGTGGTTCGGGCGGCGGCCGCGGACCGTCACGGCGCCGCCGTCGTACCAGGCCTCGATGCGGGCCCCGCCCGCCACCTGCTCGCGCAGCGCCCGCGCCAGGGCGCGGCTGCGCGCGTCGGACGTCGCGGTCACACGAACCTCCCATCGACGCGGATCAGGCGGACGCCGTCGCCGTGCGGCCCGCCCCCGAGCGCCGCGACGCCGCCCGCGAGGGCGAGGACGCGCGCGACGTAGGCCTGGGTCTCCGGGTAGGGCGGCACGCCGCCGTGGCGGCGGACGGCCCCCGGCCCGGCGTTGTAGGCGGCCAGCGCGAGCGGCACGGAGCCGAACGCGCGCACGTGCCCGGCCAGCAGGCGCGCGGCCGCGGGGATCGCCTGGGCCGGGTCGAAGGGGTCGCGCAGGCCCATGCCCGACGCGGTCGCCGGCATGAACTGGGCGATGCCCCGCGCACCGGCGGCGCTGACCGCCCGCGGGTCGAACCCCGACTCGGCGCGCAGCAGCGCCGCGAGCAGGGCGGGCTGCAGGCCGTGGGCCATCGCCGCCCGCAGCACCGGCTCGCGGTAGGGCGCGGGGACCCAGGCCGGCAGCGCGCCCGCCGCCCCCGCCGCGGAGGCGGCGTCGTCGCCACGGGGGCCCGCGGCCGCGCCGGCCCCGCAGCCCGGGAGGTAGCCCCAGTGCCAGGGCTCCCAGGAGTAGCGCTGCGCGAAGCCGAAGCGGGCGCCGTTGCGGGCCAGCCAGGCGTGGGCGGCGCCGCCGCCCGCCATGTTGAGGTCGAGCTCCGTGGCGTCGCGGTGGCGGCTGCGGCCCGGGGGCGCCACCCAGCGCGGGTCGGGGTGGCGCCGGAAGAGCACCGCCTGCTCCGCGTCGCTGCGGAAGCCGCTCGTCACCACGAGGTCGACGCCGTCGGCCCGGGCGGCCGCGTCCATGAGGTCGAACGCGGCCGCCACGGCCGGGCAGACGGGGCGGCCGTCGCGGTACACCAGCGGCCCCGCGTAGCCGCCGCCGCCCGCCCGGCCGGTGCGGCCGTCGCCGAGCGTGCCGGCCACCACCAGGCCCGCGCGCGCGACGGCCCGGGCGCGCGTGCCCGCCGGGCCCGGCGCGCCGACGACGACCTCGACGGCCACGGGCGGCCATGCGGCGCCCGGCAGGCTGAGCCGCTCCAGGCGGGCGCCCGAGCCCGTCGCGGCGTCGGCGGCCGCCGCCCACAGTCGCCGGCGCAGCGCCGCGGCCGTCCCCGGGCCGTCGGCCGCCGCCCGGCCGAGCTCCGCCCGCAGCGCCCGGGCCGCGGAGAGGGCGGCCAGGTCGGCGGCGGTCTGGGCGCGGGCCGCCGCGAGCTGCGCGCGGCCGAGCGCGAAGGCGCCGACCGCGCCGGCGAGCAGCAGCGCCGCCAGGGCCAGCACGAGCGGCGTGGCGGCGCCGCCCTGGTGGTTCCGCCTCACGGCGTGCGCACCCGGGCGCGGGCGCGGACCGCCATGCGCCCGGCGCCGGGGACGAGCCGGGGCACGGGCACGGCGGCCGCCACGTCGGCGCGGCCGCCGGGGGCGGCCGTCGCCCCCAGGGCCGCGGCCCGGACGCGCCCCTGCGCCTCGAGCCCGGCGCCCAGCACCGCGGCGAGCTGCAGGGCGAGCAGGGCCACGAGCACGAGCAGCGGCAGCAGGGCGAGCGCCTCCACCGCCGCCTGGCCGCGCTGGCGCGCCGCGCGGGCCGGCGTCACGGCCCCCCGCCCCCGGCGGCGGTGGCCGACGCGGAGACGTGGAACCGCGGCACGAGCGGCAGCAGCCGCGGCACGGGCAGCCGCACGCGCACCCGCGCCGGCGCGCCCGCGGCGGTCACGGCCTGGACGCGGGCCCCGCCGGCGTGCCGCCCGGGCAGCGCGGCGCGGGCGGCCGCCTCGGCCGGCGCGCCCACCTCGGCGGCCCGCGCGCCGGCGCGCGCCGCGCCGCCGGCGAGCGTCCACAGGGAGCCGGCGAGGACGATCTGCGCCACCACCAGCGCGGCGAGGACCACGGCCGGCAGCAGGGCGACCAGCTCGACCGCCGCCTGCCCCCGTGGTGCCCGTCGCCCCGTCATGGGACGACGCTAGGGGCGGCCCCCGTGACGGGTCAGCGCGCGGACGTGCCGGGGGCGTGCCGGGATCGTGCAGGCGGCCGGCACGCCGCCCCCGCCCCTACCGGAAGCGGCGGCTCTCCCGGACGACCCAGACGATCACCAGCACCAGCACGGCGATCAGCGCCAGCACGCCGAGCGGCGTGAGCCGGTCCGACAGCAGCGGGAAGCCCAGCAGCAGCAGCAGGACGATGCCGACGCCGCAGGCGATGATCACCCACCGCTGCCACGGCTTCAGCACCAGCCAGGCGAGCTCGTTCTGGCGGAAGTAGTTGTAGGCGAAGGCGATGATCGCCGCCGCGAAGAGGATCTGGATGATGAGGGCGCCGGAGTCGGCGGTGGCGCCGAACCCCTCCTGCGAGACGAAGACCAGGCCGGCGATCGCGGCGATGATCAGCCCGTTCCGGACGCCGACCCAGTTGATCCTCATGGGGCGGCCGACGACTGCGCCTCGGCGGCGAGCCAGTCCGCGAGCTCGCCGAGCGGCATGGTGCCGCGGTCGCCGCCGTGGCGGGCCCGCACCGACGCCGTGCCGGCGTCGGCCTCGGTGTCGCCGACCACCAGCAGGAACGGCACCTTGTCGAGCTCGCCGTCGCGGATGCGGCGGCCGACCGAGCCGGAGCGGCCGTCGACCTCGGCCCGCAGGCCGCGCTCGCGCAGCCGGGTGCGGACGGCCTCGGCGTAGGGCGCGTGGCGGTCGGCCACCGGCAGCACCCGCGCCTGCTCGGGCGCGAGCCAGAGCGGGAAGTCGCCGCCGGTGTTCTCGATCAGGATGCCGAGGAAGCGCTCGAGCGACCCGGTGATCGCGCGGTGGATCATCACCGGGCGCTCCTCCGTGTCGTCGGCCGTCGTGTAGGTCAGGTCGAAGCGCTCGGGGAAGTTGAAGTCGAGCTGGCAGGTGCCGAGCTGCCAGGCGCGGCCCATGACGTCGGTGACCTCGAAGTCGATCTTGGGGCCGTAGAAGGCGCCGTCGCCCTCCTTGATGCCGTAGGGCCGGTCGCCGAGCGCGTTGCGCAGCGCCTCCTCGGCGGCCTCCCACATCTCGGGGGTGCCGACGGCCTTCTCGGGCTTCGTGGAGAGCTTGAGGTCGACGCGCTCGAAGCCGAAGCGGCGGTAGAAGCGGTCGGTGAGCGCCAGCACCGCGCGCACCTCGTCCTGGACCTGGTCGAGGCGGCAGAAGACGTGGGCATCGTCCTGGGTGAACGCCCGCACCCGGAACAGGCCGTGCAGCACGCCCGACAGCTCGTGGCGGTGCACGTGGCCGAACTCGGCGAAGCGCAGCGGCAGCTCGCGGTAGGAGTGGCGCCGGCTGCGGTAGACCAGGCAGGCCCCGGGGCAGTTCATCGGCTTGATCGCGAACCGCTGGTCCTCGACCTCCGCGAAGTACATGTTGTCGCGGTAGTGGTCCCAGTGGCCGCTGATCTTCCAGAGCTCGTCCGAGAGCATCGTGGGCGTCTGGATCTCGTCGTAGCCCATGGTCTCGAGCTCGTCGCGCACCGCCGCCTTGATGCCGTTCACGACGGTCATCCCGCGCGGGAGGAAGAAGGGGAACCCGGGGCCGTAGTCGTCGAAGTGGAAGAGGCCGAGGTCGCGGCCCAGCCGGCGGTGGTCGCGCGCGCGGGCCTGCTCGAGCCGCTCCAGGTGGGCGTCGAGGTCGGCCTTCGATGTGAAGGCCGTGGCGTAGAGGCGGGTGAGCTGCGGGTTCTTCTCGCTGCCGCGCCAGTACGCGCCGGCCACCGACAGCAGCTTGACCGGGCCGATGCGGCCGGTGTCCTGCACGTGCGGGCCGCGGCAGAGGTCGACGAAGTCGCGCTGGCGGTAGAGCGAGACCGTCTCCTCGCCCTGGCGGGCGAGCTCCTCGACCTGGTCGACCTTGTAGGTGTCGTCCCGCTCGGCGAAGTAGGCGCGCGCGTCGTCGATCGACATCACGCTGCGCGCGAACGGCGCCTTGGCGGAGCGGATGCGGGCGATCTCGGCCTCGATGGCCGGGAAGTCCTCCTCGGTGAGGGGCCGCGGCAGCTCGAAGTCGTAGTAGAAGCCGTCCTCGATGGGCGGGCCGAAGCCCAGCCTGGCGCCGGGGATGACGGCCCCGACCGCCTCCGCCGTGACGTGCGCCGCTGAGTGGCGCATCACGTACAGGTAGTCGTCGCCGCTCTTCGGCGTGACGATCGTGATCGCGTCGCCGTCGGCGAGCGGGAGCGCCAGGTCGCGGATCTCGTCGCCCACGCGGACGGCGACCGCGGCCTTCGCGAGGCCGGGCCCGATGGCGGCGGCGGCGTCGTGTCCTGTGGCGCCCTCCGGCAGCTCCAGCCGGGTGCCGTCGGGGAGGGTCACGTGCATCGGGGTCGCACTGTAGCCGACCCGCTTGTCGCGGTGGCGCGGCGCCGCGATGATCCGGCGATGCTGTCGCGGTTCCTCTACGACCCGTCGGGCCGCGTGCGCGTGCGCCGCATGATCCCGGTGGTCGGGGTCTGCCTGGCCTTCGCGATCTTCGGCAGCTTCCTGCTGGTGCTGACGCCGATGCTGAGCGAGCACGAGGGCGTGCGCACCCTGTGGGTGCTGTTCTCGATCTTCCTGCTCAAGTTCCCGCTCATCGCGCTGCTGTCGTGGTTCATCCTGCGCCACTTCGAGTGGCCGGTGAAGCCGCCGAAGTGGAGCGACCCGGAGGCGCGCGAGATCCTCGCCTACCTGCTGGCCGAGGCCGACCGGGTGCAGGGGCGGCCGGACGCCGCCGCGCGCCTCGCGTACCTGCAGCGCGAGGCCTGGAACGTGGCCGACCGCGTGGGCGGCGACGTCAAGATCGACGCGGTCGACGTGGCGGTGCGCATCGACGGGATGGCCGCCCGCCGGCGCGCCCGGCGCCCGGCGCGGTAGTGGCGGTGCTCGAGGGACGCCACGCCGACCTGCTGACCGAGGCGGTCGCGCTCGACGCCGAGGGGTTCCGGGCCATGTTCGACGGCCGCCGCGACGACGCCCGGGCGGCCCTGCGCGCGGCCGCCGGCCGCTACCGCGAGTCGTGGGAGGCCGCCCCGCCGCGCAGCTACGGCCGGCTGGTGGGGATGCTGAAGTCGGCGGTGCTCGCGGGCGAGGGGGCCGCGGCCGCCGCCTACGCGCGCGGCGCGCTCGGGGACGGCTGTGACTCGCCCACCTCCTGCTACGCCCTGGCGGTCGCCGCGCTCGCCCAGGGCGACGACGCCGCCGCCGCGGCGGCGGCGGCGGGCATGCGCGAGGGCGGCGAGGCCTTCGCCCGCACCGCGGACGCCATCACCCACCTGGCCTCGCGCGACGCGCCCCGCTACGCGCTGGCGCTGGCCGAGGTCGTGGCGGGCTTCGAGGCGCGCGACGCGCACCTCACCGGCGTGCCGGTGGCGGACACGGCGATGATGCTCGAGGTGCTCGCCGAGGAGCGCGGCATGGCCGCGCGCCCCGCCTCGCCGCTCATGCCAGGCGGTGCCGCGGGTCGATGAACGCCAGGCGCGCCCGGCCGCGCTGGATGCCGTGCGCGGTGGTGCCGTCGGGCAGGGTCAGGGCGACCCTCCAGCCGAGCCCCCGCACGCCCTCCTGCACCAGCTCGTCCACGCGGGCGACGGTCGCCTCCACCCGGCCGGCGCCGAGCACCTCCAGGGCCACCGTGTCCCCCACCCGCGGCGGCGCGCCGCTCAGGCGACGGCCCCCCACCCGAGCCCGACGAGGTAGAGCACGCCGACCACGGCGAGTGAGCGCACCACCGTCTCGGCGATCCTCCACGCGAGCGGGCGCGGCGGGTACCGGCGGCCGCGGCCGTCCACGATCGTCAGGTCCCCCTCGGTGAGCCGCCTCACGCGTCCTCCCCCGGGCGCACGAACCCCGACTCGTACGCCGCCACGACCACCTGCACGCGGTCGCGCAGGCCGAGCTTGGAGAGTATCCGCGCCACGTGGGTCTTGACGGTCGCCTCGGACACGACCAGCGACGCGGCGATCTCGGCGTTCGACAGGCCGCGCGCCACCAGCCGCACCACCTCGCGCTCGCGCTCGGTGAGCTCGCCGAGCCCCTCCCCCGCCCCGCCCCCCGGACGCGGCCGGCGCACGAAGTCCTCGATCAGCCGGCGCGTCAGCGCGGGGGCGAGCAGGGCGTCGCCGCCCGCGATGACGCGCACGGCGCTCACCAGCTCGTCGCGGCGCACGTCCTTCAGCAGGAAGCCGCTGGCGCCGGCCTTCATCGCCTCGTAGACGTAGTCGTCGCCGTCGAAGGTGGTGAGCATGAGGATGCGGGGCGACGCCGCGCCCTCCGCGCCGAGGCGCCGCGTGGCCTCGATGCCGTCCACGTGCGGCATGCGGATGTCCATCAGGACCACGTCCGGCCGCAGCTCGCGGGCGAGCTCGATCGCCTCGCGGCCGTCCGAGGCCTCGCCGACCACCTCGATGTCCGGCTGGGCGTCGAGGATCATGCCGAAGCCGTCGCGCACCAGGGCCTGGTCGTCGGCGATCAGCACCCGGATGGTCACGGCCCGGCCATCGGCTCGATCGGCAGGCGCGCGGCCAGGCGGAAGCCGCCCCCCTCGCGCGGGCCGGCGTCGAGCTCGCCGCCGTAGCAGACGACCCGCTCGCGCATCCCGATGAGCCCGTGCCCCGGCGACCCGTTCGCCGCGGCCGGCCCGCGGCCGTCGTCGCTCACCACCAGCTCGACGTCGCGATCGCCGTAGCGCAGCAGCACCTCTGCGGTGGCGGGGCCGGCGTGCTTCAGGGCGTTGGTGAGCCCCTCCTGCACGATCCGGTAGGCGCTCAGGTCGGCCCCCGGCGAGAGCGGGCGCGGCGAGCCCTCCACCCGCAGGGTCACCGGCAGGCCGGCCTCGCGGACGTGGGCCACGAGCTCGCCGACCCCCGACAGCCCGGGCTGGGGCGCGAGCTCCGGGGCCTCGTCGGCCATCTCGCGCAGCACGCCGAGCATCGCGCGCAGCTCGGCGAGCGCCTCGCGGCCCGTCTCCTGCACCGCCCCGAGCGGGCGCCGGGCGCGCTCGGGGTCGACGTCGAGCATCGCCTCGGCCGCCTCGGCCTGCACCACCATCACGCTCAGCGAGTGGGCCACCACGTCGTGCATCTCGCGGGCGATGCGGGCGCGTTCCTCGGCCACGGCGGCGCGGGCCTCGATCTCCCGCTCGCGCTCGAGCATCGCGGCCCGCTCGCGCAGCTCCCGCGTCTGCGCGGTGCGCCGGGTGATCAGGAACGCGGCCGTCCAGACGGCGCCCGCGACCAGCGTGGTCGAGATGATGCCGACCGGCTCGCCGAGGATCGTCGTCACCGCGGCCGCGCCGCCGACCGACAGCGCGAGCCCCGCCACGGCCAGGCGCCACTCGCGCGCCGTCCCCGCCACGTACGACGCGGCCAGGAAGCCGAGATAGCCGGCCACAAGGTTGTTGAAGGTGTCCTCGGGGAGCATGGCGGCGGCGATGCCGACCGCGGCCATGACCGCCCCGGTCGTGAGGGCGGGCGCCCGCCCCGCGACGACGAACGGCACCGCGATGAGCACCGAGATGACGGCGATGAGCGGCCGGTCGCCCCGCGCGTAGTCGTTGACCGCGGTCTCGACGAGGCCGCCGACGAGGAGGAGCAGCGCGAGGGCGGCGGGCCAGCCGAGGCGCCGCAGCGGCGCGGGGATCGTCATGCCCGGACGGTACTCCGCCGCCCCGCGCGCGCCATCGGCCGCGCGGGCGGGGCGGGGTCATCCCTGCGGCGGACGGCGGGCCGCCCCGGGGTGGTCGCCGGCGCCGCGAGGACCATCCCCGCGCCCCGCGCGGATCGCCGCGGCGGCCGATGGCCGGCGCGCGACGCGCTCGTAGCGTCCTCGCACACCGATCCGCACCCCACGAGGAGCGAGACACATGACACCCGTCGGAGCAGCACCCCACCCCGCCGCCGCCGCGGCGCCCGGGCTCCACCAGCGCCCGGCCGTGGTCGCGCGCGGCCTCGTGCGCCGCTACGGCGCCGGCGACGCCGCGGTCGACGCCCTGCGGGGCGTCTCGCTCAGCGTCGAGCGCGGCGAGCTGATCGCCGTGATGGGCCCGTCCGGGTCCGGCAAGTCGACGCTCATGCACATCATGGCCGGCCTCGACCGCCCCACGGAGGGTCGGACCTGGATCGGCGACCACGAGGTCACCGCGATGGGCGACGCCGCCCTCACCCGGCTGCGCCGCCGTCACATCGGCTTCGTCTTCCAGTTCTTCAACCTGCTCCCCACGCTGAGCGCCGAGGAGAACGTGACGCTGCCGTCGCGCATCGCGGGCCGGCGCGTGGACCGCGCGTGGCTCGACGAGGTGATCGCCTCCGTGGGGCTGGGCGAGCGGCGGCGCCACCGCCCCGCCCAGCTCTCCGGCGGCCAGCAGCAGCGCGTGGCGATCGCCCGCGCCATGCTGGCGCGGCCGACGGTCATGTTCGCCGACGAGCCCACGGGCAACCTCGACTCGCGCTCGGGCGCCGGCATCCTCGACCTGCTGCGGCGCGCGGCCGACGAACACGGCCAGACGACCGTGATGGTCACCCACGACCCCGCCGCCGCGGCCATCGCCGACCGCATCGTGTTCCTGGCGGACGGGCGGATCGTCCGCACGCTGGGCCGCTCGACCGCGACCGAGGTGCTCGACGCGCTGGCGGAGGTGACCCGATGACCGCCATCGCGCTCCGCAGCCTCGCCGAGCGCCGCCTGCGCGCGACGCTCACGGCGCTGGCGATCGTGCTCGGCGTGGCCATGGTCGCCGGCAGCCTGATCCTCACCGACACGGTCGACCGGGCCTTCACCCAGATCTTCAGCAGCTCCTACACGAACACCGATCTCGTGGTGCGCGGCGCGTCGGCGGTCGAGGGCACGCAGGCCGGCCCGCCCACCGTGCCGGCCCGCCTGCTCGCGCAGGTGCGCGACGTCCCCGGGGTCGCGACCGCCGCGGGCAGCCTCATGGACATGTCGGGCAGCGGTAACTCGGCCAAGCTGCTCGACCGCGACGGCGAGGTCATCACGGGCGGCAACCCGTCGTTCGGCTTCGGCATCGACGCGTCGCAGCCGCGCTTCAACCCGCTCACCCTCGCCGAGGGCGCGTGGGCGGCCGGACCCGGCCAGGTCGTCGTGGACGTCGGCACCGCCCGCGCCCACGGCTTCGCGGTCGGCGACCGGGTGCGCGTGGCCGGCGCCGGTCCGGTGCGCGGCTTCACCGTGAGCGGGCTCGCCCGGTTCGGCGACCTCGACTCGCTGGGCGGGGCCACCATCGCCGTCTTCGACGTCCCCACCGCCCGCCGGGTGACCGGCAAGACCGGCTTCGACGCGATCCAGGTCGCGCTCGCGCCGGGCGCGTCGGCCGAGCGGGTCGCCGCCGACATCGCGGCGATCCTGCCGCCCGCCGCGGAGGTCAGGACGGGCGCGGAGCAGGCGGCGAGCGACAAGCGGGTCGTCTCGGAGGCGATCACCTTCATCCGCGGCGTGCTGCTGGCCTTCGGCGGCATCGCCCTGTTCGTCGGCGCGTTCGTCATCGTCAACACGCTGTCCATCACGGTGGCGCAGCGCACCCGCGAGCTCGCCACCCTGCGCACGCTGGGCGCCTCGCGGCGCCAGGTGCTGCGCTCGGTCGTCGCCGAGGCCGCCGTGATCGGGCTGGCCGCCTCGCTCGCGGGGCTCGCCGCCGGCTACGGCCTGGCGCGCGGCCTCACCGCCCTGTTCGACGCCCTCGGGCTCGAGCTGCCGCGCGGCGGGATCGTCGTCGCCGGCGGCACCGTCGCCGCCGCGCTCCTCACCGGCACCCTCGTCACCGTCCTGGCCGGCCTCGTGCCCGCCGTGCGCGCCACCCGCGTCCCGCCCATCGCGGCGGTCCGCGAGGGCGCCGCGCCGGAGGCGGGGCGCGGCCCGCGCGCGGGCGCCCAGGCCGGGGCCGCCGCGATCGCGGCCGCGGGGGCGCTGCTGGCCCTCGGCACCGTCGGCGAGGCGCTCCCCACCTCCGGGCGCATGGTCGCGCTGGGCGCCGGGGCGCTGGCGTTCGTCGTCGGCGTGGCGATGACCTCGTCCCGCCTCGTGCGGCCGATCGCCGCCGTCGCCGGCTGGCCGATGGCGCGCCTCGGCGGCGCGGCCGCCGGCCTGGCCCGCGACAACGCGGGCCGCAACCCCGCCCGCACCGCCTCCACGGCCGCGGCGCTGATGATCGGCCTCGCGCTGGTCACGTTCGTCTCGGTGATCGGCGCCGGGCTGATCGGCTCGGTGGAGTCGTCGCTCGACCGCCAGGTGCGCTCGCAGTACGTCGTCACGTCGGCGACCGGCTGGGAGACCGTGCCGGCCGAGGTCGGGCGCCGGGTCGCCGCGGCCGAGGGCGTGGAGGCCGCGTCGAGCGTGCGGGCGGAGCGGGCCCTCGTCGGCGGCGCCGAGGCGGACGTGAGCGGGGTCGACCCGTCCACGATCGCCGCGGCCTACGGCTTCGCCTGGCGCGACGGCGACGACGGCGCCCTGGCCCGGCTGGACGCCGGCGGCGTGGTCGTCTCCGACGACCTGGCCGACCGCGACGACCTGGAGGTCGGCTCGCCGGTCGCGATCACGACCGCGGACGGCGCCACCCTGCGGCGCACGGTGGCCGGCGTCTACGAGGCGCCGGCGCTCGCCCCGCTGCTCGGCGGCGCCGTGATCTCGCAGCGGGCGTTCGACGCGACGTTCCCGGCCGCCCGCGACATGTACGTGCTCGCGGACGCCGCGAGCGCCGCGGCCGTCGCCCGCGCGATCGCGGACTTCCCGGACACGCGGGTCGCGACGGCGGACGCGTTCGCCGAGGACTCCGCGGCCGAGCTGACCGTGGTGCTCAACCTGCTCTACGTGCTGCTGGGGCTCTCGGTGGTGGTCGGCCTGCTCGGCATGGTCAACACGATGGTCCTCGCGGTGCACGAGCGCACCCGCGAGCTCGGGATGCTGCGGGTGGTGGGCATGAGCCGGCGCCAGACCCGGCGGATGGTGCGGGGCGAGAGCGTCATCACCGCCCTCATCGGCGCCGCGCTCGGCCTGCCGATCGGCGTGGGCATGGCCGCCCTGGTGACCCGGGCCCTGCCCGGCGCGGACCTCGAGCTGGTGGTGCCGGCCGGGACGCTGGCCGCGTTCGTGGCCGTCGCCGTCGTCGTCGGCGTGGTCGCGGCGATCGCCCCGGCCCGCCGGGCGGCACGCCTCGACGTGCTGCGCGCGCTGCAGTACGAGTAGCGCGCCCCCGCACGACCCGCCGCCGCCCGGCCGGGCGGCGGCGGGTCGTACGCGCTCAGATCAGAGCTCGCAGGAGATCTCGGTCTCCGCCGCGACGCACGAGTCGGTGCCGAGGCCGCCGTTGGCGCGGTCCCTGCCGGCGCCGCCGTTGAGGCGGTCGTTGCCGTTGTTGCCGTTCATGGCGTCGTTGCCGGTGCCGCCCAGCATCACGTCGTTGCCGCCGCCGCCGTGCATGCGGTCCTTGCCGGCGTTGCCGGCGATGCGGTCGTTGCCCTCGCCGCCGCGCAGCTGGTCGTCGCCGGCGCCGCCGGTGACCTCGTCGGCGCCCACCTGGCCGTCGATGCGGTCGAGGCCCGCGCCGCCGTCGAGCACGTCGCGCCCGGGGCCGCCCAGGATCGTGTCGCGGCCGCCGTCGCCGCGGATCGTGTCGATGCCCGCGCCGCCGCTCAGCCGGCTGTCGTTGCCGTTGCCGCCCGTGATGGTGTCGTTGCCGGCGCCGCCGTCGCCGATGTCGCCGCCCTCGCCGAGGTCGAGCTCGTCGTTGCCGGCGCGCCCGAAGACCACGTCGTCGCCGAAGCTCGCGACGAGCTTGTCGTCGCCGTCGCCCCCGTCGATGCGGTCGTCGCCGTTGCTGCCGTTGATGTTGTCGTCGCCGGCCTCGCCGAAGATGCGGTCGTCGCCATCGTTGCCGCTGGCGCGGTCGTCGCCGTCACCGAGGCAGACGACGTCGTTGCCGGCGCCGCCGCTCACCGAGTCGTTGCCCCCGAGCGAGGCGATCACGTCGTCGCCCGGCGTGCCGAGGATCGTGTCGTTGGCCTCCGTCCCGACGATCGTGGCGAGCAGGCCGCCGCAGGTGACGCCCTGGCCGGTCTGGTGCGGGGTGGCGCCGATCATCACCCCGGCGCCTGCGACCCCCGCGAGCGCGAGCGCCGCGAGCGCGCCGCGCCTCCGCAGCCGGACGAGCGGTGTGGACATGCGGGCCATGGCTCTCTCCTCCTCGGACGACGCGCAGCGGCCCCCTCCCCGGGGGCTCCCACGCGATCAAGGTCAGAGGCGGTGCGAGCCTGTAAAGCCCTCAGCGTTGCGGCTCGCCTGAAATCGGCGTTTCGCGCGTTGCAGGATGCGCGACACGCCGGTCAGGCGGGGCGTGGGGCCGGATCGCCGGCGCCGGCGCGCTCGCGGCCGAGCGCGAGCGCGCCGAGGGCCGCCGCCACGAGGCACGCGAGGCCGCCCACGACCAGCCCGCCCCGCGGGCTGACGTGCTCGGAGATCGCGCCGATGAGCGGCGCGCCGAGCGGCGTGCTGCCGAGGAACGCCACCGTCCAGAGGGCCATCACGCGCCCGCGGAAGGCCGGCGCGGCGGCCAGCTGCAGGGTGGTGTTGCCGACCGCGAGGAAGGCCACGCTCGTGCCGCCCACGACGGTCAGGGCCAGCAGGGCGACGCCGAGCGACGGCGCCATGGCCGTGAGCAGGATCGCGCCGCCGAAGGCCGCCGCGGCCACGGTCAGCGCGTGGAGCCCCGTGCGGCCGTGGCCGGCCACGACCAGGCCGCCGACGATCGCGCCGGCGCCCATCGCGGAGGTCAGCAGGCCGTAGGTGCCGGCGCCGCCGCCGAACGGGCCGGCCGCGAGCAGCGGCAGGACCACCGAGAACTCGTAGGCCAGCGTGCCCACCACGGCGAGCATCAGCAGCGGCACCAGCAGCTGCGGCGTGCGCGCCACGTACGCGAGCCCCTGGCGCACCTGGCCCGGCTCGCGGGCGGCGCGCGGCCCACGCTGGAGCGCCGCCACGTCCATGCCCGCCAGCGCCGCGATGACCGCGGCGTAGCTGGCGGCGTTGATCAGGAACGGGATGCCGGTGCCGAGCACGGCGATGAGCACCCCCGCCACGGCGGGCCCGACGGCGCGCGCCGAGTTGACCAGCACGGAGTTGAGGCTCACGGCGTTGCGCAGGCGCTCGGGACCGACCATCTCGTTGACGAAGCTCTGGCGCGCCGGGTTGTCCACCGCCGTCACCATGCCCAGGGCCAGCGCCAGGGCGCCGACCATCCAGACCTGCACGACGCCGGTCACGGTGAGCAGGCCGAGGCTCAGGGCGATGGCCGCGAAGGCGGCCTGGGTGGCGATCAGCAGCCGGCGCTTGTCCAGCCGGTCGGCGAGCAGCCCGCCGTACGGGCCGAGCAGCAGGATCGGCAGGAACTGGGCTGCGGCCACGGCGCCGAGCGCCGTGCCGGAGCCGGTCAGCTCGAGCACGAGCCAGCCCTGGGCGACGGTCTGCATCCAGGTGCCGACGAGGCTGACGGCCTGGCCGGCGAAGTACCTGCGGTAGTTGGGCGCGGCCAGCGCGGCGAAGGTGCCGCCGGCCCATCGCCGCATCACGCGTCCTCCCCGGCGCGGGCGAGCGCCTCGAGGGCGGGCAGGGCGGCGGCGAGCCGGGCGACGTCGGCCTCGTCCAGGCCCTCGAGCCAGGCGAGCAGGCGCGCGGCGCGGGCGGCGCGCAGGCGGGCCACCCGGCGGCGGCCGGCGGGCGTGGCGCGCGCGATCGTGCAGCGCGCGTCGTCCGGGCTGGGCCCCCGCTCCACCAGCCCGAGGCCCTCGAGGTGCGCGAGCACCCGCGAGAGCATCGTGGGGTGCATCGCCTCCGCGGCCGCCAGGCGGCCCGCCCCGGACGGCCCCTCGCGCACGAGCGTGGCCAGCACGCTCGACTGCCCCGGGCTCAGGTCCTCATCGGACGCCGTGGTGCGCAGCAGGCGCGCCGTGCGCATGACGGCGTCGCGCAGGCGGATGACGGACTCCTCGTCCATGCGGGGCGGCGCGGGGGGGCGGGTCGTGACGGGCTCCTGAAATTTGCTTGCCGTGTGGCAAGTGTAGCGCCGTCGTCCAGCCCGGCGCCCGGGCGCCGACGGCCCGCCGCGGCCTACCATCCCGGGGTGGCCGCCCCCGCCCCCGACCCCGTCGCCGCGCTGCGGGAGCGGCGCTGGAGGGTGCTCGCCGTGACCGGGCTCGGCGCGTTCCTGGGGCCGCTGGACGTGACCGTGGTCGCCCTGGCGCTGCCCGCCATGGGCCGCGAGCTGGGCCTGTCGTTCTCGGCCGCCATCTGGGTGCAGGCGGGCTACCTGCTGCCGTACGCCCTCGTGCTGGTGCCGGCCGGGCGGCTCGCCGACCAGCTCGGACGGCTGCGCGTCTGGCGGGTGGGGATCCTGGTGTTCGCCCTGTCGTCGGCCATGTGCGCGGTGAGCCCCGACGACGCCTGGCTGCTCGCCTGGCGGGCGGTGCAGGGCACCGGGGCGGCGATGCTGGCGGCCACCTCGACCGCCCTCGTGACCGCCGTCTTCCCGCCGCGCGAGCGCGGCCGCGCGCTGGGGCTCAACGTGATGGCGCTCTACCTCGGGCTGGCGCTCGGGCCGCTCGTGGGCGGCCTGCTCGTGGACCACGCCGGGTGGCGCTGGATCTTCCTGGTCAACCTGCCGGTCGCGGCGATCGCGCTGGCCGGCTCGCTGGGGCTCGCCGAGGGCCGGCCGGCCCCCGGCCGGCCGCAGCTCGACCCCGCCGGCGCGCTGCTGCTGGGCGGCGCCCTCGGCGGCCTGATGGTGGGGCTCACCTTCGCCCCCCTCTGGGGCTGGTCGTCGCCGCGGACGGTCGGCCTGATGGCGGGCGGCGCGGTGCTGCTGGCGGCGTTCGCCCGCGTGGAGGCGCGCGGGCGCGCCCCGATGATCGACCTCGGGCTGTTCCGGCGCAGCCGCCTCTTCGCGCTCGGCAACGCGGCGGCCCTGCTCAACTACGCGGCCGTCTTCGCCGTCATCGCGCTCACCGCCGTGCTGCTCGAGGTGGTCGGCGGCCACTCGCCCACACGGGCCGGCGTGATCATGGTCGCCCAGCCGGCCGTGATGGTGGCCCTCTCGCCCCTCGCCGGCCGGCTCTCGGACGCGATCGGCTCGCGCGCGCTCGCCAGCGGCGGCATGGTGCTCGTGGCGGCGGGGCTGGGGACGCTGGCCGCCCTGCCGGCCGACGTGCCGACCGGGCACGTGGTGGCCGGCCTGGCCGTCACCGGGCTCGGGATGGCCGCGTTCTCGTCGCCCAACACCTCCGCGGTGATGGGCGCCGCCGACCCCGGCCGCCTCGGGGTGGCGGCGGCGATCCTGGCGATGATGCGCACGCTCGGCCAGACGACCTCGCTGGCGCTGCTCGGCACGCTCGCCGCGGCGCCGCTCGGCGCCGCCGGCGCGCGCGCCCTGCTGGGCGGCGACACCGCCGCGCTGGCCGGCGCCGGCGCCTACCTCGACGGCTACCGGGTCGCCATGGTGGTGGGCGCCGCGATCGCGCTCGTCGGCGCCGCCCTCTCGCTCGCCCGCGGCCCGGTGGCGCGCCGCGAGCCCGCCGCCGCGAGTGTGAGCAATATGTGAAGCATGGCGGGGCGCGGCCCACGGGGCGGCGCCCTCTGGTCTCATGCCGCGGTGCCCAACATGAAGACGGTCCTCATCGTTTCCGCATGCCTGCTGGCCGCCGCCCCCGCCGCCGCGAGCGCCGCACCGCCCGAGCCGCGTGCCCCCACCGCCGACGCCGCCTGGACGGCGAAGGTGCGCCACTTCGTCGTGGCCCGCGCCCGCCCGAGCGCCGCGTCGCGCGCCGTGGCCCGGCTCGAGCCCGTGACCCGCTTCTGGCGCCGGCCGCAGCGCCTGCTGGTGCTGGGCCGGGTGCGCACCGACCCGGCGACCGGCCAGCGCTGGGTGCCCGTGCGGCTGCCCGACCGGCCCAACCGCTCGATGGGCTTCCTGCGCGTCTCGGAGGTCGACCTGGCGGTCACCCGCACGCGCATCGTCGTGCGGGTCGGCGCCCGGCGGGTGGAGCTCTGGCGCGCCGGGCGGCGCGAGGCCTCCTGGCGGGCCGCGGTCGGCACCTCCGGCACCCCCACGCCGCGTGGCCTGTTCGCGGTGCAGGACCCCGTTCCCTCGCAGGGCGCCCAGCGCTCCTACCTCGGCCCCTACATCATCACGCTGACCGCCTACAGCCCGGTGCTCACCAGCTTCATGGGCGGCAACGGGCTCGTGGCCATCCACGGCACGGACGCGACCGGCCTGCTGGGCCGGGCGGTCAGCCACGGGTGCGTCCGGGTGGCCAACGACGCGGTCTCCCGGCTCTACCGTGTGGCCACGCCGGGCGTGCCGGTCGAGATCCGCGCGTAGGCGCCGGCCGGGGGGAGGAATAGAGCGGCGGCGCGGCGGGAAGGGTGCCCTGGCATGGAGCGACCCCCCTCCCCCGTCGCCACGGTCGTGGCCGGCCGCGTCGTGGTCGACCGCATGCTGCGGGCCGACTGGCCCCGCGTGGCCGAGGTCTACGCCGAGGGCATCGCCACCGGCAACGCGACCTTCGAGACCGAGGTGCCGACCTGGGCCCGCTGGGACGCCCTCCACCTGGATGAGCCGCGCCTCGTGGCGCGTATCGACGACCGCATCCAGGGCTGGACCGCGGTGCGGCCGGTCTCCGACCGCGAGGTGTACCGCGGGCGGGTCGAGTGCTCGCTCTACATCGCGGCCGAGGCGCGCGGTCAGGGCGTCGGCGAGGCCCTGATGCAGGAGCTCGCCGCGCGCGCGGACGCCGCCGGGCTGTGGACCCTCGAGGCGATCGTCTTCCCCGAGAACCGGGCGAGCGTGCGCATGCTGGAGGCCAGCGGGTTCCGCGTCGTGGGGCGGCGCGAGCGGCTCGCCCGGCTGCACGGGGCCTGGCGCGACGTGCTGCTGCTGGAGCGGCGCAGCCCGCTCGTCGCCTGAGGACCGGCCCCCGCCGGGGTCAGCGCAGCACGCGGCGCAGGAACTGCCGCGTCTCCGCCCGCTCCGGCGCCGTGAAGATGCGCGCCGGTTCGCCGCGCTCCAGCACCCGGCCCTCGTGGAGGAAGCAGACCTCGTCGGCGACGTCGCGGGCGAAGGCCATCTCGTGGGTGGCGATCACCATCGTCATGCCGCCCTCCTTCAGCCCGCGCACCAGCCCGAGCACCTCGCCCACCAGCTCGGGGTCGAGCGCGCTCGTGACCTCGTCCAGCAGCAGGGCGCGCGGCCCGGTCGCCAGCGCGCGCACGATCGCCACGCGCTGCTGCTGGCCGCCCGACAGGCGGTCGGGGTAGTCGTGCTCGCGGCCGCCGAGCCCGAACCGGGCCAGCAGCTCGCGCCCACGCTCGAGTGCCTCGGGGCGCGCCACCCCGCCCGCCCGCACGGGGGCGAGCACCACGTTCTCGATCACGCTGAGGTGCGGGAAGAGGTTGAAGGCCTGGAACACCAGGCCCAGGCGCCGGCGCACGCCGACCGGCGGGCACGAGGGGTCGGTGATGACCTCGCCGTCCAGGAGGATGTCCCCGTCGTCGATCTCCTCCAGCAGGTCGATGCAGCGCAGGAGGGTCGACTTGCCCGACCCGGAGGCGCCGATCAGCGCCAGCGCCCGGTGCTCGCCCACCTCGAGGTCGATGCCGCGCAGCACCTCGCGGTCGCCGTAGCGCTTGGTGACGCCGCGCACCTCGAGCACCGGCGGCGCGCTCACGCGGGCGCCGCCTGGCCCCGCCGCCGCCGGGCGCGCGCCTGCTGGTGGTCCACCACCCTGGCGAGCGGCACGGTGACCGCCAGGTAGAGCAGCGCGGCGGCCAGGAAGGGCGTGTAGTTGAAGTCGGACGCCGCCTCGATCTGGGCCACCCGGAAGGCCTCCTGGGGGCCCAGGATCGACACGAGCGCGACGTCCTTCTGCAGCGAGATGAAGTCGTTGAGCAGCGGCGGCACCACGCGGCGCACGGCCTGCGGCACGATGACGTGGCGCATGGCCTGCCCCTCGGTCAGGCCCACCGCGAGCGCGGCGGCGCGCTGGCTGGGGTGGATCGAGTCCAGGCCGGCCCGGTACACCTCGGCGACGTAGGCCGTGTAGCAGAGGGCCAGCCCGAACCCGCCCAGCACCACCGGGTCGGCGAACCAGCCGCTCGTGCCGAGCGCGGGGACGCCGAAGCCGACGAGGTAGACGACGAGGATCACCGGGACGCCGCGGAAGACGTCGGTGTAGACCGTCGCCAGCATCCGGAACGGGAAGAACGCCGGCGCGCGCCCCACCCGCATCAGGGCCACGCCGAGCCCCGCCACGATCACGATCGCCTCGACGACGAGGAACAGCTTTACGTCCAGCCAGAAGCCGCGCAGCACGTCGGGGAAGGCGTCGCGGAAGACCTCCCAGGAGAAGAAGGTCTCCTGCACGTCCCCCCAGCCGGGGCTGCTCAGCACCAGCGCCACGAGCGCCCCCAGCACGAGGACGCTCGACAGCGTGGCGACGGCCGCGCCCCGGCGCGCGCGCCGGCGCCTGGCCGCCTCGCGGGCGACCCGGCGCTCCGACGCGGCGCGCACGCCCGCGGGCGCCGGGTCCCCCGTGGCGCTCACCCCAGGTCGAGCACCGGCGCCTCGGCGCCGATCCACCTCTCGGTGATGCGCCCGAGCTCGCCGGACTCGCGCATGTCGGCGATCGCCTGCGAGACGCACGAGGTCAGCGGCGAGCCCTTGGCGAGCACGGCGCCCCAGTCGTCGCCCCCGGGCGCGGCGAACTGGCCGACGACGGTCGAGCCCTCGACCTCGACGTCGCGCAGGTAGATGGCCGTGGGCAGGTCGGTCACGATCGCGTCGACCTGCTTCGACTTGAGGGCGCGCACGACGTCGTTCGAGTCGTTGTAGACGCGCGGCTCCGTCGAGGGGTCGATCACCTCGGTGACCGCGTCGAGGCTGGTGGTGCCGACCTGCACGCCGAAGCGCGCCTCGCGCAGCTCCGCCACCCCGGTCGCGTCCGCGTACTCCGAGCCCTCGGGCACGAGCACGGCCTGCGGGGTGGTGTAGTAGGGCTCGCTGAAGTCGACTGCCTTGCGGCGCTGCTCGCTGATCGAGACCTGGTTGATGTCGAAGTCGAACGTCTTCGGGCCCGGCGCGAACGAGGCGTTGAACGGCACCACGGTCCAGCGGACATCCTCGGCGGGGAAGCCCAGGCGCTCGGCGATCCCGTACGCGACCGCGCTCTCGAAGCCCTCGCCGTTGGACGGCTCGTTGTCCACGAAGTACGGCGGGAAGGCCGGCGAGTCGGTGCCGACGGTCAGCGCGCCGTCGGCGACCAGGTCCAGGTCCTCGCGGGCGCAGGACGTCGCGGCCGTCGCGGCGGTGGCGGCGCCCTCGTCGTCGTCGTCGCCGCAGGCGGCGAGCGCCAGGGCGGCGACGGCGGTGAGGAGGATGGCGGCGATCAGGCGGCGGGCTCGGCGCATGCGGTGGTCCCCGGTCGGCGGTGCGGGTTGCTGGGCGGCGCGAGCCTACCCCGCCCGGGGCGGCCGCCGCCAACGGCGGTCAGGGCGCGGGCCGCCCCCGCGGCAGGGGGGTGAACTGGCGCAGCGTCCGCCCCGCCGCCGACGCCTCGATCAGGCGCGCGAGGCGCCGCTCGCGCGTCTCCTCGCGCTTCGCGCTCGTCACCCACCAGATCGTCTGGCGCCGGTAGGTGCGCGTCTGCGCGTCGAAGAACTCCCGCGCGCCCGGGCCCGCCTCGAGGCGGGCCCGCGCCTCCGGCGGCAGCTCGAGCTCGCCCGCCTGCTCGTGGGTGTACGTGCCGGTGCGCTCCGGGCTGCGGGCCGCGAAGGCCGCGAGGCCGGCCGGGCGCATGCGCCCGGCGCGGATCAGCTCCTCGACCCGGGCCACGTTGACGTCGCTCCACCGGCTGCGCGGCCGCCGCGGCGTGAAGCGCTGCATGTGGCGCCGGTCGTCGATCCGACGCACCACCGAGTCGATCCAGCCCACGCAGAGGGCCTCGTCGACCGCCTCGCGCCAGGTGACCCCGGTCTCGCCGGCGCCCCGCTTCCAGATGCCGAGCCACAGCTCGCCGGCGGTCGCGTGGTGCTCATCGAACCAGTCCCGCAGCTCGGCGGCGGTGCGGAAGAAGATCGGCTCCACGGGCGGTGAGGCGAGTGGGCGGGCCCGCCCCGGGCGATCCGCCCCCGCGTCGGCGGCGTGGCCGGCGCCGCCCTCGGCGCGCAGCTCGTCGCGGATGGCGCCCGGGCGGGAGCGCAGCGGCCCGCCCGCCACCCTCACCCGCGCCCGGCCGGCATGTCCCTGGCCATCCGCGAGATGCCGCGCCGGATGCGGCCCTTCACGGTGCCGAGCGGCTCCCCCGTGCAGCGGGCGATCTCGGCGTGCGACTGGTCGAGCCAGAACGAGCGCCAGATCGCGGCGCGCTGCTCGCGGTCGAGCGCCGCGAGCGCGCGGCGCACCCCGTCGGCCGCCTCCCGCGCCAGCAGCCGCTCCTCGGGCACCTCGGGGTCGGCCAGCTGCGCGACCGCCCGCAGGCGGCCGTGCGCCTGGGCCTCGCCGGAGCGCTCCCGCAGCCGGTCGGTGGCGGCATTGCGCGCGATGCCCCAGATCCAGCTCATCAGCCGGCCGCGCCCCGGGTCGAACTGCCCCCGCCGCTCCCAGACCCGCGCCAGCACGTCCTGCGCGAGGTCCTCGGCGGCGTCGCGCCCCACCAGGCGCGCGCCCATCCGCGTGATCGTCGGCCGCGCGCGGGCGCAGATGCCGGCGAAGGCCTCGCCGTCGCCGCGCGCCAGCGCCCGGGCCAGGAGGTCGTCGCGCAGGCCGGCCGGCGCCGCCTCGACGCGTGGGGACCCCGGCTCGACCGCCATCCCTCCTCCTCACGTGGTGATACGTCAAGCCTACGCTCCGAGTGCGGAACGCCCTCCTGGTCGACCGGGTGGTCCGCCCTCGGGACCGGTCAGCCGGCTCGCGGCCGACCTCCCGGGGCCGCCCGGCCGGGGTGGCCGGTACCCTGCGGGAGCACCCCGCATCCCCCGATCGTGTGAATCGGATGCCCGGGGCGCATACTCCGGCGTCCCGTGGGGAAAGGGGACCGGGCCATGGAGCCCTGGACACATTCCGAGATCGTCGACCTGCAGGCGGCCCTGCGGGAGCTGAGCTTCCCCGAGGAGCTGCTCGGGGCGGACGACCCCGACGCGGCGCCCGAGCCGGAGGGCTGAGGCCGCCCGGGGGCACCCGCCCCCGGGGACCGCGCTACCCGGGGGGCGCGTCCGCGCCCCCGCCGGCCGGCCGGCCGCGCAGCACGCGCGCGCCCGCCGCGACGAGGAAGAAGGTCAGCGCCGCCAGCACGGCGAGCAGCGACCAGTAGACGAGCTTCACGCGTCCCACGCCGCCCACCCTCCCCCGCGCGCGGGCGCGGGAAACCGGCGCCGTCTGCCGCCGGCGCCGGCGGCCCGCCGCAGCCCGGCCACCACGCGCTCCACTTCGCCGACCATGGGGCTCGCGAGCGGCGCCCGGGACACCGCGACGAGCCCGCCGTGAGGCGGTCCCACACGGCCGGGCCGTGCGCCCGCAGGTCGCGCAGCATCGCCGAGGCGTCGTGCAGATCGCCGGCGAGCGCGAGCCGCGGCACGGCCTCGCCGGTTTCGGCCGGCATGTGCGTCGGGTGGCGCCCCGCGCGCGCTCGCCACGGCGCCGTGGCGCGGGGGTCCCCGGCGAGGCCGTCCGGGAGCGCCTCCACGATCCCGGCCGCGCGGGGCCCGGAGCGCTCGCCGATGGCCGCCCGCGCGGGGACGCCGCCCCCGTCCTCGGCCGCGTCGTGCAGCGGCGCGGCGATCGCCTGCTCCTCGTCGCCGCCGTCCATCCTCCAGCACGAGCGAGGCGACCCCGGGCGGTGCGCCGGGAGGGTGTCGCGGCGCCCGTGCGCACCTGGCTCGCGTGCACCTCCGCCGGTGGGCGACGGCGCCGAGGACGGCGGGCCCGAGCCGCGCGCCGGCGCGCCGGTCGTCACCCGGGCGGCATCGCACGCCGCCGCTCAGGCCGGCGCCGGGCGCCGGCGGGCCGCGGAGCGGCGCCCCGCGAGCGCCTGCCAGCGCGACGGCCACACGGCGCGGCCGGCGGCGTCGCGCTCCACGCGCCAGCCCGGGTCGGCGCGCACGCCGGCGCGCACGCCGGCCGCGACGCTGGTGCGGGCCGGTGCGGGGTCACGCTCGCGGCCCACCGTGCGCCCCGGTGTCGATCGCCTCCGCCATGCGGCGATGCTCCCATCGCGCGTCGCGGCCGGGCGCCGGGCGCAGGTCGAGGCCGCGCCGGGCGGATCGGCCAGGGCCGCCCTGGCCGCGCGTCGCGGGCGTCCGCCCCCCGCCCGGGGCCACCGCCGGCGGTGGCCGCGCGGGCGACGTCTCCGTGACGCGGGTTGACGGGGTCGCCCGCGGTGTGGTCTCTAGGGCTCGAAGGCGCCGAGATCGTGAGCCATCACGCCCACACGCACGGCACGCCGAACGCGCGGCACGCGTGGCGGTCCGTCGCGATCGGCGTCGCGCTCGCCGTGGCGGCGATCCTGGCGGCCGCGTCCGGCGCGGCGGCCGCGACCTGCCCCGGCCAGTGCCAGACGATCGCCTCCAGCCCCCTGGTCGTGAAGGCCTCCGCCGACACGGCGCTGCAGGTCTACTACGGCGGCGACACGGCGGGCCAGGTCTACTCGCCCAGCAACGAGCACGGCAGCTCCGGGACCTACGTGGTCGCGGGCGGGCGCTTCTTCGGCCCGGGGGCGGACGTCCCCTACACCGAGGTGGGCCAGACCGGCGTCGCGGGCGACGGCTCGGCGGCGGCGCCCTTCACGGTGACGACGACCGTCGATCTCCCCGGCACCACCCTCCGGATCACCGAGACCGTGCGCATGGTGGCCGGCCAGCCGTACTTCCGCATCGACCGGCGGATCACCAACGCGGGGACGGCCGCCGTCCCCGTGAGCGTCTTCGCCTACGCGGACCTCTACCTGCGCGGCTCCGACCGCGGATTCGGGTACTTCGACCCGGCGACGCGCTCGATCGGCGGACAGACGCCGGCCGCCGACTTCTTCCAGATCTTCGTCCCGATCACGCCCGCCTCGCACTTCGAGGAGGGCGCCTTCTCGACGGTCTACTCGCGCATGCGCGGCGTGGCGACCGGCGGGCCACCCCTCGCCGACACGTTCCTCGCGCCGCCGGACCCGGCGAACGTCGTCGACAACGGGGCCGCCCTGCAGTGGGACGTGCGCCTGCCGGCGCGCGGCAGCCGCACGGTCGCCAGCTTCTGGTCGTTCGGCACGACCCCGCAGGTGCCCGCGGCGCCCCCGCCCGACCTCGCGACGACCATCCCCAGCCCGCAGACCATCCGCAGCGGGCCGGCGCGCGTGACGACCCCGCGGCGCATCTCGATCCGCTCCCTGCGCACCTCGCGGTGCGTCCTCACCAAGGTCGTGAGCTCGCGCCGGGCGCGGGTGCTCGTGACGATCTTCAGCGGCATCCGCAGCCGGCGCCTCTTCGGGGCCGACCTCGTCACCTTCCGCCGTCCCGGGCGGAAGATCGTGTGCATCGCGGTCCCCCGCCGGGCCCGCACGTTCGACGCCCGTACGCGGCTGCGGGTCGCGGTCGGCGTGGCGCTGGGCGCGGTGGACCGCCCCGGCGAGGCGCGCCAGCCACGCCTGGCGCCGGTGATCAGGCCCATCCGCCTCGTGCCGTAGCCCGGCGCCGGCCCCGGGCCCGGCGCGCTGCGGGGGCGGACGCCCGCGGCCGGCGCGTGCCGGACGACCGCCGCCCCGCCGGGACGTGGCGTTCGGTGACGCCTCCTGCGGACTCGTACGAATCCGCAACAGCGCGATCCGGGAAGCCGCGCGGCGTCGGCGTGCGCCACGGATGGGGCGGCCGTGACCTCGATGAGAGCGTCGAGGCGTCACATATTCCGGTGTCAGGGGGTCGGAAATGCATGCCTCCCGTGCCATCCGGCGCGCGTGGTGCAGCCCGCAGGTGGTGGCCGTCGTCGCCGTCCCTGGCCGGGGCCCTGTGGTTCGGGGCGTCATCGCCCGCGAACGCGCAGGGACCCAAGTGCGTCGGGACGACGCCGACGCTCATCGCCAAGCCCGGGCGCGTGACGCTGGGGACGAACGGCGATGACCTGGTCCTCGGCACCACCGGCGCCGACGTCATCCGCGGCCTCCGGGGCCGCGACGCGATCTGCGCCCGAGGCGGACCCGACGCCGTGCGCGGTGGGGCCGGCGACGACCGCATCGACGCCGGCGCCGGTGCCGACACCGTCGCCGGCGGCGTCGGCAGGGATCGCATCCTCGGCGGGGGCGGTGGGGACCGGCTCCGCGGTGAGCGGGGCGACGACACCGTCACCGGCGGGGCCGGCGGGGACGCCGTCAGGGGCGGGCCGGAACGTGACGTCATGCGCGGCGACGCCGGTGACGACACGGTGTACGCGCGCGACGGCGTGGCGGAGTGGCCGAGGGGCGGCAGCGGCCGCGACGTGGCCGTCGTCGACGACCTCGACAGGCCGGCCGGCTTCGAGGAGATCCGGCGTCCGCCGACACCGCCGCCTCCCGGGAGGGGCGAGGGCGTCGATTTCGACACGCACGTCAGGTCGATGGCCGGCCTCGACCAGGTGCCGGAGGCCGCGGCTGCCGAGATCGGCAGGGGGGCGGCGGAGTCGTCGGGCGACGACGTCTGCACGACGGTCAGGTCCACGGCGGCCCCCGGCTACGACGAGCTGTTCCTCATGGACCCGGCGTCGGACGTCATCTATCCCGGCTCGATCATCCACGGCGACACGATCGCGAGCGGCGCGTACGTCCCGCTCGTGGCCGACCGCGCGCCCATGACGCTCTCGCTCTCGCTGGAGAACATCTCCGGCAGCCCGGCGCGCACGGTCGCCCAGCCGAGCCTGTCGGCCGTCCGGACCGCGATCAACGACATCCTGGCCGGCGAGGTCACCGGGGCGACGCCGGCACGCATCAACTACGAGATCGACGAGGTCTTCTCGCAGGAGCAGCTCGCCCTGAGCCTCAGCGCCGACTACAGGAACCCGGCCGTCAGGGTGGCGGCCGCGTTCGACTACGGCAAGGAGGACGTCAGGAGCCGGGTGGTCGTGAAGTTCCAGCAGATCCACTACACGATCGACGTCGATCTGCCGGCGTCGCCGGCCGCGATGTTCCGCACGCCGCCCGACGCCGGCGGCCTCGGGACGGCGTCGCCGATGTACGTCTCCACGGTCACCTACGGACGCCAGATCCTGTTCACGGCCGATTCGTCGTACTCGGCGTCCGAGGTCTCCGCGGCGCTGGCGGCCGGCTTCAAGAACGCGGCGCAGTCCGTGAGCTTCGAGGTGGGCGCCCGCTACAGGCGTGTGCTCGAGAACTCCTCGCTCAAGGCCTACGTGCTCGGAGGGTCCGGCGGGCAGGCCGCAGGCGCGGTCGTCGCCGGCGTCGACGGGCTCAACGCCCTGATCGCGACGGGCGGCGACTACAGCAGGCAGTCACCGGGCGCGCGCTGTCCTACAAGCTGCGCTCCCTGAAGGACAACGCCGTCGCGCGCATCATCCTCGCCTCCGAGTACGACGTCCGGCAGTGCGATCGGGTGCGGCGCACCTCCACGGTCTCGCTCGACAGGATCTTTGGGACCAGTCGGAGGAGGACGGCGAGGCCGAGGTCTACGGCCACGTGGCGTTCACGCTGGGTGACCAGACGATGGACCTCTGGAGGATCGACGACCCGCCCGACTTCCTGGAGATCGAGAAGGGCACGGCGTGGCCCGGCGAGGGCGGCGGCGTCATCGGCGAGCGGCGCGTGACCGTCGCCAAGGGCGCGGACGGGCGCTTCCCGGACCACTTCACCATCTCGGGCCAACTGCTCGAGTACGACGACCCAGGAGGCGACGACGACCTGGGGCTGCGAGCGGTCGACATCCCCGCAGCGCGATCGACACCGGCACCTACCAGCGGTTCCTCGGCCTCGACGGGCGCCGCAACCTCGCGAGGATCGAGTACTCGATCGTCCCCGCGGACTGACGCACGAGACGCGGAGGGCCCCGGTGACCGGGGCCCTCTGTGAGTGGGCGTTACTGGGCTCGAACCAGTGACCCCCAGCTTGTCGAGCTTGCCGAGGGCGGTACGGAGGGACACGCGGAGACACGCGAGTCCGGTGGCGAAGCGGGATCCGAGTCCGGCGACGAGGACGGCTTAGCCGACGATACCGGCGCGCGGTTGCGCGGAAGTTGCGCGCGCCGCGGCCCCGCTGAGGTTGACCACGACCGAGGAGGTGACGGCGATGTAGCCACCTCCGCGCAGGATCGCCCCGG
Source organism: Miltoncostaea marina (assembly GCF_018141525.1). Lineage (GTDB taxonomy): Bacteria > Actinomycetota > Thermoleophilia > Miltoncostaeales > Miltoncostaeaceae > Miltoncostaea > Miltoncostaea marina. Next base: position 2,258,768 of record NZ_CP064655.1, read on the forward strand.
GACGGGCGAGGAGGAGCGCGCCGACGCCATGCGGCCGCTCCGCGGTGAGTCGTTCGAGCCGAAGGCGCAGTCTGCCCCGGACCGCTGCACGCCGGGGCGTGGCCACCTTCCCCCGCCCGCCCTGAGCGGGGGTGGCGCCGCCATCGACGACCAGGGCGCCGTGCGCCGGCGGGCGAGCTTTCCCTCGCCCGCCGCGCCGTACGGCCGCTGCGAGGACTGCGGCGACCCGCTCTCGCTCGGCCTCGTGGGGACCTTCTGCGATCCGTGCGAGGTCGAGTGCCCGGGCTGCGGCGAGCCGGAGTGCCACGCGAGCTGCGCGGCGCGCGCCGGCCAGACCGCCGCGGCGCGCCGGCGGGTGGCCGAGCGCCGGGTGCCCTCCGGGAGGATCGCGGCCGAGGCCTCGCGTCAGCACGCGCGCGCCGTGTGGTCGCTCTCGGGGGCGCGGGCGTGAGCCGCAACCGGATCCAGTCTCCGCGCGCCGCGGCCACCGACCGGGTCGACGGTCTGCGCCTCGCGGCGCTCGTCGGGGGCGCAACCCCCGCGCTCGGCAACGTCGCGCTCAGCCCGACCTGCACCGAGGTGACGCTCTCGGACTTCCGGCCGAGCGCGCTGCCCCTCGCCGACCTGACGATCGCCAGCGACGCCGGCGTGCACAGGAGCGGTCCGTACGCGGGCCCCGGCTGGACGATCGCCGTCCCGGCCACGGCGCGCGGCGCCGTGCGCGCGTCGGCGTCGGACGGCTTCACGACCTGGACGAGCGCGGCCTGCGTGATCCCCGCTCCCGCTCCGCCGCCGGCCCCGCGCGCGCCCGACGCAACCCCGACCGCGCCACCCCGGCCCTCGACGATCGAGCCCCCGATTCGGGTGACGCCGCCGAAGCGGCGCGCGAAGCCGCCGCGGCCCTCCACGCGCCGCCCGCGGCCGCCCGCACGGACGGCCGGGCCGGCGGTCTGGTGCCGCTGGCTGAACACCGTCGGCGCCGGCCCGAAGCGCTACCGCGACCGCGGGCTGACGTTCCGCTGCCGCATCGTCAAGCGCTACCAGCGGCCGCCGGCCGTCACGGGCTGATGCCGAGCCAGGCCCGCCCCACGACCGTCCACGCAGCGAGCGAGGGCGACAAGTTCAGCGCGGACCACGAGCTGGTGGCCGTGGACTGCCCGACCTGCCACATCCGCTACGCGATCCCCGCGTCGCTGGAGAGGTCCGCCCGGAGGTACCCGGGCGACCAGGCGAACGGCTGGCGGCTCTCGTGCCCGCTCGGCCACACCTGGTGGTTCGTCGGCGAGAGCGAGGAGGACCGCCTGCGGCGGGCGCTGAAGGTCGAGCGTCGCGAGGCGGGCCGCCTGGCCGCCGAGCGCGACCAGGCGCGCGCCACGGCCCGGGCGCAGAAGGCCCGGGCGACGCGGTTCCGCAACGACCGCGACCGTGAGCGGGGGCGCGTCGCCGCGGGCGTCTGCCCCTGCTGCAACCGCACCTTCGCGAACCTCGCGCGCCACATGAAGGGCCAGCACCCCGGCTTCGGCGGCTCGCCGCCGTCGGAGGGCTGAGCCGTGCGGGGCACCTTCGACGAGCACCTGGGCGATCCGGCGCCCTTCCTCGGCGACGAGTGGGCCGCCCGCGGCCGGCGCCTCTCCCTGGCCGCCGTCCTCATGGTCGCGATGGCGGCCGTCCTCGCCGTCTCCCTCGCGGCGCGGTGGATCTGATGAGCCCGGCAGCCACCGTCCTCGACATCCCGGCGGACGAGCTGCGCGCCGCAGCGGCGAACGCGCTGGCCTGCGCCGGCCAGCCGGTGGCCCTCGGCCAGGTCGTCTTCGCGGTGCGCGCCGTGATGACGCCCGAGGGCGCCGGCCCGGCCACGGTCCCCGGCGGCTGGGGCCCGGCCACGGCGCGGGCGCTCGACGAGCTGCTCCAGGAGGGCGCCGTCGAGCGACTCGCCGACGACCACTACGGCGCCCGCTGGCGCTGGATCGGAGGGCGGTCGTGAGCCGCTACCTCGCCTTCACCCGCCGGGACGCGGACCACCCCGACGGCCCGCTCGGCCACGCCGAGAGCGGCCGCCGGCTTGGTGGTCCGCGGTCGAACATGGCCGCGCTCTGCGGCGCGTCGGTCGGGCGGCTCCAGAACGCGACCTTCGACCCCGACCATCCGCGCGCCTGCCCGAAGTGCAGGCGCATCATCCGCGAGCGAGAGAGGTCGTGGTGACCCACCTCCGCGCCCTCTGCGCCTTGCGCCGCTACGGCAACCTGCGAGGCCACGAACTCCTCATCCTGCCGCGCGACGGCGGCCTGCCGCGCTGCGCCTCGTGCTGGCAGCGCGTCGACCCGGCGACGAGGCGGACGGCGTGACGGCGGTCCCGATCGTCGTCCCGCCCGACGTGCGGCGCCTCACGGGCATCCCCGACGGGCCGCTCGTGCTCGTCTCCGTCTGGGCGATGGGCGAGCGTCGCGGCCTCTGGGTCGGGCGCGCGGGCCAGTCGAGCGGCCAGCGCTGGCCGATCACCGGCGTCGCCGTCGAAACGGCGCAGGAGTGGATCGACGCGGCCCAGCGGGCGGTGCCGTGAGCTGGCCCCTGCTCCGCGAGGCCCAGCGCGACGGAACCCTCGGCCGCCGCCAGCTCGGGCGCAAGATGGTCCTCATCTTCCTCGCCCGCCGGGCGGACGATGACGGCCTCGTGAAGATCGGCAGCCGCGTGGTCGCCGACGAGACCGGCATCGATCATCGCCACGTGCGCCGGCTGCTCGACGAGCTGGCGAGCATGGGTCGCATCGACCTCGTCCGGCCCGGCTCCAACGGCCGCGGGCACGCCCACACCTGGCGCGTCCTGAGCATGGCCGAGTGGCGCGAGCGGCGCGACGGAAAAGAGGGCGTGACGCCCTCTAATGCCCGCCAGCGAAAAGAGGGCGTGGGCGCGCCGGAAAAGGGGGCTACGTCGCCCCCACTGGAACTACCCCCAGAACTTCCCCCCCCTCCCCCCCACGGCAGTTCACGCCGCCGCGCGGCCACGCCGCCGGCGCCGCCGCTGCCTGGTCTCGGGCCGGGCGAGGAGGGCCTGAGCGCACTCGGAAGGGCAGCAGGGAAGGGACCGCGGTCGGCTCGTCGCCGCGCCCGGCTGGAGCGCGAGGCGCAGGCACGCCGTGCGGCCGAGGAGGCCTCGGCGCAGCGCCTGGCCGAGCTCGA